>NZVW01000026.1 GCA_002697475.1 Aquimarina sp. | reverse complement strand
TCAAAGGCCTTCCAAAGCCTGAAAAAAATTAACTTATAACCCACCTTATACCCTGCTCTATTAGAAAAATAAATAGTATCAGCAGTCTTTCTTAATCGCTTTCTTTGATCCTGTAATACCATAAATGGTGTGCCTGTAGAACCACTGGTTTTCGCCTCAAAACAATTATGCTCCAGATAATTTTTTGCTTGCAGCTCACTAAAATTATCCTTTATAAATGTTTTATTAATTACAGGATAACTTTGTATTGATTTCCCTAATAAATTTTGATCTATATAAAAAGGTACTTGGCTAGAAGCATGAGCGAGTAAATTCTCTAAATGCGCTGAAGTAATCTCTGTTGTTTTGGAATCAAAAGGATTTTCTACACAGAATTTAATTTCCTGATAATGTTTTAATAGCTTTTTACCCCTGATTTTGTCAAGAGTCCAGAAAAGAAAGTTTCTCCAGTTCATTTTGTATTAAGTAGGTTAAGTTTTATTAATTTTTATTATGCTTCTTCAAGAATTTCTCTCCATATGGGGTATTTCAAGACGCCTTGAAGCACTAAATCAGGACCCATTAATGAATTATTATCATTTGCCTCAATAATCACAGGTCCGTTTTGAGTAATAGCAATATCCCAGCCTATTAGTCTATCCGGTATACAAGATACAGCTTTTTTTACAAGTTCTTTGCTTTCTTTAAAGTACGGAATCTTAAAGTTTTCAAATACAAATCCAGTGTCAGGATGCTTACTGATATGTCCACCACCGTACTTCATAAATTGTAAGCTCTTTTGATATAACCTTCCTTCTTCTAAGTCAACACCAATAAAAAAACCACCTGAACTACTGTTATCTAAATAACTGCCTCCTGCACCAAAACGCATATAAGCGGAAACTATATGGATATCACCCTTTTTATCCATATAACTATCAAGTCTTAATGTATTTACACTATGAGAATATATTTTATCAATATCCTCATGCTGAATTAAATACCTTTGAAAAATCATATCTGATTGCAAAATAAAATCACCTAATTCATTTATTATTTCTTCTAAATTTTCTTTCGTAAACAAAAAGACATTATCCCCTCCCTGATCAGTTAAAGATTTGACTATAATCCTATCGCAATTATGAATTCTGTAGATACGCTCAAAGTATTGAAATAATTCTTCTCTTCTTAAATTTACTGTTGTGCTTCGATCATTAAAAGTTGCGCCTAGATTATATCCTAGAAATGCTGGTACCGGTAACTGGTTTTCTTCAGTATATAATGCAAAAAACAGTTTATTTCTTAATATTGAAGCGTATGCAGGATGATGTAGCTTTTTTGACAAGGTAATTTTATCAACTTCTTTGCTACTTAAATAATCTTTATAATTTTTAATTCCTTTTCGATATAAAAATTTTCCTAAATAAAAGTAAGGCAACTCTTTCTTAGTTAAACTAAAATCAACAGCCTCTTTTATAATTCTAATCCATCCTTTTCTATTAGGATCATTAAAAACTACTTTTAATCGCTTTACCAGCCTACTCAAATCTCAAAAATTATTTTTTTAAAAGTTGCTCATATTCCTCGTGCAATTTTTTCCATACAAATAAACGTTCATATCTTCTGGTAATTGCCTCTCTGGCATTTTTTGACAATTTTTTAGTGAAATCAGGATTTTCTAAGAATTTTTTCATCGCTTCTAACAAGCTATGAACATCCTGAGGCTGAATTATAATTCCATTAGTATCCTGTTCAACTATTTCATTGCATCCATTAATATCAGTTACAATACTAGGCAACCCCATCGCACCAGCTTGCATTACAACATTAGGAAACCCTTCTCTATAGCTTGGGAAAACCAAGGCATCCGAAGCATGGAAAAAAGGTCTGACATCCGTTTGCCACCCCACAGAGATAATATTGGCATTTGTATTTATTTCTTTTTCAGTTTTTGTCAAAAGAGGATCTAAGTCCTTCTCATACGTACCGACTAAAAGAAGTTTTGTATTCTTATATTCGTTTGATATGATTTGATACGCTTCAATTAATTCATTTATTCCCTTGTCTTTAACCAACCTTCCTACAAATAGAAAAACATAATCGCTCTGACTTATATTTAATTCCTTTCTTAGAGCAACGCGTTGTTCTTTAGAATATAAATCCGGATTGAAAAAAGAAGTATCAATTCCATTAGAGCTTCCTTTACCAATTACTTTTAATTTAGTTTCAGTAGTATATCCGTTATTCACTATTATGGATTTCAAACCATAAGAATTAGGATAAATCTTTGTAGCACACGCATAAGTGAATTTTTCTACAGTATCAAGCAATTTTCTTTTCCCTCCGGTTGCCACTAACAATGGTAACCCTGCTATGGTATGTAACCTATGGGGTACACCGGACAACTTAGCGGCTAACATCGCTAAGGTTCCCGCTTTTGGTGTATGACTATGTACAATTGTGGGTTTTTCTCTTTTAAAAATTTTATAGAGTTTGTATACTGCTTTCAAGTCGGCAAAGGGAGTAATTTTTCTAGTCATCTCTACAGCGATAACAGGTATGCCTTCGGTAATACCTACTTCACTTAACCTTCCATCTCCTGTACTACTAATTCCTATAACCTCATAATGATTTGACATGTATTTCAATTGCCCCTGTAATAATCCTCCCAAAGATTGAGGCACTGTAGTAACCCTAATAATTTTACTCATTTTCCCCTATTAAAATGATTTGATATTTATTGATTTGATTGTTGCGTGCAAATATAATTATATCAAAATCTTAATTACACACTATAGCACCAATTAAACCAAGTTAACATAAAAATAACTTAAAAATTTAGTCTACTATTACTTCAAATTAGATGGCTTTGATTATATTTGAGTTTAGTTTAATTAAATTTTAACATTTTTTATCGATGTATGGCACAATTTTACAGATTAAAAGTCGTTAGATAATTGTTTTTAGATTATTTTTGAATAAATTATAATTATGTAAAGTGTTAATAATTAATTAAGTAACTCCCCATGAAAAAGTTCCCTTATTTCCTACTTATTGTATTTACTTTAACATTGCTCTCCTGTAGCAATGAGAGTATTGAAGATTTGACTTCTGAAGAAGTTGAAACTCCAGATCCGGATGGTGACACAGACACAAACCCTGATACAGATATTGATCCTGATCTATCTACAAGTCCTTGTGACTTTAGTTTAGAAGGCCTAGCCTCAAACAGTACAGTCACTATTGACTGTGTTATGGATCTAGAAGGCAAAACTATCTCCCTTCCTGCGAATGTAAATTTGGATTTTGATGGGGGAAGTATCATTAATGGTACATTAGTTTTTGCAGGAGGAACAATCGACGGAAGGTTTTTAAACTCTGAATTGACTATAGAAGGAACCACAAGATTGAAAGATCCTGTTTTCAAGTTCATCCCCTCAAGATGGCATAATATCAAGCAAGGTCAAACTACATCAGACATAGCATTACAAAATACTGCAAACCTTGAAGAGCTAATGTTTTTCACTAAGTCTTTAGGCGCTACAACATTTGAAATGGGCACTTTCGATGCATATTTCGAAACAACTAAAGTTACCAGTACTACTACTAACCAAAACTTTTATGCCTCTATTGAAGCTATAAATGTACCTGGAGATTTTCATCTTAAAATGGGTTCAGGAACTGTACTAAGACAGTATCCTGCTGAAGGCGGAATTGAGAACGGAACTATACTGGCTGTTAGAGATGTTGCTAATGTTAGAATTTCTGGCGGTACTCTAATGGGGGACAGAGACCTTAGAACATATTCTGCAAATGATGTAGGACTAGAAGGTACTCACTTATTACACATTCATTCAGGACGAAATATTACTGTTGATGGTGTAAATTTCGAAAATGGATCTAAAGGAGCAATACATATTCATTCCTTAGGATTTGCCTTTAACCCTGATTATAACCCTACAACAGGTGTAGATATAATTAACAGCACTTTTAAAAATATCAGAAGAATGGGTATGGCCATAACTGATGGTAGAGATGTACTTGTAGAGAATAACAAATTCATTAATATAGGACAACCATCAAGCGCATCTGATGGAGGTGAAGTAGGTTATGCTATAAATGTTGAGGCGGTTAGAAGAAGAGATGCTGCAGGAAACCTAGTAGAGTATGAAAGAGCTTTTGATATTATGATCAGAGGTAATGAGGAGACAAACAGTAGAGTTGGTTTTGTTTCTGTGCACGTAGGTCAGCAGGTAACTGTTGAAGATAATAATGTAGGTACAAGAGTTGTTTACTCTCTAACCAATGGTACCAAAATCTTAAATAACAGATTTAATGCCAGTTCTTCTGATGAAGAGTTTGCCATTTTTGCTGCCGGTGGTCTTAGTGAAACTGTTTATGATAATGAAGTGGCTAATAATACTATCACAGGTTATGGTTTAGGTATTGCCACTAATACACAGGATACTTACGTACATGGTAACACTATTTCTAATTGTAATATGGGAATTCAAATCACTAAAACGATGAATTCTCGTTTTGTAAACAATACAATTGATGTTGCGAATAATGGTATCAGTGGTGTAAGTACATTTGCAGATAACGTTGAGTTTAGCAATAACAATATAACAGCACAAGGCTTCCACGTTAAGTTATCTTTGATTAATCAAAAGCCTGAAGAATCTGGTTATAGAATCACCTTTAGAGGTAATAGCTTTTTAAATGAAAAGCAAGTAAATTTCTACCAAACCAATGGAATCAATTTTACAGAAAACGAAGTTGTAGGTGGAATTGAGATTGGAGATGCATCAAATATTACTGTAAGCGCAAATACTAAGATTGAGCCCAACAGTAGTGATGGTATAAGAATCTATGGTTCTCATGATGCTATTACAATTTCAGATAATAATATATTAGAGCCAACCGGTGGAACCAGATTCAACTGCATAAACAATAGTTCATCTACTCCATCTGCTATAACGTTATCAAATAATTCTTGTAATCAAAGATAAAGAGGAAAAGTAAATTAAAGTTATAAAAAAAAGGATCGAACTAATTCGATCCTTTTTTTATTGCATTACTATCAAGTAAGTCATTAGATAAGATTTTAGTAAATAGCCTTGCACCATCATCATTAAGATGCGATATATCGTGATATAAATCGTATTGATTCATAAAACGTTTGTCGTTGTAATAATCAATAAATAAAACCTCTCCTTCCTTTGCAATCTGCTTAATTTTCTCAAAAGACTTATTACCTTTTAAATCTTTCTCTAAAACATTAGGTGAAGTAACGAAAATTAGCTTTACATCATTTGATTTAGCCGTTTTTATAAGCTCTTTCAGAGCCCATACAAAATCCCCTTCTATTTTTTCAGTATGCTCTTTAAAAATAGTCATACTGTTCAAAGACTCTTTAGTAACTTTACCATATAATGGCCTATACCCATTAAGCGTTGTTTGAGGTGAAGCATAGTATCTGAGAGCATGTACTAACGTAGAATTAGTCTGATATCCCTTAAAAAACAGTTTAAGATCAACGAAATCGGAATTCAGCTTTAAAACAGGATATAGTTCATCCCGATATTCTCCATAGTAGGGATGAAGGTCATTCAATCGATCATAGGCTACTGGAGTATCGTATAAAAAGTAGTCATCAATATTTAATATAATCAGATCTGGCTTTGATTCTTTTTTTAGTATCATTTTTAGCAAACCAAAATGATATAATAACTGCTGACCTTCTGCACCTGCGTTAAATGCGATTTTACCTATTTCCTGTTTAAACACTTCAGGTACGTAATGTCTGTGTGCGTGTGAACTACCTAAAATGATAATACTTTCATCAGCTTCTCTAATAGCGTAAGTAGCTCTCGCATATTTACCTGTTTTTTGACTGAAGAATATTTTTTGAGTAATACTCCCTAATACAAAATCTATAAAAACCAGAATAATGACAAACAGTGCGATGTTGATCAAAAACTTCTTTATTTCCTTTCTTGTCATCATAGTATTAAAATTGGAAGTAAATAAATTGACTCTCTCCAAAAACACCCAAATACAAAATTGTAAATACTAGTAAAGCATAAAAACTAAACTTCACAAGTTTAAGATTACTCTTTTCTAAAGACCACCGTTCTGACCAATACTCTCTCTTTAATTCTACTAGTATTAGTAGAAATATCGCCATTACAGTATAAATTGAGGCAGCTATGTCATCGCCACTACCAATAAATAATCTCCCTGGAGAAGTAAGGATTGCCTTAATAATACTAAATGCTTCGGACACCGAACTTGATCTAAAGAAAATCCAGGAAAAATTAATAACCACAAACGTGTAAGCCAGTGCCAAAAGCCTAAATTTCGTTTTTCGTTTAATTAGTACCTCTGCTATAAGATATATTCCGTTTAGGGCACCCCATATCACAAAAGTCCAATTAGCACCATGCCATAATCCACTAACTACAAAGGTTATGAATAAATTAAGTAACCATCTGGATCTAGAAACTCTGTTACCCCCTAAAGGAATATATACATAATCCCTAAACCAGGTGGAAAGAGATATGTGCCATCGGTTCCAGAACTCACTTACGGATTTAGAAAAATATGGTCTTCTAAAATTTGTCATTAAATCAAAACCAAACCATTTAGCAGTACCTATAGCAATTAATGAATATCCTGCAAAATCACCGTAAATCTGAAAAGCAAAAAATATCGTTGCCATAATAAATGTCAAACCCTCATGGTTTTCAATATTTCCGTAAACTGTGTCTACGTATACTCCTGCTCTATCTGCAACAACCAGTTTCATAAAAAAGCCCCATAATATTAGCTTAAATCCATAGGAAATATTCTTAGCAGAAAATTTGCGCTCACTTAAGAACTGAGGTACCAGATTTGTAGCTCTTTCTATGGGTCCAGCTACTAACTGAGGAAAAAAGCTAACAAAAGCAGCAAAGGCAATAAAATCTTTTGTAGGCTGAAGTTTATTCCTATAGATATCTATGGTATATGACATCGTTTGAAAAGTATAGAACGAAATTCCTACAGGTAATACGATCTTTAACGTCCAGACGCTTTTTACCTCATAACCTACGTTATGGAGTAAGTCTACCCAGGAATCAATAAAGAAATTAAAATATTTAAAAAAGGCTAAAAGACCTAGGTTAAAAACAACACTTACAAAAAGCCAATATTTTCGTTTTTTATCATTGATCAGAGAAGCTATTTTAATACCTACAAAATAGTCTACAACAGTACTCATAGCTATTAGGGATAGAAATCTCCAATCCCACCAACCGTAAAACACGTAGCTTGCAATTAGTAAAAAAATATTTTGCAGATGCAATTTGCGTCCCAGCACGAACCAATAGATGAAAAAAACTATTGGTAAAAAGATTAAAAATTCAAACGAATTGAAAAGCATGTGTTTAATTCCTAAATTTCAATATCAAAATTTCTCTTAACAGCATCAAACTTACCACTTGGCCCCAATGGTATATGCTCAACCAGATTAATTCTATACTTTATGGTTGTTCCCAGTCTATCCTGTAAATTATGAATCAGTTTAGCATTCATTTCCTGGGTAAAATCCTCATCAGCAATTAGATTTACAATTACGTCATCAGGTGTATTCTGCATGATCTGACTCTGTTTTATTCCTTTGAGTCCTTTATATGCAGTATCCATCCTACCTACATACCCTTTTTCTTTTGTCCATAATATATCATCCTCTCTCCCCGTTAATTTAGCAATAATAGGCATTTTACAGGAACAGCCGCATACTTCTTCTCCTTCGTCCTTTAGTAATACAGTATCTTCTATATTATATCTTATTAGTGGTGTTTTAAGATTGGTAAAACTGGTAACTACTAACTGAGCAACATCTCCAGGTTGTGCTATGTTACCATCCGTCTTTATAAATTCAAAAACACCTGAATCCAGGTTTAAGTGTAAATTCCCTTTTACACACTCAGTTATAAACGGACTACCTTCACTTGATGCGTATTGGTTATATACATGACAATTAAAAGCCTTTTCTATTTCAGCCCTTTGGTAATCATATAAAGTTTCTGCAGTAACTGCTATGGCTTTTGGAGTAAACCTTAATTTTAAATTATTTTTATTGATAAACCTGCTAATGATATAAATAGCAGAAGGGTAACCATCAATGAGTAAAGGCTTGAATCGGTTTAATTTTCTAACATAAGCATCTAAGTTCTCATCGGTTAGATGATACGTTGACATTAATAATTGACGCTCAAAGTAGTTGTAAACCCAAAAAGGAGCCTTTTTTACAGTAGGCTTTACAATTAATCTTCCTGAAAACCTGACCTGTCTCACTTTTTGAGTGTCCAATCCAATCGCTTTATGAAATCGTCTCCATAGCGCAAAGGACCTGTTAATGGATTCTTTATCCAGGTAATTTATAGTTGGAGCCCCAGACGTCCCACTGGTATAGCCTATACCATCAATAGGTCTATTAGTGTTGACAATGGCATCATATTTTGTCTTTCGTTCAGTTTTGGTAAGTATAGGCATTTTAGCAAGCACCTTGTATGGTTCTGCGACAATTTCCTCATCATTAATACCGAGTTGTTTCATCTTTGGACTGTACCATTCTGAATATAAAAATGCCTCTTTTAGTAAGAGCACAAGTCGCTCTTGCTGATATACACTTACCACGTCAATATCAGCATCCCATAATGCTATGTATTCTGCAAGATATTTATGAAAATCCTTTGTATAACGTTGTTTAGAGTTTTGGTATGCCTTTATATTTAGAAGCAAAAATTTAAAAGGATAAGGTAAGGCGTTGTATACTTTCTCTTGTAATTTAGCCATAACTGTTAGGCATTAAGTTGTTGTAAATAAAATTGTTCAATTGCTCTGGTATTACTAACGATATCATAGTTACCATCAACTATTTTATCTTTATTATCAGATTTGTTGATACCATAAGACTTAATAATCTCTTGAGTCCAGTGTTCTGCAGACTTATTAAGAGAAATGAAATTAATATCATCAGTTAAAAGCACTTCATTAGTTATGGTATCTGATGCAAAAATTTTCAATCCAGCAGCTTGAGCCTCAATTAAAGTAACAGGTAACCCTTCGTACAAAGAAGGAAAAACAAAAACATCAAACATCTGGAAAAGGTCAGGAACATCTGATCTTACTCCTAAAAGTGTAACACAGTTAGTAAGGCCCAGTCTATTTATCTCCGCTTCTATTTCGCTTCTCAAATTACCATCTCCAATAAGAAAAAGTCGTGCATCTTCTTTAAGTTTTACAACTTCACTAAAAATTTGAAGTAAAAAAAGATGATTTTTTTGGGTGTTAAATCTTCCGATATGCCCAAAAACCCAATTACTCTCAACATTAAACTCAGACCTATATTTATCACGTACTTCTTTATTTATCAAGAAGCTATCCGTATCAATGGCATTATTCATCGTATAAAACTCCGTATCTTCTCCAAAAAGCCATTTACCCGCTTTATCTCCACAAGAAAAGTAATGTGTGGGATGTTTATGAATATGCTTCTTTAATCTTAACTTCATTAAGTTCTTTACGCCTTCAATAAAATTAGATTTACTAGATAGCATAGAAGACAAGCTTGTATCTTCTATAGCTATGTGCGCATGAGCAATTCTACACGGAATATTGAACTCTTTAGCAACTTTTAAAACGAAACTACTAAACGTATTGAGGTGCGAATGTACAATTTGATACCCCTGATGTTCTTTAAAAAAAGTTCTCAACTGATTATAGTATGGCCCTGAATTGAGCGGGTTTATAGGATTCATTCTATAAATTCTTCCCCCCATAAGTTCGATCTCATCATCAAAAGCCGCTTTTTCTTGTCGATGAACCAAAAAATCAAATTGAATTTTTGATTTATCCAGTTGCCTGTAATAATTCATGATCATGGACTCTGCTCCTCCACGATTCATTATCGTAAAAACCTGTAATATACGTACAACTGCCATTAAAATTCTCCTTTAGTTTTATAACGTATATAAAGATTCAGTGCTACTCCAAAAGGTATTGCAGCTATTGTGGTAAGTTTTTTAGGAGATTCATTTAAAAAATTTCCATTTTTTGTAAATATGGAACTCGACACGTAGTGTATGGCATTTTTAAATTTATCCTTGAAATTTTCTGCCAGTGCCATTCTACTTTTTCTTGAAAACGCGAAACCATTTGGGTGTCTCCTATACTGTTTCAAAATATTAAGACTTGATCCATCAGGCATATATTCCACATCACATAATACCTCATTTATTGGATACAGTTTATAATCCTGATCTATCAATTGGTACAAATACCCCAGAGGAACAAAACGCTCACCTTCAAAAATAGGATAAGCAGGATACTTTTTAACAACCTCCGTGCGGTAGACCAGTTTTTTATCTCCCTGAACTTTATGTTTGTTATATAGCTCGTACAATGTAGTTTCTCTTAAGTCTTCAGGCATTTTAGTACCTATAATTTTACCAGATGGGTCTGCGTCTAATCCTACTATTCCAGCATACTTATCATCTCCTTTTATAATTTGCCAGGTATCCAGTATTTTTTGAACAGCCTCCTCACCCATGGCATCATCGCTATCTATACACACATTTAAAGGAGTTTCTACCAGTCTATAAGCAGCATTATGCCCGCCATGCATTCCTAAATTATTTTGATAATGATATTGAATATCTATTTTATTTTCCTGTATCCAGGAGTTAACAAGGCTTTCTGTATCATCAGTTGATCCATCGTCGATAATCAACCATTTAAAATCCTGATTGCTTTGATTAATTAAACTTTCATAGCACTTATTCAAGCAATAAGCCCTATTATAAGTTGGTGTAAAAACAGTTAGTGTCTTCATAATTTGTTTTTATATTTCTTTATCCCCAATAGAAATAATACATAAAGTAAGTAAACGAAAAGTATACTACTAATACTCTGGCTATCATGAAATGTTGGTTTTCAAAAAATTGTTTCTTTAAAAGTGGATATATGATGATTATGGCCATCATAAACCAAGATAAATAGGCAAACCTATTAGAATAGTTGGCCCTAATGACCAAAACCCAAAAACCATTACAAATCAGATAGGTATTTAATAATTGATTATAAAAATTATCTTTAAATTTTCTTTTAAACACGAAATACCATCCGGCAAAAACCGCAAAAGCGCTATGAAATAGAAAATCCCATCTAAATCCGGTACTGGCAAAGGTTCCTTCTTCTGCTTCTGAAGTCAGATATCCGGATAAACGATCATCACCAAAACCCAGGCTGGCAAATAAGGCTATCCATACACTCCCCATAACTAACGAAAGCGGAATACAAGCCAACCACCCTTTAAAATATACCTTTGGGTTATTATAAAAAAATGTGACGATAAATGCTGCAATAGGTAAAAATAGAGTCTTGTGAAACATCGTTGCAGCTAGAAAGAATAAGCCCATAACCACCTTATTTCTATGATACGTAACTCCCCAAAGAAATAAAGATGTTGCTGCTCCGTTTCGCATACCATTAACACCGTAAGTCCAAAAAGAGAATGAAACCACAAACATTATAAATGCGTAATACCAATACTCTTTAAATAAAAATTTAGAAATCTTATACATAGGAAATATGTATATAAAAGCACATATGGTGAAAAATATATGTATAGATACCCAGCCGGATAGAAACTTCATAAACACATGCCAGCCATAATCATTAACATCCGGAATTTCCGCTCCCATCTGATAATTATTGTAGGTAAACGCATAGTTTACAGTATCTCCAAATAAACCACTTACAGGTCGCTGTCCGATGTATAAGATCAAAAAGAATAATAAGGCATAACCGGCAATATTAATAAACACTACATTTTTTTGCTCTTCTAATTTTAATAATAAAGAGTGCAGTAATGTAAAAGCCACAAGAAATAAACAAAGGTTTATATACAGTGGATAATAATGTTCTAATGGAACAAATGTATTCATTAATTAGTTAGTTTAGCAGCTTTAGTATTATTGATATTTAATTGATTAGCTATGGAATCACACAAGATTCCTGTAAACTTCTTCCCCCCGTTTTTATTGAGATGATGACCATCATAAGTTTCGAGATTGATATTATAATTGTTAAAGTTAAAATAAGGAACTCCAACTTTTGCAGTTATCGCGTCAATCTTTAGCTCAAACTCTGGAAAATATTCATTTTCTAATTCCTGAAATCTTTCACTAATTGGCATTCTGATGATAAAAACCTGTCCATAAGACTTTAATATTTCTATTAATTCTTCTAAACTTTTAAAACGAACCTCCGATAGTGTTGAAATTTTAGCATCTTTAAGGAACAACTCAACTTGATTATTCTCCCAGCTTTTGAAAGTAATTTCATTCGTTGGAAGGTTTAATTCTTCTAACCATCCATCCTTATGCACAACAGAATTTTGCCTAAATAAAGACCTGAAATGAAAAAATGAAGCATTTTTTACCAAATACTCAAAATTAGGATTCACATCAACGAAATTCATGTTATGAGGTGGTTGTCCTTCTTCCCTATAAATACCTGATGTACTATCATAACCTTTATGTTCTGTAAACATCTCCGGAGTTACAGAGATAATAAATACTCCATTATTTGAAGTTTTATCTATTTTTTTTAAAATACTTTGATTATAAAGTGGCCCAATCAAAGCCTGTGCTATGGTAAAACTATAGTTAAACATAGGTAAATCGAGGTCACTATTTTTAAAATAGCTATTTATAACAGTTGGCTGAACTCCCTGAAAACTTCTGGAATCTCCAATAATCATAGATTTGGCTTTCGGTGAAGTAAATTTTACATAGAAATAATCAATATTCCCTCCATATTTTAAAAGTATGACACTAGTGATGGCAATACATATGGTACCATACAAACCTAGTTTAAGTATAAGTTTTCTAATTTGCATACTATTAAAACTGAAAATATATAAAAGTCTCTGAGCTCCTGCCAAAGACTAAAATTGCTATAAATATAGTTACATATGACGCCCATCTAACAACAAGTGGTGCTTTACTTATTTCAAAATCATGTGATTTTTTCTTATGAATCCATTCCACCGCAAAATAAATACTCATAAATAATAATGTGAAATTCGTTGTTGAACCTATCATTATATCTGGTCTTTTAAAAAGTGATGCTGAAAACAAAATTTCAAAATACTTAAAAGCATCACTTAAATCCGGGGCTCTAAAAAATATATCTGTTAATACAATGAGTAAAAATAGCCCTAGCATTTTTATTAATCCTATTGCTGACGGTATTAAACCATTAAGTTCATCATTACTTTTATTCATTTTTCCCGAATATACCAAAGGAATAAAGTAAAGTCCATGTAGTAATCCATAAACTACAAAAGTCCAATTAGCCCCATGCCAAAACCCAACTAATATGAAAGTAGCAACTATAGATATTATCAAACCTTGCCTTCCATACTTTCTTAACATAAAACTTAAAGGAGTAAATACATAATCCATCATCCAAGTAGTCAATGATATATGCCAGCCACGCCAATAATCTGCTATATTGACTGAAAAAAAAGGTGTTGAAAAATTACGCATTAAATGTATTCCAAACAATTTAGCCACTCCAATAGCCATATTAGAGTATCCGGAAAAATCTGCATAGAGTTGTATAGCATAGAAGAAAGCACCAATTAATAAAGTGCTTCCCGGTTGGCTTTCATAATCAACATAGACAGAATCTACAAGAGCCGCACAGTTTTCTGCGATTACTACTTTAGCAAATAGACCCCACAAAATCTGACGTAAACCATCTACAAAAACTTCATATTTAAATTCCTTAACTTTTTGTAATTGAGGCAATAAGTTTGTAGCCCTCTCAATAGGACCTGATAAAATTTTAGGAAAGAACAGTACAAAAACGGAAAACTCTAAAAGTGAATGATTTGCCTCCACTTCTTCATTATATACATCTATTAAATATCCTAATAATTGGAAGGTATAAAAACTTATACCCAGAGGTAGAATAATATTAAGCGTATCTAAAGATTGTAAGCCAGCAATGTTTAATAATTCTGAAAATTCAGTAATGAAAAAATTGAAATATTTGAAGTACAGTAAAAGACCTATATTTAAAATGACGCCCAAACGTAAAGTTAAGCTCTTTTTTTTATCGTTTTTCTGATTATGAATGGAAATGCCTAGATAAAAATTAATCAGTGTACTAATAGCCAGTAATACGAAAAACCTCCAGTCCCCAATTATATAAAAGGCTATACTCGATAGTAAAAGCATTATATTCTGTAGCCTGGACGACTTTCTGAAAAAAATCCAGTACAATAATACTACAGGTATTATAAATGCTAAGAAACCAAAGGAGTTAAAAACCAAAACACTTAATTTTAAAGTTTACTTTGTATAACCTGAACCAAAGAACCCATATTTTTTAATTTATTAAGATCTCTTAGTTTAAATTTAATATTAAACATCTCTTCAATCTTAGAAATGATCATCATATGAGATAGTGAGTCCCAACCATCTACATCTTTAGCCGTTAAATCATCTGTCATCTCGAAGTTATTATGATCTAAAACTGAGATTAAAACATCTTTTATCTTTTCCTTTATTAAACTTGTTTCCATTTTCCATCAACTAAATATTCCCATTATTTTTTTTCGATCTGTTTTCCCATTACTATTTAAAGGAAATTCCTTTAAAAACTTAATTTTAGTAGGTATCATATACTGAGGTAATTTGTCCTTTAAGAGATTGATTCCAGACAAGGTATCACAATATTCTATTTCAAGACAAAGTCCAATTTCATAATTACCTAGCTGATCTACAAATGCCACGGCAACAAGGTTTATTGAAGGAAAAGCTTTTTTTGCTTCATATTCAATCTCTGATAACTCTACCCTATATCCCTGAATTTTAGCCTGAAAATCTGCTCTTCCTAGGTATTGCAGGTTCCCTGATTCATCCGCTTTACACAAATCCCCGGTTCTATAATATTTAACCTTTTCAGTCCCTGACTCTCCCCAAAAAAAGGATTCTCGATTTTTTTCCTCATTATTCCAATATCCGGAAGTTAATTGTTTTCCACTCAAACAAAGCTCTCCTTCATTCCCTATATTTACCGGATTATTATTTTCGTCGACAACCAATATATCGGTATTCTTCATAGGCTTGCCTATAGCTACTACCCCATTGTGATGAGCTATTTCATCAAAATTTAAAGTATAATCCGTACAAAAAATAGTACATTCTGTAGGGCCATAGACATTAGCAATTAATGCATTAGGAACACAGGAAGACCATTCTTTTACTACATCTATTGGTAAGGCCTCACCACAAAAAAGATTGTACTTAAGTTTAGGACAATGAATTTCAGAAAAATATGGTCTTAAATAATGAAGAATTGAAGGCACCATTAAGGCAAAACTAATTTCCTCATCTTCCAGTAGCTCATAGATGTAACTATATTTTATAGTGTCAGGAGGAATGGTATACACACAGGCTCCATTAAGTATAGGCAGCAAATATGAAAAAACAGACAGATCAAATGTAAGCTCAAACATTTGTAAGCATCTATCTGTATTAGTGATTGGATAATTCATACTGTTGAAAGCATCAACAAATGCAGACAGGTTCTGTAAAGTTATAGGCACTCCTTTAGGTACTCCAGTAGTCCCGGAAGTGAAAAATATATAGGCGAGTTGATCTTCTATTATTGCTTTGGGTAACTCAACATCTTTACTACTATTACAGGCTAAAGAAGTATGTATTAATTTTATATTATCCTTTTCAAAATTTGTATCAGAGTTTAATATATACTGAATACCAGACTGATCAATAATTTGCTGATTTCTTTGCTGAGGAAATTTTGGATTAATCGGTACATAAGCCTTTCCTTCAAACCACAGTGCAAAAATCGATGCATAGGTTGGTAAATCATCATTAGTAATGAGACCTATACTATATACATCTGTTATATGCTTTTGAATTTCAAATCGGATGTTGGTTATACATAAAGCTAAGTCGTTATAAGAATAAAATGTCCCATTGATGCAAAAAGCATTTAGGTCTTTATTCTTTATTATAGCATCATATATATCTGAAAGTAAATTCATTGCATACTAGACTCTTACACCATTTTGTTTTATTATTTTACCGGGATTACCAACGACAACAGAATTATCAGGAATATCCTTAACTACTACAGAGCCGGCTCCAATAACACAGTTATTACCAATGGTGATATCACCAATAATAATAGCCCCTGTGAATATAGACACATTGTTACCAATCGTTGGTCTTTTGCCATTAACCTCTCCTATGGTTACCAGATGATTAACATATAAATTTTCACCTATGGAATCTGCATTAAGGATCGTACTATAAGGATGACCGGTAAGCACACCCCCTCCTAATTTAGTGGAAGCGTCTATTCTAAAATACTTTTCTTTACGACAGTATATGTTAAGTAATGATGAGAACAAGCCCTTATTTCTAAAGTAAAAAAGCGTCCTAAAGTCAGGAGAATAAGTCAAAAATTTAAGTAATAAACTTACATTACTATGTTTAAGATTTCTTTTTTCAGCCCATCTTGCTATATCCTGATCAATTTGACTCTTGTTTCTACTTCTGTAGTACAAAAACAAGTGTGGCAGTAATACTATTCTGTAAAGGAGTTCAAAAATTTTCACTGTTTTTTATTTTCTAAATATTTTGCCGCTACACGTTCTAAATTAAATTTGTCTAGCAACTCTTCTCTATACATACTTAAAGTTTCTTCAACTTGACCAGATCGTAATACAGCTATCACTCCTTCCGCAAACTGCTCTTCTTCCTTGATAAATTCATCATTGGAAGGTAAACCTAATTTACCTTTAAATAAGTTAGGTGTTATGATCCCACTTTCTACCTTAAAATTTTCCTCCTGTTGTTGATGAAAATTTAAACTCATAAGCTCTACAATGCCCTCTGTACAATATGATGAAACTACCGGTGTATTAAGGCATATAGCCTCAACAATAACATTAGGTGTTCCCTCATAGTGGGATGCAAGCGCCAATAATTTTACTTGTTTAAGGTACTTGTAGGGGTTTGATCTTCTTCCTAAAAAGGTAATACTTTTTTTGATTCCAAGCTTATCAATTAAATTTTCAATATGCTTCAGTACATTGCCATCACCATCTCCTATCACAATTAACTTAGCATCAGGAACCTCCTTAAGCACCAGAGAGAATGCTTTTACCAGATGCCAGGGAGATTTTTGAGTAGAGAGTCTACCTAAAAACAAAATTGAATTACCGCTTAGTAATTCATTCTCCTCAGTACTAAGTGGTTCCTCTGATCGATTTACTATTTCTTGCAAATCATGAGGATTATAAATGACTTCAAGATTTTTCTTACCTCTATAATCGCAATCATCAAGAAGATCCTTTTTGATTCCCTTACTAATACAAACCAGTTTATCTAATTTTTTATAGGTGTACTTAAATCCAAATCTGGTTAATTTACTTAATAATGAGTTATTACTAAGCTCAACACTTTTTAACGCATGAATACTTCCTATTTTAAATTCCTTTGTAAATGTTATAGAGCTATACAAATTCGGTGGATCTCCAAAAGCAATTGAATGTGTAATCTTATGTTTCTTAATGATGCTTCTCAATTTTATAGGTGCTTTAAAATTGAATAGAAGCCTACTACTTTTTGACATGTCAATATAATC
>NZVW01000025.1 GCA_002697475.1 Aquimarina sp. | reverse complement strand
TTAGGTACTATATATTTTTCTTTGAGTATTCTTGTTGTAAAGAGGTTTTTAGAAGAAAAAGATATACTCTTCTCTAAATTATACAGTTTTCCGATTATCGTAGGCGTTCTTTTGATGGGGTATTTAATTTATTCTATCACGGATTTAGTATTACCTTATGTGAAAAACTCAATTTTATTTTTAGGGTTATTTGTGATAAGTCTCTTGATATTTATAATCCTGTGTTTTATGATATATCTTGCGGATCGTTTTACGGGTAATCTCATGTTGTTTATTGCAGCCAGCTGCTGTCTTATAGTTAATGCACTATTACCCATTAATTACTTTGTATTCCAAACAAAAGTTTTTGTGTTATTGATTCATATTTTAGAACTATTAGGTTTTTATTTCTTTACCTTATTTTTGATTGAGTCAAAAGAAAAAAAGGATATGAATACGCAAGACTTATTTTTATGATATTTTAAAAAAATCATTTTGAGAATAAATAAACTGATCCATTATTTCTCTGATTGCTATATGGCGGATAATAGAGAATTTAAAATAGAAAATTTCTACTCTGCAAAATACCAATATTTATAGCTGGTTTTATTTCATAAAAGAATACAAAAAAGAATAGAAGTATTATGATAATCTTAATACATATGCTTGTAAAGGTTAAAATAATTACATTTGTTATCAAATTTCTAATTATTTAGATGATATTAAAAGGTCTCAAAAAAAATGCTATAAAAAAAAGCATTGAAGGTCAAATAAAAAAAAGAAAATCAACCCCTGGTTCAGTATCCAGATTGAATAGTATTGCCGTACTTATTGATGCTTCTGAGGCTGTGGATATCATCTCCATATTAAAGTTGGCTGGTGAGTTAGGAGTTAACCCTGATAGAGTTAAGGTAATGGGCTATGTAGAGGATAAAAAAGAACTTGAAGATAAGCCTGAGGCTTCTTACTATAACGAAAAATCTTTTACAGTCAAAGGAGGAATTAAGAGTGATTCTCTCAGAAATTTTATTGATAAAGAGTTTGACATTCTAATCAATTTTTATTCAGTTGATAAAATTGAACTGAACTTTGTTGCTGTAATGTCTAAAGCAAAATTTAAAGTTGGTTTTGCTGAGGTGGATAACAGAATTAATGATCTGGTAATTGGTGGGGCCGGAGATCAACAAAGCGTTTTTATTTCAGAATTAAAAAAATATTTAAAAATTTTACAGATTATATAAATAATGAGTGACTTTCTTAAGGGTACCGGAGTTGCCTTAGCTACTCCATTTTTAAGCGATGGAGCAATTGATTTTGATGGAGTAACTAAACTGGTAGAATATTGTATTGAAGGCGGGGTCGAGTATCTTGTGGTTATGGGTACTACTGCAGAATCCGTAGTACTTTCTAAAGAAGAAAAGGCTAAACTAGTTGATCATATTGTAGCTGTAAATGATAAAAGACTTCCATTAGTTATTGGGATAGGAGGTAATAATACTGAGGCTATAAAAACAGAAATACTAGAATCCGATCTTTCAGAATTTGATGCTATATTGTCTGTTGTTCCTATGTATAATCGTCCTACACAAGAGGGGATATATCAGCATTATTTAGCATTAAATGATTGCACACCGTTACCTATTTTATTGTATAATGTTCCTTCGCGGACAGGTGCAAATATGACAGCGGAAACTACGTTAAGACTTGCAAAACTTAAAAATATAGTCGGTATTAAAGAAGCTGTTGGTGATTTTAGTCAGGTGCTTAAAATTTTAAAGGATAAGCCTGAAGACTTTTTAGTTATATCAGGGGATGATATGTTGGCACTTCCTGCAGTGGCTGCAGGAGGAGCAGGTGTTATAAGTGTTGTGGGTCAGGGAGTTCCCGGACATTTCTCAGAAATGATACGACTGGGCTTACAAGGTAAAACTGAACAGGCATTTTCAAAGCTATATCAGTTGATTCCTCTTATTGATTATGCTTTTGAAGAAGGTAATCCTGCAGGAATAAAAAATATCCTAAAACATAAACAGATTTGTGACGATGGTGTCAGGTTGCCTTTAGTTCCTGTATCTGATGAATTGTCAAATAAAATTAAGAGCTTTCTGGATAAGTTATCCTAAAAACATATGACTGCTAAAGTAAAAGATCCCGGAGTAGGTAAGTCCTCTACTAAAAAAGCAAAGCGATTTATAAATCCTGATGGATCTTTTAATGTAAAGCATATCAATAGGGGAGAAACTTTTACGAATAGTTATGATTACTTAATAAACATTAGTTGGACAAAGTTTTTTCTTTGGGTGCTTTTAGGCTACTTGATAATCAATTCCTTTTTTGCAATAATTTATACATTTTTTGGAATCGCTGAAATAGCAGAACCCTCAGGTAATGTTTTCAAAGATTTTCTTAATGCGTTTTTCTTCTCTGCTCAAACTATAACCACTGTTGGTTACGGAGCAATGTCACCTAAGGGCATGCTGTTTGGAGTAATTTCGTCACTGGAAGCATTGGTTGGTTTGCTTAGCTTTTCATTTGTTACAGGATTGCTTTACGGAAGGTTTTCTAAACCTCAGGCAAATATTAAGTTTAGCAATAACTTAATACTTAGAAATCATAATGGCAAGGATAGTATAATGTTCAGGCTTATGAGTAAAAATGGTAAAGTGATGATTAAGCCCAGAATTGAAGCTACTTTAGTACTCTCTTTACCTGATGCTAATAATCAATATAGTAATAATTTTTACAGTTTGAAGTTAGAGCGAAGCGCTATAACCTATTTGCCCACGACCTGGACAGTTGTTCATGTCATTGATGAAAAAAGTCCTTTAAAGGATTATAATACCCGGGAAATTGATAAACTTCACGGCGAAATACTTATTCTTATAAGCTATTATGATGAGTCTTTTGCTCAAGAGGTACATCAGGCTCATTCTTTTGTACTTAAAAATTTAAAGTTTAATAACAGATTTACTCCAGCTTTTTACTATGATGAAGAGGGGTATACAGTACTGGATCACAGTAAGTTAGACGAGACAGAGGAATTGTGATAAAGGTTTAAATTAATAGGATAGGTAAGAAATATTTTAAATCTGCAACATTTCCTTTTTACTACTGTATTTATAGGCAGAATAAAGTTTTTGTAATACAATAGAATTATCTATTTTTGCGTGATGTTTTTAAACCTGATGAAGAGAATATTTTTTATACTTAGTGCAGTTTTGTTTTTTGGATCTTGTAGCGAATATCAAAAAGTCTTGAAAGACGATGAGTTAGCGCCCAAGTATAAAATGGCTGAGGAATTATATAATGCCAAAAAATACAAAAAAGCACTGCGTTTGTTTGAACAAATAGTGCCACAATACAGAGGAAAACCTCAGGCAGAAAGGATTATGTACTATTATGCCGACACGTATTATCAATTAGAGGACTATTATCTTTCTGGATATCAGTTTGAAAGATTTACAAAATCTTATCCAAATAGCGAGAAGCGCGAAGAAGCTTTTTATAAAGGTGCAAAAAGCTATTATTTTCTTTCACCAAGATTTAGCCTTGATCAAGCGGATACAGACAAAGCTATAGAGAAGTTGCAAGAATATATCAATGAATATCCTGATAGTGAAAAACTTCAGGAGGCAAATAAATTAGTTGCCGAGCTTAGAGAAAAGAGAGAGAAAAAGGCGTTTGAGATAGGTAAACAATACCACCATAGAGAAGACTATAAAGTGGCAATTGAATCTTTTGATAATTTTTTAGTGGATTATCCAGGTTCTACATATAGAGAAAAAGCATTATATTATCGATTCGAATCTCAGTATTTATTGGCAATTGGTAGTTACGCTAATCTTGTTGAAGAGCGTTTAAAATTAGCAAAAGACTACTACGGAGATTATAATAGGTTTTATAAAAACGGAGAGATGACTGCTCAAGCGAGTGAGTTGTACCAAGATATTAGTAAGAGATTAGAACAATATAATTAGAAACATTTAAGCAGAAGAAGAGATGGATTTGAAAAAAAGTAATGCACCTGTAAACACGGTTACTTATAACAGAAACCAAATTGATACAGAGACAGGTAACATCTATGAGGCTATTTCTATAATTTCAAAAAGAGCAACCCAGATCAATACAGATATTAAGAAAGAATTGATCGAAAAATTAGATGAGTTCGCTACTTATAATGACAGTTTAGAAGAGATTTTTGAAAATAAGGAGCAGATAGAAGTTTCTAAGTTTTATGAAAGACTTCCTAAGCCACACGCTTTAGCAGTACAAGAGTGGTTGGAAGACAGGATATATCACAGAAATACAAAAGCAGATTCTGATTCTATATAAATATGTCAGTATTAAGCGGTAAAAAAATCTTATTGGGTGTAACCGCTGGTATTGCTGCATATAAGTCAACCTATATTATTAGGTTGTTTATAAAAGCAGGAGCAGAAGTAAAAGTAATAATGACAGAGGCGGCAAAGGAATTTGTAACGCCTCTTACTCTTTCTACATTATCCAAAAACCCAGTAGTATCTTCCTTTACTAAAGATGATGATAATGCCCTTTGGAATAATCATGTGGAATTAGGTTTGTGGGCAGATTTATTTGTTATAGCTCCTGCGACTGCAAATACGTTGTCCAAGATGGCGTCTGGAGAAAGTGATAATTTACTTTTGGCGACCTACTTATCAGCTAAATGTCCTGTATACTTTGCTCCGGCAATGGATCTTGACATGTATAAGCATCCTTCTACTAAAGAAACTTTCCATAAGTTACAGGAGTTCGGAAACATTATGATACCTTCTGAGTCAGGCGAATTAGCAAGTGGATTAGAAGGACAAGGTAGATTAGCAGAGCCTGAAAATATTGTCTCGTTTATAGAACAGGATATTCTGAATAAATTACCGTTGAAGGAAGAGACAGTTTTAATTACCGCAGGTCCAACTTATGAGGCTATAGATCCTGTTCGATTTATTGGTAATCACTCTACGGGATTAATGGGTATTGAACTGGCTAAATGTGCTGCAAATTTAGGTGCAACGGTTCATCTCATTCTGGGGCCTTCTTCATTAAAGGTAGAACATAGTCTGATTCAGGTGCACAATGTTTTTAGTGCTCAGGAGATGTTTGAAAAAGTACAGGAATTCTATTATTCTTCAGATATAGCAATAGCATCTGCTGCTGTTGCAGATTACAGACCTAAAACTGTTGCTAGTCAAAAATTAAAGAAATCAGATGAAGACCTTTCTATAACTCTTGAAAGAACAACAGATATCCTTAAATGGATGGGAAAGCATAAAGAGAATCAGATACTGGTAGGATTTGCATTGGAAACTGAGAATGAAGAGGAAAATGCAAAGAGGAAGTTGGTTAAAAAGAATCTGGATTTTATCGTGTTAAACTCTCTAAATGATAAGGGAGCCGGTTTTAAAGGAAAAACAAATAAAGTTTCTTTAATTAATCATAAATTTGAAGTAAAGGCGTTTGAATTAAAGAACAAAGCCGAAGTAGCACAGGATATTTTCAACGAAATTAACATCATCAAAAATGGTTAGAATTCTTTTTATTTTATTTTGCTTTACTTTTTCAATAACAGGTGCGCAAGAGTTTAATGCACGTGTGGTTGTCAGTGCAGAACAAACTGGAAACCCTAACCTTCAGGTATTTAAGACTCTAGAAAGATCTCTTACTGAGTTTATTAATAATACAAAATGGACAGATGTGGATTATAGAACTGAAGAACGTATTAACTGTAGTTTCTTTATCAATGTTCTAGGTCTTAATAATGATTCATTTACTGCTAATATCCAGGTACAGGCATCCAGACCTATATTTGGTTCAGGCTATACCACTACAATTTTGAACGTGAATGATAAGCAGTTTAATTTTAATTATCTGGAGTTTCAACCTCTTAATTACAATCCTAATAATTTTGAATCTAACTTAATATCTGTCTTGGCCTTCTATGTATATACCATATTAGGGGTAGATGCAGATACTTTCGAACTTAATGGAGGTACTCCATATTTTCAGGAAGCAAGAAATGTCATTGGTAATGCACAGAGTAGCGGTACATTAGGTTGGAGCGCTCAGGACGGAACGCAATCCAGGTTCAGATTAAATGACGATATATTATCTGGAACATACGATGGATATCGCACGGCAATGTATGATTATCACAGACTTGGTTTAGATGTAATGCATAATAACCTTAAAGAAGGTAAAGAGAAAATCGTTGAGACTCTTGAAACTTTGAGAAAAATGCATAATACAAGACCAAACTCTTACATCATGAGGGTGTTTTTCGATGCAAAAGCTGATGAAGTTGCTAGTATACTTTCCGGAGGTCCGGCGGTAAACCTTGCTTCAGCAGTACAAACACTGAATACAATTGCTCCTACATACTCTGATAACTGGAAGAATATTAAGTTTTAATACTCTTTTTGAAATCTGATGCTAAGAATAGTATCTTTACGATTTTAAAAATTAAACTTAATTTTTTCAACATTGCTGAAAGGACTTTCTATAAAAAATTTCGCGCTAATTGATAACCTTCAGGTTAGCTTCGATAGTGGTTTAATAATTATAACAGGAGAAACCGGTGCTGGTAAATCACTGTTATTGGGTGCTTTGGGTTTGCTGCTGGGTAAAAGAGCGGATCCTACAAGCGTTATGGATAGCTCTAAAAAGTGTGTGATTGAAGGTAGTTTTAGTATAAAAGACTATAATTTAAATACCTTTTTTGAAGAGGAGGATTTAGATTATGAAGATCAGACTATTCTGCGTAGAGAAATATTGCCATCCGGTAAATCAAGAGCTTTTATTAATGATACACCGGTAACATTACAATCTTTATCCTCGCTCGGGGATAGGCTTATAGATATTCATAGTCAGCATCAAACACTACAGGTAGCTTCAGCAGATTTTCAATTTGAAGTTCTAGACGCATTATCTGCAATAGGTAGGGAGATTGAATCTTATAAAAGAGGTTTAAAGCTTTTAAGGGTTAAAGAGAAAGAGCTAAGTGAGCTGGTAAATAGCAAAGAAGCTTTTACCAAGGAATATGACTATAACTTACACCTGTTTCAGGAGCTCGAGGAAGCTAAGTTAAAAGAAAATGAAATAGAAGAACTGGAACAGATTTTTGAACAGTTAAATAATGTTGAAGAAATACAGGAAAAGTTATCAGAATCTTTAGCCATACTTTCTGCAGAGGAGATAGGTGTTTTGGAGCAGTTGAATAATTCGAAAACAGGTCTAGGGAAAATCAGCTCTTTTTCGACTTCAATAGGAGATCTGTCCACAAGACTTCAAAGTGTTTTTATTGAACTTGATGATATTAACTCTTCGTTACAAAATGAATTAGAAAATCTTGAAGCAGATCCTGAACTCCTGCAAAAAACTGAACAAAGATTAAATTTATTAAATAATCTGCTGGCAAAACATACAGTCTCTAATATTGAGGAACTGATAGTTGTCAGAGAGAATTTAAGATCTAAAGTAGCTAAAACTGAATCTCTATCGGATGATATCGATGCGTTAACAGAAGAAGTGTCTAAAATTAAGAATCAATTAGATCAGGTAGCACTTAAAATTCATGAAAAGAGATCGTCTTCTTTACCAAAATTGGTTGGAGAGTTAGAGAGTATTTTGGCATCATTAGGTATGACAAACGCATCCTTTAAGGTTAATTTAAATCTTGATGAAAGCTATCATGCAAATGGTAAGGATAAACTTGAGTTTTTATTTTCAGCTAATAAAGGGTCTGGTTATGGAGAATTAAAAAAGGTAGCTTCAGGTGGGGAGTTGTCTAGAATTATGCTTGCTATTAAAGCAATTCTATCTGATTATGCCAAATTACCAACAATTATCTTTGATGAAATTGATACAGGGGTATCAGGAGAAATTGCTCAGAAAATGGCTGATCTTATGAAGAAAATGAGTGCTAACCTTCAGGTTATCAGTATTACTCATCTTCCTCAGATTGCCGCTAATGGGCACTCTCATTTTAAAGTGTACAAAGAGGATAATGAAAATCAAACACTTACAAGGTTGAAATTATTAACTACAGATGATAGAGTACAGGAAATAGCTGAAATGATAGGAGGCAAAAATATTACAGAGTCAGCCCTTACTCACGCCAGATCATTATTACATATTTAAACTAAAAAATAGGTGTGGTAACTAGGTTTTTTTATCTTTACCACTTGTATAACCATACAATAATATACAACGAATGTCACACAACTTATTAAAAGGAAAAAAAGGAATTATTTTTGGTGCACTTGATGAAAATTCAATTGCCTGGAAAACTGCTGAACGTGTTTTTGAAGAAGGTGGTAGCATAGTGTTAACTAATGCGCCCGTAGCGATGAGAATGGGAGCGATAAACACTTTAGCAGAAAAGACAAACGCTCAGGTAATTCCAGCTGATGCTACATCTCTTGAGGATCTTGAAAATCTGGTGGATAAGTCCATGGAAATATTAGGAGGTAAACTGGATTTTGTATTGCACTCTATAGGAATGTCTGTAAACGTTAGAAAAGGTAGACATTACACAGATCTTAATTATGATTGGAGTCAAAAAGGATGGGATGTTTCTGCACTTTCATTTCATAAAACAATGCAAACTTTGTATAAAAAGGATGCTATGAATGAATGGGGTAGTGTAGTGGCTCTGACCTATATGGCAGCACAGCGCGTATTTCCGGACTACAATGATATGGCTGATAATAAGGCATATCTGGAATCTATTGCCAGAAGTTTTGGTTACTTT
>NZVW01000024.1 GCA_002697475.1 Aquimarina sp. | reverse complement strand
TTTCCCGTAAGTATATCGAGCTTCCCATTTTGCAGTTCCTTTATCTTCATCTATAGTTATGTCAGAATAAGTAACCCTTAGATCTTTACCTTTGTAGCACAACCATCGCCACATATTTTTGGCCTCTTCACCTTTTAATTTACCAAATACAGGATCTTCAAAAACGATATCCTCATGATAGAGTTCGACCATTTTCTCTGCGTCCCTATCATTAAGGGCAGTGTAGAATTTTTCAATGACCTCTTTCATGATCATTATTTTTTCAATTAATAGGATATGAAGATACGGATAATTAGTCCAGTTTTTCGGCTAATTTTTTAAATACTTTCTTTGGATTTTTGTTTTCGTATAATACATCATGTACAGCATCAATAATTGGGGTTTTTGTTTTCTTAGCAGCATCAAGCTCATATGCAGTTTTTGCGGCATAATAACCTTCAGCGATCATGCTCATCTCCATCTGGGCACTCTTAACCGTATATCCTTTACCAATCATATTACCAAACATCCTATTTCTGGAAAAAGTAGAATATCCGGTAACTAAAAGGTCACCCAGATAGGCAGAATCATTAATATTCCGTTTCATTTTATGTACATGTTTGATGAAACGTTTCATTTCTCTTATAGCATTACTCATCAAAACACTTTGAAAGTTATCGCCATAACCAAGACCGTGTGCTATACCTGCTGCAACGGCATAAATATTCTTAAGTACAGCAGCATATTCTGTTCCAATGATATCATCACTGGTTTTGCATTTAATATATTCGCTACTTACCATCTCTGCAAGAACGTCAGCTTTTTTCTCATCAATACAGGCAATTGTAAGATAGGACAATCGTTCCAGCGCTACCTCTTCAGCATGACAAGGTCCTGTGATTACTCCAATATTTTCTAGTGGGATTTCATACTTTTCATTAAAATGCTCACCAACGATTCTTCCGGTTTCAGGAACTATACCTTTGATTGCGGAGAAAACCACTTTTTCTTTTAATGAAACTGTAAGACTTTCTAATTCTGTGTTTAAAAATGCTGATGGAATGGCAAAAATGACATAATCAGCATATTCAATAGCCTCATTAATATCATTAGTTAATCTTAGTTGATCAATATTAAATTCTACAGAGCTAAGATAGTTAGGATTATGCTCTTGACGCTTTAAATGTTCAATGGCATATATACTTCTCATATACCATCCTATCTCATCTAGATTTTCTGAAAGCATCTTAACGATTGCCGTTGCCCAACTTCCCCCTCCAACTACAGCTATTTTTGGCTGGTTCTTCATGTGTGTATGTTTAGAAATTCAAAAGTAAGTAAAATCCAGATCAAAATATAATCAACTAATAATCAGTTAATTATATTTTTGGCACATCTTTTGGTTTCAAATAATAAACTGAAAAAATAATGCTTATGAAAACTCTAAAATTACTTTCGGTTATACTATTAGGTTCATTATTAATGAGTTCTTGTGTTGCAGAGGTTATTATTGAAGATGATATTGTAATAGATGAACCAAGAATTACGTTGAATCAACTTTTAAATTCTTATGAAATCTGGTATGTGGATATTCATAGAACTACCGGCAATGGCGATATTCCATTTATGGAAAAAGCTTTTACAGTCTCTTTTCTAAATGGAAACTTTTTTGCTAATAATAATTTAGTTGGAATAGGAGATAATGGTAATGGTTTTGGATTGGATGTAGGATACTATGATACTTTTAGCATGGATCTTGATATTAGTCACGATATCGATGGTTTTTACAGGTTTGAAGTGTTCCAGTTATCTTCAAATGAAATAAGACTTTATCACAGACCTACGAATACCAGCTTTTATTTAGAAGGATATCAAAGAAATACTTTTGACTATGATCTTGTGTTTTATGAAAACATACATTATTTCCTACAGGAATATGAGGTATGGGAAAAAGTATATACCAGTAATTATGGAGCCTTGAATGAATTTGATAATGAAAATTATTTACAGTTCCTGTATTATGGGGCAGGGGACAATTTCAGAAGTTCTCAGGACCCTAACGGAATGAATATAAATGACATCTATTATGATTATTCCGGACATTATGGGGTTAATGATATTGGCGGTAATTTGTTCAGAAAAACTTTAACACTAGATTACGATTATCTGGGCAATGAACACTTTGAGTTATCCGTTATTAATGATGGTAAGATAGAACTGTTTCATCAGGCATCAGGGACCGTATACAGATTTGTGGGTAGAGGATATTTACAATTTAAAAATAGTAAATCCGATACAGAAAAATCTCAAAATGAAACCAAACGTATTAGAAAATCTGATTTCTTAAAATTGAACAAGAAACTGTAAAAATATTGCGCTAAACATTAAAATTTTTTGGTTGGTTATTTAGTTGGAAATCGTTCCAGAGCCTTGTGCTCTCGGAGCGATTTCTTTTTTAACAGTGCAATTTTATGTTTTTGCTAACTAATTTGATTCTGATAAAAAAGTCTTTTTTTGCTATATTTAAGACATTAACAATTCAACTTAAATATTATGTTCAAAAATGTTTTAAACATTGGCGCTGTTAAAGTGCTGAGTAAGAGTGATCAAAAACTGGTAACCGGAGGAGACTTAAGTTTCCCTGGAGGTAATTGTTGCAGCTGTGTTTTTAGACCGGCTGGTAGCCCTTATCAGGTTTTCATAACACAATCGTGTTCAGATCCTTGTCCACAGGACGGAGCTACTGAATACCAGGACACAGGTTGTTAAAAATAAAGCGAACTTCGGTTCGCTTTTCTTTTTAATGTGCTAATTAAATCTTAATTACATTAAAGTCGTTCTTAATAATGACAAGAATAATTTTCAATTATTATATTTTTATAATCCAATACACATAAATTATATACATGGCTATTCAAGCACCTTTTAATTTAACCAAATGGGTTGAAGATAATAGAGCTATTTTAAAACCACCGGTAGGTAATAAAAACCTTTATAGAGAATCCGGGGATTATATAGTAATGATTGTTGCAGGTCCTAATGCGAGAAAGGACTATCATTATAATGAAACAGAGGAACTTTTTTATCAACTTGAAGGGCATATTGAAGTTCATGTTCAGGATGAAGGTAAAAAAAGAACTATGAAACTGGGACCGGGTGATATGTACTTGCATCCTGCTAAAGTTCCACACTCTCCTGTTAGACATGAGGGATCAATAGGGTTAGTTGTGGAGCGCAAAAGGGTTAATGAAGATGCTAAGGATGGTCTTCTGTGGTTTTGCGACAACTGTAATCATAAACTTTATGAAGTGTATTTTAAGCTTGATGATATAGAAAAGGATTTTCTTAAGCATTTTAAACATTTTTATGGAAGTAAAGATTTAAGAACCTGTGATAACTGTGGAACAGTAATGCCAGTCGATAAACGATTTGTGTCTGAATAAGTTTAATCAGTTTAACTAGAATATATTGTAAATATTATCAAATTAACTAAGTTTTGCATTTTTGGTTGTAAAATTGACCAAAACAATGATTAAAAAGTGTCAAAATTTAGATAATTCTTAAAAGACCTTATCTTTGCGATAAATTAAAAGTACTATTCATAATGGCAACAGTAATAGCAGATTTTGGAATTCAGGAAGCACTAAAGCAATTAGGTGTCTCTCAAAACAATAAAGGAACTTCTACAGGTAGTAAGTGGTTTGATGGTGGAGATGAAATTTCATCATACTCACCAGTGGACGGACAGCTTATAGCTAAAGTTTCTACCACAACAAAAGATGAATATGAAAAAGTGATAACTACTGCTGGCGAAGCTTTTAAAACATGGCGTGTAATGCCTGCTCCGCAAAGAGGAGAAGTAGTAAGACAATTTGGTGATGAGTTAAGAAGATTGAAGGAACCTCTAGGTAAATTGGTATCCTATGAAATGGGTAAATCTTATCAGGAGGGTCTAGGGGAGGTCCAGGAAATGATTGATATCTGTGATTTTGCAGTTGGACTTTCGAGACAGCTTCATGGATTGACAATGCATTCAGAGAGACCTGGTCATAGAATGTATGAGCAGTATCACCCGCTGGGAATCGTAGGAATTATATCTGCGTTTAATTTTCCGGTGGCGGTATGGTCATGGAACACGGCTTTAGCTTGGGTTTGTGGCGATGTTTGTGTATGGAAACCAAGTGAAAAGACTCCTTTAACCGGGATAGCCTGTCAAAATATTATTGCAAAGGTTTTAAAAGAAAACAACCTCCCGGAAGGTATTTCTTGTTTAATAAACGGAGATTATAGAGTAGGGGAGTTAATGACTAAAGATAAAAGAGTACCATTAGTTTCAGCAACAGGTTCAACCAGAATGGGAAAAATTGTTGCCGCTGCAGTTGGTGAGCGATTAGGAAAATCTTTATTAGAGTTAGGAGGTAATAATGCTATAATAGTAACTCCGGATGCTGATATTAAAATGACAGTGATTGGTGCCGTTTTTGGTGCTGTAGGTACTGCAGGTCAGAGATGTACTTCTACAAGAAGACTGATCATCCATGACTCTATCTATGATAAAGTGAAAAATGCGATAGTTGATGCATATGGACAATTAAGAATTGGTAATCCATTGGATCAGAATAATCATGTAGGACCACTTATTGATACCGATGCTGTAAAAGCTTATCAAAAAGCTCTTGAACAGGTTGTTGAAGAAGGTGGAAACATTATTGTTGAAGGTGGTGTTCTTCAAGGTGAAGGGTATGAGAGTGGTTGTTATGTAAAACCTGCAATTGCTGAAGCTGATAATTCCTATAAAATTGTTCAGCATGAAACATTTGCTCCGGTATTATATTTATTAAAATATAGTGGAGATGTTGAAAACGCTATTGAAGTGCAGAATGGAGTAGCACAAGGATTATCTTCTGCAATTATGACGAATAACCTTCGTGAGGCTGAGCGTTTCTTATCTCATGCAGGATCAGATTGTGGTATTGCTAATGTTAACATTGGTACGTCAGGAGCTGAAATCGGAGGAGCGTTTGGTGGTGAAAAGGAAACCGGTGGAGGTAGAGAGTCTGGGTCAGATGCTTGGAAGGTGTATATGCGTCGCCAAACAAACACCATCAATTATACAACGGAGCTTCCATTAGCTCAAGGTATAAAGTTTGATCTTTAATAGATTCAAAATATAAAACAGATAACATGAAGTGCCGTAATTACGGCACTTTTTTTATGGAACTACGCAACCGTTTCTTAGGATGTGTATCTATTTAGTACACTGAAAAAAAAATAAAAATGAGGATTGGATTTCTGATTTTAATTTCAATGATAACAGCCTCTTGCTCACTAGAGGAAGAAAATACTGCAGATCCGGTTTTTTGTACAGAGGAAGCAAGACCAGCTTTAGAAATTACTGTAGTTTCATCCTCGACAGACGAACCAATAACTGAAGACATCGAAGTGATTGCTGTGGATGGAGATTATGAAGAATCTCTTGAAAATTATCAGGGCTCTTCCACTTTTGTTGGTGCATATGAAAGGGACGGAACGTATACGATCCTTATTTATAAATCGGGATATGTTTCTTATAATTCAATTAATCCCATAATTGTAGATAAAGATATTTGTCATGTAATTACGGAGAGGAGAACTATACGACTTCAGCCTGATTAATATAATATCAAAAAAAGGTAATATTGGCATAGTGATAATTTTATTTTGGTTTATTTTTGAGTAATTCACAATAAATCAGCTTAATATGAATTCACTAAAACTAAATTTCAGGAGGGTTTTAATATTTTCGACCTTATTTCTCTATGGTTCGATTATTGCTCAAAACCTACAAAAACAGGCGGATCCGCACCCACAAAAAGGTCATTCACTTTATAAACAATCTAAAATTTATGACAGTAAAACAGGTGCAGTAGAAAATAAGGTTAAACAGGTTGGTGACAAAGCGCAGGATCGTTTTGATTATGAGTTTGAGCGAACCAAAAATCCTTATACAGGAAAAATCCCATTAAATATTAGAAAAAAAGAAGAAGCCTTTTCTAATAAAATAGAAAAGGGGACAGATCTGGAAAAATCTGTTTCCCAAAAGTCTGGGAGTAATGGTAAATCCTTTTCTTATTGGAAAAATAGAGGGCCCTTTAATGTTGGAGGACGTACAAGAGCGTTAGCGATAGATAAAACTAATGAAAACATTATCCTTGCAGGTGGTGTCTCAGGTGGCTTGTGGAGATCCGAAGATGGAGGAAGCTCTTGGAGACAATTAACTACTTCCAGACAATCTCCAAGTATTACAAAGATTATTCAAGATCCTAGACCTGGAAAACATAATATCTGGTATTACACCAGTGGGGAGCGTTCTGGTAACTCGGCTAGCGCTGGTGGAGCTTTTTATACAGGTACTGGAGTATATAAGTCAATTAATGGTGGTAGAACTTGGAGTTTGTTAGAATCCACAGATGATGGAAGTATTCAGTTTGCCTCTCCATTTGATATAGTCAGTTCTATAGCTATAAATCCCCAAAATGGTGATATCTTTTTAGGAACTTTTGATGGTGTTTATCGCTCTCAGGATGAAGGTAACTCTTTTACAGAAGTGCTTGAAGGAGGATTTGACAATCTATGCGAAGTAGCGGTGACTCCTAGTGGCAGAGTATATGCCACCATAGATAATGGAGGTATACCGAACACAGGTTTCTTCTTCTCTGATGATGATGGAGAAAACTGGACATCCATAACACCTCAGGATTTACCTGCCACATATGGAAGAACTATAATAGAAGTAGATCCCTCTGATGAAAATACAGTATATTTTTTAGCAAGAAATATTTCTACTGCGAGTGAAGCGTTCTTGTATAAATACAATGCTGATAATTCTGGTGATCCATGGACCAACTTATCTGCAAATTTACCTATTGCTATAGGTGGTGCAGCAGGAGATTTAAATTTACAAGGAGGATATAATATGGTCTTACAAGTTCACCCTACGGACCCAGACCTTATTTTCGTGGGAGGTACTAATTTATATAGGACCTTTGATGGATTTAATACACAGATTACCAGAGCTGGTTGGATAGCAGGATATTCGCCTTTAAGTACCGGATTTGGATTATATACAAATCAACATCCGGATCAACATGAGTTGGTTTTTTATCCATCAAATCCGGATCGCGTATTATCAGGCAATGATGGGGGAGTTTTCTTAACAGAGGATATTAGAGCCTCGAATACAGGAGAGCCAGTAGAATGGATTTCTTTAAATAATGGATATCTGACTACTCAACCATATCATGTAGCATTTGACCCACAAGCTAATAGTGACGATCTTGTAGCTGGTTTTCAGGATAATGGAACCTGGTTTACTAATAGTACAGATCCAACTTCACCCTGGATTAGTGATTTTGGTGGGGACGGAGCCTATAGTGCTATCGCCGATGGGGGTTTAACAAGATATGTTTCCTCTCAAAGAGGCAACGTATATCGTTTTAACTTTGATGAAGACGGAGCTTTTCAATCATTTACTAGAATTACTCCGGCAGGAGCAAACGGTTTTTCATTTATTAACCCTTTTATTTTAGACCCAAATAATGATAATATAATGTATATGCCAGTGGGTAACAGAATATGGCGAAATAATGATTTAGATGAAGTTCCTCTGTTTTCTAACGGAGCAGCTACAGTGAATTGGATAGGTTTACCCAACTCGGATACTCCTTCAGGTACTGGCATAACTGCTGTAGACGCATCTAAATACCCAGTGGCTAATCGATTATACTACGGCACTAATTCTGGATTAATATACAGAATGGATAATGCTAATATTGATAGCCAGGAAGCCATAGATATTTCCACAGGAAAAGGTCTTCCACCTGGTTTTGTAAATGATATAAATATTGACCCTTCTAATTCTGATCGTGTTATCGTCACATTTTCTAATTATGGAATTCAAAGTTTATTTCTTACTGAAGACGCAGGTGAAACTTGGATAAATATCAGTGGTAATTTAGAAGAAAATGAAGATGGTACTGGAAATGGACCTTCTGTAAGAAGTACTGCTTTCTTAGGAAGCAGTATAGGGTTTGGATCTCGATTTCAACGAGTTTTTGTGGCTACAAGCACGGGTCTCTTTTATACTAACCGTCTAAACGGCATAAATACCAGATGGACAAGAGAGTTTTCAGCTATAGGAAATGCAGTAGCTGATGAAGTTGCCACTAGAAAGGATGGATTTGTAGCTCTGGCAGTTCACGGAAATGGTCTTTTTTCTGCTCGTTTCCCTGTAAATGGTAATCCTTTACCGGAATCGAACTTAACGGTAGCTTATTTGTTGGATGATGTAGAGGCTAATGAAAATGATGAAGACCTCGTTATTGATATTACTGGCCTGTTTGTTCAATCTCAAGGGCTTCCAATATCTATTGAAGTTATCAATTCTAATCCTGATTTGGTAACGGCAGATTTGTCCGGCAATATATTGACAATTTCTTATGCAGAAGATAGTTTGGGGCAAGCGACAATTGGTTTAATTGCATCCTCAGGACAAGAGCAAGTTTCTGAAGGTTTCAATATAACGGTCTCTGAACCTTCTATATATGAACAATTTGAACCTTCGGTTACTTCTTTGCCTTCGCAATTTTTTCCGGACTTTGCATCTCTAGCACAATCCGCAGATGATTTTGTAGTACCTGAGGGTAGTATTTGGAATATTGACAGAATTTTGGCTTACGGAGGAGTAAGAAACTCACCACTATTTACGAGTGCAACAATTGTGATCTATCAGGATGATAATGGTCTTCCAGGTACAGAAATATACAATAGTGGAGAAATAGCTCCGATTTCAGATCTTACTGATTCTAACCTCAATCTTCAATTACCAGACGTAGTTACCTTAGAATCTGGTAGTTATTGGCTATCTATCTATGCTAATTTAGCTTTTAATCCTGGAGGGAATCAATGGTTTTGGTCTTCTCAGGAAGGACAAATAGGAAGTGAACCTCTTTTTCGAGATGAAAATAATCTTTTCGGCACTGGTGCAGTAGATTGGACACCTACTTCAATAGCATTAGGAAGACAACCAATCGATCAAATCTTTCAAATATTTGGTGAAGTTCAATCAACTGACGTGACACCTTTGGAGGCTGAATCTAATGCTGAAGAAATATTAGCTACAATTGACACTAGTTTAGAAAATATAGTTTGGCCTAACCCTTCTGAAGACATTTTTAATATAAATCTTAAACAATTTAGCAAAGGTAAAGCAGATATAGTTATTTATGATATTGCTGGTAGAATTGTCTTCGAAAAAAGTAATGTTGATAGCAGACTACCAATCCAATGGCAGGCAGTAAGTGAATCACCTGGTTTTTATTTTGTTAAGATTGCTATTGATGGAAAAAACTCCAAGACATGTAAAATTATTAAAGGATAATTATAGTTAAATTAAAAAACTAAAAGAGTCGGTATATACCGACTCTTTTTATTTATTACTTATCAAAATTATAGCTCCTATGACTAGAAGAATGAATAATACAAAGAAGAATATTTTCCAGAAAGAATAAGGTCGCTTACCTGAAATCGCACCGGTTTGACCATTAACAAAAAAGTTGTAGGTTTTACTATTAAAACGATATGAACTTACATAAACTGGTAAAAGAATATGCTTAAAAGTCTCATCAGATAATGTCATATTTATTTGATGTACGCGCTGTGTGTCGCCACCAATGTCTCTTTTTGCCCAGGTGGTCGCTATTCGTTCTGCCTCTCTCTTAGAGGAAAGATGCCCGTCTTTTAAAGGAATTGTATATTTCTCTGTAACAAAACCTGCTAAAAAATCAGAATGAAAGGGCTCAAGCTTTTGTAAATTCCAGTTGGTTATTTTTGAAGGAATAGGGTTTCTGCGTTGATTAGATGCCTTAATAAGCGTATCGTCTACAAATCCACTGACCTGCCCGCTTGCAGGAGTCCATCTTGTTCTTCGTTCTTGTCGGGTTCTGGTAACGGTTTTTCCGTTAACCGTTGTGGTGTATGGAACACTAACATAGTAATAATCACCTCGCTCACCGGAATATCTGGCAAAGAGTTGTGCGTCAAATGTCCAATAAGGTAAATACAGCCCTTTAGTATACTCTGGATTTAAAGCAGCTTTTTTTAAATTGTTAGGTGCAAACCATAAGCTTTTAACCCATTTGGAAAAGATTTGATGTGATTTTCTATGATCTAATTGAAAAGGTAATACAGCCCCTGGTAAAATCCATTCTTCTTTATGAATATCTTCTACAACAAGTGGCATAGTACAATACACACAATGTAAAGATTTGTAATTTTCTTCTATATGTTGATTAGCACCACAATTTTTACATTGGATCATGGTGATTTCTTCAGAATGTGACTGTGCTCCTAATTTTTCCAGATAGGGCTGTAGTTCCAGTTCTTCAAGACCATCTGCGTTTGTTTCAATAACTTCTTGATGACCACAGTAGTCACAAGTAATTTTTGAAGTCCCGGGTTCATAGGTTAACTCAGCACCACAGTTAACACAACTACGTTTTTTTTCAGAAAATGATTGCTTTTCTTCGTTATCCATTACTTAAACACATCACATACATTAGCCAAGGTAGTGTCAAAACTCCTTATATATTTTACTAAAACTCCTTAGTTAATTTCCCGGAAGTGGAGGAGGAGTATTTCCACCTAAAAACGATTTTAACTCTTCTACATCCTTCAATGCAGACCAATTATCCATTCCTTGCTTCCATACTAATGTTTCTTTGTTGATAGTTCTATTAGCAAAGAGCGCTTTTAACTGATCAAAACTTACTGGCCCGGTCTGTTGCCCATTATTTGCATAATAATATTGAACCTGAACAGGTATTGGCGGTGGAGCAGGTACGTTTTGCTGTTGTACAGGTTGTTGTTGGTAGGACATATTAGGATTGTTCATCATACCACCCATTTGCTGAGCTAGTACAAATCCCATTCCCATTCCCATTCCTGCGCCAGCTGTACCTCCTTCGTTAGCTGCTGCTGCTTCAATTGCTTTCGCTGTCTTAAATTTAGTAAGCTTATCTAAATCAAGTTTGTCAATTCTACTGTATTCAAAAATCTCTTTCTTAAGCTCTTCCGGCATGGATACATTCTCTATAAAGAATTTTTCCAGTGAAATTCCGACAGATTGAAACTCGGGCTGCATAACTTCTTTGCATGTATCAGAAAGCTCTGTTGTGTTAGCAGCATAAAGCTCTATTGGCAGATTAGCTTCTCCTACGGTATCTGTAAATCGTGTGGATATCAAGCTTTTTAGATGCTCATTGATTTCAAAATTTGTAAAATTACCATCAGTACCCACCACATCTATGATAAATTTACCAGGGTCACTTATTTTATAGGCATACGTACCAAAAGCTCTAATTTCTACTAATCCAAACCTATCATCGTTTAAGGTTATTGGATTTTTAGTGCCCCATTTTTCATCAGTAAATAAGTGTGTATTTACAAAATATACTTCGGCTTTAAATGGACTGTTAAAACCATATTTCCATCCCTTTAATGTCGATAATATGGGTAAGTTTTGTGTGTCTAAAGTATATGTCCCCGGTTTAAAAACATCGGCTAATTGACCCTCATTAATAAATACAGCTGTTTGTCCTTCACGAACGATAAGTTTTGCTCCATTTTTGATTTCGTTCTGGTAACGCTCAAACCTATGAACAATTGTATCTTCAGTATAATCCAGCCACTCAATGATATCAATAAACTCGTGACTTAATTTCTTCTTTATTTCATCAAATATTCCCATAATACAGTTGATTTGTTATTCTAGTTCTAAAACTACAAAATTGAGGTTTAAAATGATAGAGATGCAAAAAAAAAAACCTTTAGTAAAATTTTACTAAAGGTTTTAATCATTAGACTGGGTTATTTAGTCTTTTATACCAAAAGCGGCTTTCACAGCATTGTAGTCAGAATAGTCTATTGCAGCTCTACCTACGTTAACGTTAGGAGGAATAATTACATATCTAAGCTTGTTTCCTCTGGCTGGATCTATCTGAAACTCTGTAAGATCACCACTTAGCGCTTCTGCTCTAACAATTATATCTGAAGCAGCTGAACTACCACTACCATAACCAAATGTAAATTGGGCCCCTCTAAAATTTAAAACTGGTAATTGATAAGTATTTCCATCACCAAATCCTGAAAAATATACTAAGATTACATGAGTATCTCTGATGCTTACAGCACTT
>NZVW01000023.1 GCA_002697475.1 Aquimarina sp. | reverse complement strand
TGTCTAATGGTTGTACATATAGGGGGTACAGGATAGCTGATCTTGGTAAATCCAGTGATTGAGTACCTAGATATTTCTTATATAGATCGAGTGCTGGATGATTATCAATCTCGTACAAAACATTACCTGCTGATTTTGTAATTGTTCTCTTGGGTCCAAAAGTATCCCATCCACAATATTGAGAACAACTTATTTCCAAGTCATCACCATAAAACCCTATAATGACTATTTCGCCCTGTATGGCATATTCGTTATAACCTACAATAGTGGATCCAAAACGTTCATCATCTCCACATAAACCTCCGGAAACTCCAACGCTTATACCATTTTCTGTCAACCCACTAATTAGTGCCGAACCATTTACAAAGCTTCCTTCTGATACTATAAATACATGATTCAAATTTTCTTTAGAGAGACCAAAAGCAAGTGTTTTTGGGGTTTCATAAGTGTCATTATTATGGTCTCTGATATTCGCTCTTGATATCTCATAACGGCTTTTTTCAAACTCTATAGCTGTCAAAGTTATTGAAGAGGTATAAAGTTCACTTTCGAGAATTTCTCCAGCTGTAGATCCCATGATTATTTCTCCATCAGGATAAAGTGATTTTATGTCATGATAAACACCTGATTCTTCTAGTGCAAAACGGTTTCCAAATACCAACACCAGAGGTTTTATAAGTTTTTCCTCTCTATCGCTGATGAATTTCCATGACTGATCTTGAAGTTTATAAGCTTGTTCTATTTTCATCTTTATAAATTTAAAACAGGTGTTTCGTGAGTTAGGTTTAGGCTGAGCCCTATATTGAAGGTAGTTCCATTTCCAGGAGAGGATTCCAGTTTTATAAAGCCGTTGTAGTATTCCACTATTTTTTTGACAATAGAGAGCCCGAGACCTGCTGAATTAGAGTTACCATCTAAGGATTCAAATATTTCAAATATTTTTTCGTGATATTTTTTTTCGATTCCAATTCCGTTATCACTGATACTTATCATAATAGTATTTTCTGAAAGCCAGGTTTTAATTTTTATTTCTCCCTTTTCCTGATGGATACTTTTTATGGCATTACTGATAATATTTTGCAACAGCTGTTTTAATCGAATAGGATCTATAGTAACAACGGGTAGCTTATTATCTACAATAACGGCTATATGAGAAGGTATACCAATTGAATTAGTTACATCATCAAGAATTTCTTCAAAATCTACATTAGCATAATTATTTTCTGCTTTATCTATTGTTGAATATTTTAGAATACCTTCAATCAACCTATCCATTCTCTCTAGATTTTCATCAATTTTTGATAAGTTAGAGATGATAGATGTTGTAAGTGATTCTTTATTATCTTCTTTGATCCAGTTGATTATTGTATTAATGTTTCTAAGTGGAGATTTGAGATCGTGAGATACAACCTGAGCATAATCCATTAATTCTTGATTTTGAACTTCAAGTCTTTTTAAAAGAGAATCCTGTTTTGCAAATGCCTCACAAGCATCTAAAGAAGTTTTAAATTTTTCAATAAGTGGTAATAATTGATTTAAATCCCTTTCAGGAAATGTAATTCTTGTTTCGTCAAAAATAAATAAACCAGTGTCTTTGCTTAAGGGAAAAAACAGAGCAATACCTTCATTAAATTTAAAGGGTACGGCTTCATTATTAGTTTGGTCAATCGTAAAAATTAAGGGACAGTTACCAGTAATACACCCGTTAGCCATATCATAACTCCCAGATGTTTTATCTTGCTCTTTATAGTCTGGATAACAATACAAAGAGTTTATTTTGTTATCTATTTTGCGCACTATACAACAGGCACTAAAATTTTTTCTTGCCAATAGGGTCTTTAAAAAGTTATCGCAGTTGGTTTTGTAGTCTAATGAAGTTCCAATAGCCATGGCAAACTCATACAATTGCAAGATATCTAATATGTTTTTGCTTTTGTCCATATCAACTAAAGACTCCTATAACAAGAGTTTTATTTAAAAATTCCAAAAATCCGTGATAAGATGATATTTCACCTAAAGTAAGTGCTCCACTTATAGAAGCGTCATTATCTTTACTATTTATTATAGCAAGAACATTGTCCAGTTCTTTTTTGAAATCCTGCTCAAGAAAAAGTACTCTGGATATGCAGTCGATGACGAGTACATCCCTAATTTCTGTAACCCCATTAATAGCATCTTCTGCAGCTGCTTTAGCAGAATTAATCAGATTGTCTTTTTCCCCTTTAAGAACATCAACAGCTGTATTTTCCATAATTTCTCCAACACAAATTAATTCTCCTTTTTCATTGGTTGCTATGGGATCGCGTACAATGCATTCAGCGTTAGCCTTCAGCATTCCGAAAGGGTAAGCTTTAGCAATATCAAAAAAATTGTCTTGTCTTAATTCAGTTTTAATGTCTGATTGTATAACCTCTTTATAGACTTCAAAGGCATTTCTCCAATTCAATTCTTGGATAACATTTTTGTCTGTTTTTGTAGCAATTATAGGACCTTCTATTTTTTTCCAACCGTGTTTAACGCCAATACTTACATTAGACTCAAAAACAATGGTTATTGCTGTGTCCATATAAAAACCTTGATTATCGAACACACAGGGTTTTTGTTGTAATGATAAACTTCCGGCCCCACCTCCAAGGTAAGAACAGTTGTTACCAAATTTTCTGTACAGCTCTGATAAGAAATAAGAGATATTGCCTGTCAAACCATCAATGAATGTAAATGCACAATAGTTTTTAGTCTTATCAAAATCCAGCTCCGGAATTGTATAATTTTTATCTTTTATATTATTCATCACTAAAGTGCTAACTTCATTTTGAATAAATTTAATAACTACACCCGAATCGTAAACATTGTTGCCATAAATAACCTGGGGAAAGATACCACCTATGAATTTGATATCTTTTCTATTCAGTTTGTCTGTTAATGAATTGATATTTGGCATATCTGTTTCTGCTATCATAAGAACAACAGTTCTGTTAGCATAGTTCCCATCAACTATTCTGATGATCTCTTCAACATCATTTGAATTGATAAACATAATCACACTTTTTTAATCGTAAATATGAATTCTGTTCCCTGTCCGGGAGCTGAAAGAACCTCAATAGTTCCTCCATACATGTTTACTACTTTTTTTACAATGGACAGTCCTACTCCCGTAGAATCATCAGAGGTTTCTACTGTCTGAAAAATTTCAAAGATTTTTTGGTGATAGTTTTCAGGTATTCCCGGACCATTATCCTTAAATGAGAAATTCCAGTATTCTTCATTTTCATTGCATCGAATGATCAACTTACCGTTATCCTTATCGTTATACTTAATAGCATTGCCAATCAAATTCTGTAGTAATTGTTGAAAGCGGTATCTATCACCTTTAATCTTTGGTAAAGTATTTTGTATATCAATGCAGTAAGAATCTGGAATAAATATCATTTCTACTATATCACTTACTAATTTATTAAGATCAATTTCTTTCTCTTCAATTTTTTGATTGTCTATACTAGAATATTTAAGTATACCATTAATCAAATTATCCATTTTTTCTACCTTGCCAAGTAAAGAGTTAAAAGAGTCTTGCGCACTCTGATCCAAAACTTCTGCGTAATCTTCTTTCATCCAATTAAGAAGAGCATTCATGCTTCTTAAAGGAGATTTTAAGTCATGGGATACGACGTGTGCAAAGTCATTAAGTTCTTTATTACTTAGCTCAAGCTTTTTTAGTAACTCATTCTGTTTCTTTTCATGGGTCAATTCTGAAGTGATATCTTCAATGATGGCTACTTGATATCTGACATTACCTTCAAGGTCCTTAATGGAAGACAGATTTGTTCTGGCCCAAAAGGAATCACCATTCTTTTTAATATATTTTTTCTTGAGACTTAACTGATCTCTTACCCCGGAGAAAAGTTCTAAAATATCTTTTTCGGATTCTTCATATTCTTCGCTGTCAGAGATATCTTTTGGGGACACATTTAAAATTTCAGATTTCGAATATCCTATTTGATCCAGAAAAGCATTATTACAGTTAATAATTCTTTGATTTTCTACTAATATTATTCCAAGTGGAGAGTTTTCTACAATGATACTTAGCTGCTTTTTTTGCTCTTCAAATCTATTTCTCTGAATAATTTCATCAGTAATATCTCTTACGATACCTTGCGCAGCTATAATCTTTCCGCTTTTATCCTTTATGGTACTGGCATTAATATGTACAGTTCTAACACCTTGGTTTTTGGTGTATACTCTGGCTTTATAGTTTGAAAATGCACCCTCTCTTACCAAGGTCTCAAAAGATTTCATAGCATATAAATAATCATGCTTATATATTAGCGATGTGACATTAAGACTTTCATTATCAATGTCGTATCCAAAAAGTTCGACGGCTGCCTTATTCATTTCCATAACATTGCCCCTGTAATCCATCATAACATATGCATCTACGAGATTGTCAAAAACACCTTTCAGTTCTAATTCTTTCTTATCAACTAATTCTTCAAGAAGCAGATTAGCGTTCCTTAATTCCTCAGTAAGTAGATATAATTCTTTGGATTTTTTTTCTAGAATTTGTTCTGCTTGCTTTCTAGCCGCCTTTTCTCGATGTAGAGCTCGTTGTAATATTTCTATGGTAACTTCATCCATTGGTCATCTCGATAAGGAATTTTACTTCGGTACCATCTTCTTTAAGTTTATCGTACTCTATTTTGGCCTTTTTATTAAAGTGTTCGAAAGTTTTATGCATAAGACCCAATCCAAAACTGTACATTGCCCTGCTAGACTTATATGTCATAACAAGTTTATATTCAGTTTTTTCCAAAACTTCAAATGTTGGCAATTCAGCGTCTGGATATAATTTTTTAACTTCAACGTGAATGTGATTTTCTATTGAAGATAATAGGGTTATAGGATCACTGTATTCTTCTAATAAAAAGGGATAGCTTTTCTGTAAAGTCGTGAAAAAGTGTTCGGCATAAATTTCTAAAAGATGATTTGTAGGTATATTAGTATTCTTGCTGAGGTTGTTAAGTAAACTTAGCATCTCAGAAAATTCATAAGTACCTACTGAAGTATAGACTCCTTGTGAGGAAAGATTTGATTCTTCAATGATCCTGTCAACCATTGCTAGTCCAAATTTCTTTTCGACAAGCTCTAAGAATTCTGTAAAAACAATTCCTTTCATGGGTAATGTGTGTTAAGTTGGCAGGCTTAATTTAGGGATTTTGTACGAGCTTATGAAGTAATTAACTCATTTTGACTCCAATAATTTACTAAAGTTAAAATTTTCGTTATGTAGTCTTCATACTTTAAAGGTTTTACCATATAACCTGCAATACCTTCCTCGTAACATCTTTTTAGGTCTCTTATGTTGTTAGAAGTACTTAGGATAATTACTGGTATATATTTAAGATGCTGATCAGATTTTAGAATTTTAAGAAATTCTAATCCATTCATTTTGGGCATGTTCAGATCTAGTAAAATAATGTCTGGGATAAAATTATGAGTAGAAAGTTTCTCTAAGGCTTCTTCACCATTATGTGATAATGATAATTTATGTAAAAGCCCGTTCTTTTTGAGAACTCTATCAAATTTTAATCGTTCAATTTCGTCATCTTCAATTAATAATATTTTTAAGTTTCTCATTAGTTTTTTGTTTAATTCTCTTATTATAGGAATTTAAAGATCATAAATAATACTTTTTTTTAGGGTCAATTTAGGTTAGTCTTAATTTAGTGTCGGCGAATGGTAGTTAACTGTAGACAAGTGGTTTTTTATCTTTGCTAAATAGGGTTTAGTGCTTTAGAGAAAGATTTAGTAAGATTTTACTTTACCTTTGTATTTTTAAAGTCAAAAAAATAAATGGAGCACAAGGCTGGTTATGTAAATATTATTGGTAATCCTAACGTAGGAAAATCAACTTTGATGAATGCTTTTGTCGGGGAGCGTTTGTCCATTATTACTTCAAAGGCTCAGACCACCAGACATAGGATTCTTGGTATCGTTAACGGGGATAACTTTCAAATTTTATTTTCAGATACCCCTGGTATCATTAAACCGGCCTATGAACTACAGGAATCTATGATGGATTTTGTAAAGTCTGCTTTCGAGGATGCAGATGTTCTGATTTATATGGTGGAAATAGGAGAGAAAGCACTTAAAGACGAGGCATTCTTTAATAGGATCGTCTATTCTGATATACCAGTATTATTATTAATCAATAAAATCGATCAATCTAATCAGGAACAGCTTGAAGAACAAGTAGAATTTTGGAAAGAAAAAGTGCCTAATGCTTTAATATTTCCTATTTCAGCAAAGGAAAACTTTAATGTTAGTGTTGTTTTTGACAAGATTATAGAATTATTACCTGAATCACCACCCTTTTATCCTAAAGATCAATTAACAGATAAGCCGGAACGTTTTTTTGTTAATGAAGCAATTAGAGAAAAAATACTTCTGAACTACGAAAAAGAGATTCCATATGCCGTTGAAGTGGATACTGAGGAGTTTCAAGAAGATGAGAATATTATACGTATTCAATCTGTCATTATGGTAGAACGGGACTCTCAGAAAGGAATTGTCATTGGTCACAAAGGAGAAGCTTTGAAAAAAGTAGGGATTCAAGCCAGAGAAACTCTTGAGGAGTTTTTTGGAAAAAAAATTCACCTTCAATTGTTTGTTAAGGTGAATAAGAATTGGCGTAATAATGACCGTCAGCTAAAGCGTTTTGGTTATAACCAGAAGTAGGGCCTTAACATTTTCATAATCCTTTAGAGACCTTTCTTTCAATTAACTTGTTTTTTGGTTAACCTTAAAGACACATCATTTGTGAAGTTTTGAAAAATTTAATCACACACAAAACTTCATTGATAATGAAAATTTTAAACAAAACTATTGTACTGGGAATTACACTTTCAGGAATGTTAATCTCTTGCCAACCTGATGATTTTTCCGGAGGGGGCGGTAATACTGATATTTCATTTACAAAAATTGGAGGTTTCATTAACGGAACCGGAGATGAGGGTTTTGCTGAAATCTCAGCATTTGACCCGGTAACAAAAAAAATATTTGTTGTTAACCCTAATGAACAGGAACTTTCTGTTTGGAAAATCGCTGATCCTTCAAACCCCGTAACTGGAGTTGATATTGCTTTATCAGGTATACCTAATAGTGTATCAGTTTACGATGGTAAAGTCGCTGTAGCTTTAGAAAATGCATCAAATAAACAAGCTAATGGTTTCGTAGCTCTCTATGATGCGGATACTCAAAACCTAATCAATACCTATGATGCCGGTGCCTTACCCGATATGGTTACCTTTAGCCCTAATGGCAAGTATATAGTAGTTGCTAATGAAGGAGAACCTAGCGATGATTATACTAATGATCCCGAAGGGAGCATAACCATTATTGATCTGGATAACAATGAAACGTCATTACTCGGTTTTACTGCATATAATGGTATGCAAATTGAAAATGATTTTAGAGTATTTGGTCCTGGAGCCACGGTTGCGCAGGATATAGAGCCTGAATATGTAGCTATATCAGATGACTCCAAGACAGCTTATGTTTCATTACAAGAAAATAACGGTTTAGCTATTGTTGACCTGAGATCAAAAACAATCCTTGATGTGGTGGGTTTAGGAACAAAGGATTACTCATTAGCCCAGAATCTTATCGATGCTAGTGATAAAGACGATATGATAGGGAACTATCAAAGCTGGCCGGTTTACGGATTCTTTCATCCAGACGCAATTACATATACAAAAATGAGAGGAACAGGTTTTTTAATTACAGCTAATGAAGGTGATTCCAGAGACTACGATGGTTATTCTGAAGAAGAGCGAGTAAAGGATTTAAATCTGGATGCAGATCAATTCCCTAATGCTGAGTTTTTACAGGCAGATGAAAATCTGGGAAGGTTAAAAACAACTACCGCAAATGGAGATACTGATGGCGATGGTGATTTTGATAAAATATATTGTTATGGAGGTAGATCATTTAGTATATGGTCAACTTCAGGTCAACTGATATACGATAGTGGAAATGGAATCTCGTCAAAAGTTTTGGAATTAGAACCTTCACTTTTTAACAGTAATGAAGAAGGAGAAGCAGATAACAGATCTGATGATAAAGGAGCAGAGCCCGAAGCAGTAACTACATTAAGTTATAAAGGAGAGACGCTTTTGTTTGTTGGGTTAGAAAGAACAGGAGGAGTGATGGTCTATAATATTTCAAATCCTGTTAATCCAATTTTTATAGATTGGTTAAGAGATAGTAATGATATTTCCCCAGAAGGGCTAATTGTGGTTAAGGAGGATGATAGTCCTACAGGTAAGCCACTGGTTATAGCTACACATGAAGTTTCGAATAGCGTAGCTATTTATCAGATTAATTAACCTTCCATAAAAAGTTTGATGTTTAACAGTAACCGACTAAACCTTAATAGTATTTATATTTGGGATAAGTAATTATTTCACTGACTGACTATCAATTATGAAAAAGTTCAATGTATCTCGCGATCTTTGAACTTTTTTTCTTTTTTAACAATATTGCTAATTTTTAAAAAAAATCCTGTTAACTATTTCCCCCGTTTTAAGATTTAAAATTAAATTCATTTGATAATCGTAAAATTATAGTAACATGATTAAGATATTTGGTTTTATACTTGCGATTACTGGTGCAATTGGACTAGTAATGGGTGTTTTAGGAGTTTTTGGAAGCCTGGCGATTGGCTTGAGCCCCTGGGCACTTTTGATTATCGGTATAATTTTCTTCTTCGCAGGAATAGGTTTGTTAAAGTATAGAAAAGATACAGATGTAGTTAAGGCAGAAAATTCATAATTTCCCTAAGATTTTACGTTCAATAGCATAAAACCAAATGCGGTTAAGCATTAATTTTCAACCTTATTTAATAAATTCTGATGTAGCTTCAATAAAAACTCTAATTTTGCACAAAATTTAAGCAGAGTAATGAGTGGAATTGTAGCTATAGTAGGAAGACCTAATGTTGGAAAATCAACTTTCTTTAATCGACTGATTAAAAGGAGAGAAGCCATTGTTGATGCTGTTAGCGGTGTGACAAGGGATAGACATTATGGTAGGACAGATTGGAATGGTGTGGAATTCTCACTAATTGATACCGGAGGATACGTTGTAGGAAGTGACGATATATTCGAAGCAGAAATTGATAAGCAGGTCGAGTTAGCTATTGACGAAGCTGATGCTATTCTTTTTATGGTAGATGTTGAGAGCGGTATCACTGGCATGGATGAAGATGTAGCAAACTTATTAAGAAAGGTTGAAAAACCTGTTTTTTTAGTTGTAAACAAGGTTGACAATGCCAAAAGAGCAGCTGATGCAGTAGAGTTTTACTCTTTAGGACTAGGAGAATATTATACTGTGGCTAGTATAAGTGGAAGTGGTACAGGAGAGTTGTTGGATGAGCTGGTTAAAGCGCTACCTGAGAAAGAAGAGGTAGAAGAGGAAGAATTACCAAGATTTGCAGTTGTAGGTAGGCCTAATGCTGGTAAATCATCTTTTATTAACGCATTAATTGGTGAAGATAGATATATAGTTACCGATATTGCAGGTACCACAAGGGATTCAATAGACACAAAATATAATAGATTTGGGTTTGATTTTAATTTAGTGGATACTGCCGGTATACGAAGAAAATCAAAAGTAAAAGAAGATCTTGAGTTCTATTCTGTAATGCGTTCTATAAGAGCCATAGAACACTGTGATGTTTGCTTGCTTGTACTGGACGCAACAAGAGGTTTTGATGGTCAGGTACAAAATATTTTTTGGTTGGCGGAACGAAATCGAAAAGGTATAGTTATTTTAGTAAACAAATGGGATCTTGTTGAAAATAAAAATAGTAATTCTATAAGGGATTTTGAGAATCAGATCCGAAGAGAAATAGAGCCTTTTACAGATGTTCCTATTGTGTTTATATCTGCTTTGACTAAGCAAAGAATCTATAAGGCTATAGAAACTGCTGTAGAGGTATACAATAACAGATCTAAAAAAATAAAGACCAGTGTCTTAAATGACGTTTTACTACCCATCATCGAGCATAATCCACCACCTGCATACAAAGGGAAGTACATAAAAATTAAATATATTACACAATTACCCACACCGCAACCACAATTTGCTTTTTTCTGTAATTTACCACAATACTTAAAAGACCCTTACAAACGTTTTTTAGAAAACCAACTGCGAAAGCATTTTGATTTTAATGGAGTTCCTGTATCGGTATATTTCAGGAAGAAATAGAGTTGTACTTGTATAGAATTTAAGTTTCATATATATTAGCGCTTCCGGCACCCCTTAGTATTTGTCAATCAGAAATATATGAAACTTTGTAATTTACGGCTGGTAGTAACTTTAGTACTACTGGTTTCACTGTCAACTTTTGCTCAAAATTTTAATATTAAAGGTCAACTTCAGGATGCAGAAAAAAACAAACCACTTGAAGCTGCTACGGTTTACCTTGAAACTTTAAAAGATTCTTCTCTAGTAACCTACACAATTACCAATTCTAAAGGCGAATTTAACTTGATAGGTGACGCCTATACAAAAAAGTTAAACTTACTGATATCCAGTGTAGGTTATGAAACTTATAAGAGAGAGTTGAGTTTAACTAAGGAACAGCTAGATCTGGGTATAATCAAATTGAATTTTTCTGTAGAATCTCTTGATGAAATAGTAATAAAATCACGAGCACCTATTACTGTAAAAAAGGATACTCTGGAGTTTAATGTAGCTTCATTTAAGACAAAAAAAGATGCTAACGTTGAAGATTTATTAAAAGAGTTACCTGGTGTAGAGGTTGATGATGAAGGTAATATAAAGGTGAACGGTAAACCGGTAAATAAAATTCTGGTTAATGGTAAACCTTTTTTTGGAGATGATCCGACTATCGCAACACGTAATCTTACAAAAGATATTGTAGACAAAATTCAGGTGACGGATACTAAATCGGATAGTGAAGCTTTTGCGGGAGAAGATGGAGATGGAGAGAACAAAACAATAAACATAACCATTCAGGAGGATAAAAATAAGGGCGTTTTTGGTAGAGTGGCGGCAGGTTTAGGTACTGATGACAGATATGAATATGCGGGCATTATCAATTATTTTGACAATGATAGGAGGTTAAGTGCCTTGTCAGGTGGTAATAATATAAACTCACCAGGGTTTAGTTTTGGTGAAATAAGGAAAATGTTTGGAGGAGGTAGAAGCGTTTGGGTTAATGATAATGGAGGATTTGGTATAGATGGAAGAAACTTTGGAGGTGGAGTAGGTATTACAACATCCTCAAATACAGGGCTTAACTTTACGGATGATTTAGGTAAAAAAGTAAGCTTAACAGCGGATTATTTTTATGCAGGTAGTGAATCAGAAAACGAAAGAATAGCAGATCGCGAAAATATACTTGCTGACTCTCGATTTTTTACAACATCTTCCTCTTTTTCAAAAGCAACAACAAATGCTCACGATGGCAATATAAAATTTGACATTAAAGCAGATACGACATTACTTATAAATAACAATACAAACTTTAAACTTTTCAAAACCTCTAACGATTTTCAATCCTTGGATAACTCTAGAGATGAAACAGGGGATTTAATAAATACTTCTTCTTTGTTATCTAAGGACGAAAGAGAAGAGAATAGTTTAAAAAACGATTTTAGTGTAACTAAACGTTTTGGTGATCGAGGAGCTTACGTAAGAGCCAATATGACGAATGAAGTTACAAGGAATGAAGGGGATAGGTTAATTAATTCTGAAACTGAAATTTTTGGGGATAACCCGGATACCATACTAAGAGATCAGAATACTCTTATCAGTGGTGCTTACAACAGCATATTCTCACAATTTACATATAGGTACCCAATTCTGTCTAATAAGCTTTTTGTTGATCTGAGGTACAGTTATCGTTATGATTTCAGAGAAAACCAAGAATCTACTTTCGATTTTGATGAACTAAACCAGGCATATACGCTATTTAATGAATCTTTAAGTACAGACTTTGAATTTAAAAATACCAGAAGAACTCCAGGGATAAGTTTTTCGTACAGAGATAAGAAGTTATCACTAAGTTTTGGAGGGGGGCACGTAAACAGAAAGCTTGAGAATAAAGATAATTTAAGAAACCTGACATTTGATAAAAGTTTTGAAGCCGTTGAATTGAATGGTTATTTTAGATATAAAGTGAGTCAGAGTGCTTCTTTGTATTCCGGATATTCCTTAAGAAATGACGCTCCACAGATAAATCAATTACAACCTTTTCAGGATGTTTCGAATCCTCTAAATATAGTCACCGGTAACCCTAATCTTGAACCCTCTAATAGCCATAATGTTTATGCAGGTTACAATGATTATGATTTCCAGAAAAAGTCAGGGTTTTACAGCTACTTTAATGCCTCAGTAACCAATGATAAAGTAGTTCCCAGAACTATAGTTGATGAAAATTTGATAAGAAATACGACTTATGACAATGTAGACGGGGATTACAGGATTAATGGAAGTTTTTCAAAAAGCAAATCTTTTAAACTGGACTCTCTCAGAACATTAAAGCTTGGGGTTGGAGCATATGGTAACTTAGCCAGAGTCGTAAATTTTAATAATAATATACAATATGCCAGTAAGACAACTTCTATAACTCCTAATTTTGACTTGACTTTTGATTGGAAAAATGTCTTTCAGTTTAGACCTTCTTACAGCATATCTTTTACCAATACTACCTACGACATCGAAGAGTTTGAGGATAGAAAATTTGCAAGGCATGCATTAAGGTTAAGAACAACAACAAATGTTCCTGAAAATCTGGAGTGGTCTAATGATATGCAGTTCAATTATAACCCTGATGTAGCCCCCGGATTTCAAAAAAGTTCGTGGTTTTGGAATACTACAGTAGCCTATACTATTTTGAAGAAAAAGGCAACGGTAACATTAAAAATCTATGATCTTTTAAATCAAAATACAAATGCCAGAAGAACAGCTACGGATAACTATATTGAAGATGTAGAAAGTACGGTTTTACGACAATATTTTATGTTGAGTTTTAGCTACAAATTTAATAGTCTTGGCAAAAAGGGTGAGATAGAGGAACACTCATTTTTCTAGAAAAAAAATCTTAATTATTTCTTAATATTTGCTTTTTTCAATTCTTAAAAAAATCTTAAATTTATTACGGTATTCGGAAAATATACCCGTTTAGTCTAACTTAGATTAGGTTTGGAAAAAATGTAGGAAATGCTAATGAAATGAAAATATTTTGTTACCATTTTCAGCACAATTGTTAACACAAAAAGCAAATTATCTAAGAATACGTGAAAAATCATTACAATAAGCACATAGTCGTTGCGGTAGGGGCTAGTGCAGGGGGGTTAGAAGCTCTTAACAGTTTTTTTGATAATGTACAGGTCAATAGTGATTGTAGCTACATCATTATTCAACACCTTTCACCGGATCATAAAAGCCTAATGGCGGAGCTATTAGCAAAAAAAACAAAATTACCAATAACGGAGATTAACGATGATTCTGAATTAGAGAAAAATCATATTTATGTAATCCCTCCTTCTATGAATTTAGTCATTGAAGAAGGACATTTAAAACTGTTAGATAAACCTAAAGGGCAAAAGCTAAATCTTCCAATAGACATGTTTTTTGAATCTATTGCGCTAGAGTATAAAGAGAATGCTGTAGGGATTGTACTAAGCGGTACAGGAAGCGATGGGTCTCGAGGTTTAAAAACGATTAAGGAAAATGGTGGTTTGGTTATAGTTCAGGATCCCAATCAGGCAAAATTTGATGGAATGCCTCAAAGTGCTATAAGTACAGGTCTTGTAGACTATATACTCCCGGTAGAGAAGATGAACGAAGAGATATTGGAATACTACAATACTCCGGAGCTTTTTAAAGCTGATTCAGATAGTATTCAATTCGATGAAAATTCACTAAGTCAAATTTTGGATATTTTACGAAAATCTACAGATTTAGACTTTTCGTTGTATAAAAAACCAACATTGATCAGAAGAATGGCCAGACGGATGAAGCTTTTGAAAATTGAATCGTTGGAAGAATATCTAACTTATCTGCAACAAGACCATAACGAACCTCAATTACTTTATAAAGACTTTCTTATTGGGGTGACTAAGTTTTTTAGAGATAGAAAAGTCTGGGAATTATTAGAAGATGAAGTAATTCCTGAATTGGTAAGTTTTAAAAGCGAAGGTGAAGTAATTAAAATCTGGGATGTAGGTTGTAGTACTGGTGAGGAAACCTATAGTCTGGCAATGTTGCTTCAGGAGGAAATAAAAAAACAGAAAAAGAATATAGAGTTTAAAATTTTTGCTACTGATATTTCTCAACATCATATTGAAATTGCCAGCAAAGGAGAGTATCCTGAGGCTATCGCCGGAGATATAGATAATGAGCACCTGACAAGGTATTTTAAGAAAAAGGATAGGGTTTATAAAATAAGTGATAAAATCAGGCGATCAGTTATATTTTCCAACCATAATATTATTAAAGATCCACCTTTTAATAATATGGATATGGCGGTTTGTAGAAACCTTTTGATATATCTTCAAAACACGGTACAAAATAGGGTGCTGCACGTATTGCACTATTCCTTAAGAATAGAAGGTTTTCTTGTGCTCGGTACAAGTGAAAGTATAGGAAACTTAAGAGCATATTTTGAGGAGATCAGTAGAAAATGGAATGTATATAGAAACGTCGAAAAGTCGACCAGACTAAGGACTGAAATTTTAAAATCAACAGGAAATCGTATGATTACCAATATTCAAAAGAGTGAAGTAGGATCTTTAGCATCTAGTGGTGAGCATAAATTGAATTTAGAACATTTAGTGGCTTTCTCTGTATTGGAACATTTCGGTGCTACAAGCGTACAAATTGATGAAGACTATAATATATTAGAAGCTCAGGGAGAGTTTAGTAAGTTTGCCAAGCTTCCTAATCAGGGGTTTACAACAAACTTACTTAGGATGTTGCCTAATGAGCTAAAAATTCCATTAACCACATCTGTTAAGAAATCTAAAAGATCCAGTTCTAAAATTGTTTATGAAGGTATAACATTGTCTGATGAAGCTAAATTTAGCTCAATTGATTTGATAGTTACACCTTTCAAACTTAAAAAAACGGATGATGACTATAATTTTGTAGTTACGCTGATGGATACTCAATCAGCAAATAATGGTGAGGGAGTGATTATTGAGCAAGCGTCTATGTCAGAATCAGCTAATAAAAGAATCCGTGATCTTGAAGAAGAGTTAGAAGAAGCCAGAGAGGAACTAAAAAGAGCTGTAGAAGAGACAGAGACGAGTAATGAAGAATTACAGGCTACTAATGAGGAGTTACTGGCATCTAATGAAGAATTACAGAGTACTAATGAAAGACTGCAAAGTGTCAATGAGGAGTTGCATACGGTAAATGCAGAGCATATCCAGAAGATGGATGATTTGGCAGCCTTAAATGCGGATATGGATAACCTGTTGAACAGTACTGAAATAGGTACCATATTTTTAGATAAAGATTTAAAAATCAGAAAGTTTACACCTGCCATTAAAGAAAATTTTGATCTATTGCAGCAGGATATAGGCAGACACTTGGATAATTTTATATCGACATTGGGGGCTCAGTCCGGTGATAGCCTTACAGATCGTGCTAAAAAGGTTATGGAGACCGGTAAGCCTATAGAACATACAATGGTTAATAAAAAAGGAATCCATTTTTTAAAGCGAATATCCCCTTTTATTACTTCTAATGGTAAAGTTGATGGTGTTGTAATAACATTTATTGATATTCAAAAAATTCACCATTCTCAGGAAGAACTTAGAGCCAGTGAAGAAAAGTTTAAAGCTTTTTATGAGGATGATCCGGTTATGCATGTGAGTCTGGATGCTAACACGGGTGTCATCAAAGAATGTAATAAGCTATTTTATGAAAGTTTAGGGTATAGCTCTAAAGATGAAGTTTTAAATCGCCCTATTTTTGATTTTTACGATAAAAAAAGCAAGCTTAAAGCTATTAAACTTTTAGACGAAATAAAGGGAAAAAAAGATGTTACCCACGAAGAAATGACCTTGTTAACTAAAAAAGGTGATCGTATCGTGGTCATGCTTAATTCAACTCCTCAATTGGACGAGCAAGGAAATGTAATTCTGACCAGATCTACACTTTCTGATATTACAGAGTTGAAAAAGACGCAAAGAAAGCTAAGAAAACAAAAAGAAAACCTGGAGCAAGCCAATAAAGAGCTGGAACAATTTGTGTCTATTTGCTCTCACGATCTTCAGGAGCCTCTAGGTACTATCCGTTTTGGTAGTGAATTATTAGGTAAAAAGTTTAGCGACCAGTTAGAGGATAAAGGAAAAGAGTATGTAAGTTATATCCACGAAGCTTCAGGAAGATTAAGTAATCAGATAAAAGCTTTGTTAGAGCATAGTAGAATAGGCCAGGATCTGAAAAAGGAGAAGACAGATACTAAAGAGCTTGTGGAAGTGGTTAAATACGATTTAGGTAAGCGTATAAGAGAATGTAATGCGAACATACACGTAGGGAATCTGCCTACTATAAAAGCATACAAGACAGAATTACGTCTATTGTTTCAAAACTTGATAAGTAATTCTTTAAAATATTCTAAAAAAGGTGTGGATCCTGATGTTAGGGTTTCAGCCTTTGAAGATGATGAGTACTATGTGTTCTCCATCACAGATAATGGTATAGGAATGAAAGAAGAAGATCTGGATTCTATTTTCACCATTTTTAGTAGAGTACCCACTGAAGAAAAATATGAAGGAACAGGCGTTGGTTTAGCGCATTGCGAAAAGATAGTAAAACTTCACGGAGGAAAAATCTGGGCAGACTCACAATTAGGTGTGGGTAGTACATTCTATTTTAAAATCAAAGCAGAATAATGAGTAGTCCATCCAGTCTATACCCACAAAAAGTCGACTTAAACAACTGTGATAAAGAGCCTATACATATTTTGGGCAAAACACAGTCGTATGGCGTGCTTTTGGCTTTCGATGTAAAGTCGTTGAATCTGGTTCAGTATAGCGATAATCTAAGTACCGTATTTGAAGATTCTTTTATCGCCGATCTGACCTCAGCACACGATTTACTCGAAGCAGATAAGCTTAAACAACTCACGAGCCGGCTGAATGGTAATAAATCAACTTCGATTGAAATAAGCATAGGAGGAGGAACTTATTTACTAATAGCGCATACTAATGCTGATGTACTCATATTTGAATTGGAGCCTAAAGGTAATATTACAGATCCGGTGGTGTATCAACAACAGCTAACGGATATTGTAACAGAACTTAGTGCGGCTGAGGATGAGCAGGATATGTGCGACAAGGCAGCAAAACTCATAAGAGATTTTTTAGAATATGATAGGGTGATGATTTATCGGTTTGATGAAAACTGGAATGGAGCAGTAGTATCAGAAGCAAGAGAATCTAAACTGGAGAGTTGGTTAGGATTGAATTATCCGGCAACAGATATCCCCCAGCAGGCCCGCAAATTGTTTTTGAAACAAGGAGTTCGAATAATTGCAGATGTAGATGATACTTCTGTTAAGATACAACCACCTTTATCTCCTGTGACTGATAATCCATTGGATTTATCAAAATCAGAGCTTAGAGCAGTTTCCCCTATCCATATTGAGTATTTACAAAATATGAAAGTAGGAGCAACCTTGACGGCTGCAATTGTATATAAAGATACATTGTGGGGACTAGTAGCTTGCCATCACTATAGTCCTAAATTCATTAATTATTATAAACGTTTATCTGCTAAATTTCTAACTCAGGTTTTTGCGACTCAGTTAGGTCTGAGAACTTCAAATACCAATCTTCAATTTGTTAATCGATCTAATAATGTAAGATCAACTTTGATTGAACAAATGAGTAAAAATTGGAATATAGAAGAAGGACTGACCAATTTTGACACTACATTGTTAGATTTAACTGATGCTAAAGGGGCGGCTATTCTATTAGAGGGAAATCTTACGGTTATAGGAGTTACACCTTCAGAAAATCAGATATTTGAACTTAAAAATTGGTTAATTGAGCAAGATTTAAAAGAAGAGGTATTTTATACTAAATCACTTAGTCAGTTGTATTCAAAAGCAAATGATTTTAAAGATGTAGCGGCAGGTCTTATGTTTATCCCTATTTCTAAAGGAGACCAAAATGCATTGTTTTGGTTTAAACCCGAAAGGAAAGAAACGGTACATTGGGCTGGTAATCCTGATAAAGCAGTATTGTCTAAAACAGGAGAAGATCTAAGTCCCAGGAAATCTTTTGAAAAATGGATGCAGGAAGTAGATGCGCAATCAGAGCCCTGGCAGGATTATGAGATAGCAGCAGCTAAGGCATTAAAACAAAACATATCTGAGATCATCATTCAAAAGTACGATGAGGTTAAACGTTTAAATGATAAACTTGAGAAAGCCTATAAGGAATTGGAGTCTTTTAGCTATAGTGTATCTCATGATCTTCGTGCACCACTTAGAGGAATTGATGGTTTTGCTCAGATAATTAAAGAGGATTATTACGATAGTTTAGATGATTTTGGTAAACAGGCTGTTCAGACTATCATATCTTCTACCGGTAAAATGAACGAGCTTATTGACGATATACTTGCATTTTCCGGGCTAAGTCAAAAGGAGACCTCGGTACAGGAATTTTCAGTAGATGAATTAATTAATGATGTGTTATCATTCATTCAGGTTGATATAGCCTATCCGGATGCAGTAATTAAAATTCATGATAATTTTCCCGGAATTACCGGGGATAGAGGTATGGTATTTCAGTTATTCGCTAATCTGATATCTAATGCGCTTAAGTATTCATCAAAAAAAGATAGT
>NZVW01000022.1 GCA_002697475.1 Aquimarina sp. | reverse complement strand
GTCCAGTTTAGTTTTTCAGGGACTCTGTTCTCGTCAAGTTCAATGTTGATGTTAATTTCAGATTTATGTATAGTTGCCATTATTTTTCCGGTTTGTATCTGGATTTTTTAAAAATTGTCTCTGCATCATTTTTCAGAAGCTGCTGCAAAGATACATTGTTATTTTTCATGTAGGCTTCTACTATTCTCCAACCTATAAATTGTCCAACTTTATCTGGTGCCTCTCTATCTATTTCTTCAAGATAAAATTTAGAAAATGGAGCAGGATATAAAAACCTTGAAGACAAATTAGCATCTGTAGCGTATAACAATTGTTTATCTACAAAATATCTCCAGATTTCTTCTTCATTAGCTTGCACCCATTGTAATTGATCTTTAGAATAACCCATTTTATCTGCATCTTCCTTATGAGGAAGAAATAAATTTGCGAGATAAAGCTCCTTCCCATAATATACCATATTAGCCAAGAAAGTCCTATTGCCTGGTAACTCTACCAGTTGTTTGGCATATGTTTTTGCTATATCAGGAAGTATTTGATTTTCAACCAGATCTTCCTTCACATATTGCTGTAAATCCTTGTAAAAAAAGTGATCTGCGCCCAGGTAATTATCCAAGGCTATGATTAATAAGTCCTTAGATAAAATGATTTTATTTCGATAATCGACATCTGAGGTTACTGTTATAACTCTAGGATCTGTAACCTGCGGGAAATAATATTTAATTCTCTTTAAAAGATCTTCTAATTCTACCTGAAAGTCACTTAAATTATTAAATTTTTTAAATACTTCTTCATTAAGCTGATGCTGTAAAGTGTCATTTGCCTTAGCTATCCAAATACTGTCTGAATATACCCCAGGAAAAAGAAAAGGATACTCTTCTTTTATTTCAGACAGGTTTTGAGCATTAACTTGAGCGAATATTTTATCAAATCTTTCAATTTTAATATCTATAGGAATAGCAGCTACTTCTTTATCAAGCATGGAAGTATTATCACAAGAATAGAAAATGCAAGAAAAGAGAACTAAAATTGAGTAGATTATTTTTTTCTGTTTCATAAAATCAAGAATAGGCAAATATGGATTCAATTTTAACAACGCAATCTTTTTTTATTAATTTTATAACCGCAAAGATAAATAGCCTTTTTATTTTTAGCATTAACTCATTAAGAAATATAAAACTCATTGCATGCAGACTGAAAAAGTGATTGAACATATTGTAGACTGGTTAAAAGATTATGCTACCAAAGCAAATATGGATGGTTTTGTTGTAGGAATAAGCGGCGGAATAGACAGCGCTGTTACATCCTCATTATGTGCAAAAACCGGCTTACGTACTTTATGTGTAGAAATGCCCATACACCAGGCTCCAAATCAAGTAACAAGAGCGAGAGAGCACATAACCCAGTTAAAGAAACGTTTTGCCAATGTAAGTAATGTAGAGGTTAATCTCACGGATACTTTTGAAACCTTTAAGCAAGCTGCTCCAATAGCTGCTTCAAGCCCTCAACTTGATTTATCCTTAGCTAATACAAGGGCCAGACTTAGAATGACTACACTATATTATTTTGCAGGCCTACACAGGTATTTAGTTGCAGGAACCGGTAACAAGGTTGAGGATTTTGGAGTAGGATTTTATACTAAATATGGAGATGGCGGTGTAGATTTAAGTCCAATCGCCGATTTATTAAAAAGTCAGGTTTATGAATTAGGAAAAGCTTTACAGGTTCCTCACTCTATATTGATAGCAGCTCCTACCGATGGATTATTTGGCGATAGTAGAAGTGATGAAGATCAAATAGGAGCTAGCTATGATGAATTAGAATGGGCTATGAAGATGAAAGATGAAGGTAAACAGATTGAAGATTTTAAGGGTAGAGAAAGAGAAGTTTATCAGATTTTTTTACGACTAAATACCGTAAACCAACATAAAATGATCCCGATTCCGGTATGTAATATACCCATTAGTCTATTATAATTTACTTTTTGTCGATAATCCGATAAAAAAAAGTTTACGACACCAAGTTCTTACTAATTTTGCGTTAAGATATTAATTACCCCTACCTAATAGAATGTTTAACGTAACACACAAAAATTAAGTAAAACCAACAATCGTAAACAAGAATGACAACCGTATTAATCGCAGATCATCATCCTATTACTAGGAAAGGGATAGTATCTTTATTGCGTAATGGCGAAGATTATGACATCATAGGTAAAGTTAGTAATGGCAATGAAATGTATGATGTCCTCAAAATCAACACTCCAGATGTATTGATTATGGAGCTGGATTTACCGCAAATCAACGGTATCATGGCTCTAAGAACCATTAAAAAAGAATTCTCCGGAATAAAAGTTATTATATTTAGCTCGCATCCTGAAGAGATGTACGCACTAAGTGCAATAAAGGCGGGAGCCTCCGCATACTTAGCAAAAACCGTTGCTACTAAAACGCTTAAAAAAGCAATTGATAGGGTTGCCCGTGGAGGTATTTATCTAAATGATAATTTAACTCAACAACTTGCTAATGGTAGTGCGAGTGAAAATAACATGGTCGTTAAGTATAAGAAATTATCTTCCAGAGAAATTGAGGTTCTTAATCTTTTATCTTCAGGAAAACGAAATAAAGATATAGCCGCTACATTATCAATTAATGAGAAAACTGTTAGTACCTACAAAACAAGACTTTTAAAGAAATTAAAAGTAGATAATCTGGCAGACCTTATCCATCAATCCAGGCTATTACACATTACCTAGACTACTCTGTTTAATTTATCAGATAAGATTCTACGGAGCGAAAGGTAATCCATAATATCTTGCATTGTAACATCATTATCAATAGCCTCAGGAGCTTGAACTAATTGTGAAAGCTCCTTAACTTTTTTATTGATCAGAAATCTTCGCAGATTAAGGATAATGTCGTTAACGTATCTCGAAACAGTAACATCTTTTTGTTTTACATGGATTTCCTGATCATGCCATCTATGAAGTGTATAGCGTTCCTCATTCATCATGATTTCAGTGATTTCAGAAGCTATCTCAGGGCTTACCTGATTTATAAATGTTTCAATCTTAAAATCAGGATTCTGATTGAGTTCTTCGATCAAAATTGAATAAACATTTTGAAAAGCTTCATTAGTAAACTCAACTTCATCTTCCTGAAGATCCAAGTATATTTTTTGAAAAACCTTAGCGGTATATCTTTCAGGCTCTAACTCAAGCTCTCCTTCGTCATTCTCTTTTAAAATAAGATCTTCAAACTCTTCTTCGAATTGCCCATACAGCAATAATATCTCAATAATCTTCTTCTCTAAAATGTACTGTGGATCAACCTTTGGAGCCTTACTATCAGATTTGACAACTTCCATAGCACCAGCAGCTTTATGTTGTCTCTCCTTCTTTCGCTGATCTTTTAAATCAGTATTTCTTAATTGCGCTAAAGCCGTAAAAATTACATCTTCAGAAATCTCCATAATTCTGGAGCATTCCTGAACATATATTTCTCTTTTAATAGCATCGGGTATTTTGGATATTGAAGTAACCATATCTCTAACAACCTCAGCTTTTTTTACCGGGTCATTCTTTGATTCCTCCCTCAATAAAGATGCTTTAAAACTTATAAAATCCTGAGCATTTTCATGAAGATATTCAGTTAGTTCATCATAGGTATTTTGTCTGGCAAAGCTATCAGGATCCTCTCCATCAGGGAAGCTACATACCTTAACATCCATCCCTTGCTCTAATATTAAATCTATACCCCTAAGTGAAGCTCGGGTCCCTGCAGCATCGCCATCAAAGAGCACTGTTATATTTTTAGTCAATCGATTGATTAACCTTATCTGTTCCACTGTCAATGCTGTTCCTGAGGATGAGACTACATTCTTTACTCCCGTTTGATAAAATTGAATCACATCTGTATATCCTTCTACCAGATAACAATTATCTTCTTTAGCGATTTCTTGTTTAGCAAAATAGATTCCATAGAGCACCTTACTTTTGTGATAAATTTCACTCTCTGGGGAGTTCAGATATTTAGCTGCCTTTTTATCATTTGTTAAAATTCTGCCTCCAAAACCGAGAACTCTTCCTGACATAGACTGAATGGGAAACATTACCCTACCCTTAAAGCGATCAAACTGCTTCTCTTCTTTAACTATAGTAAGTCCGGTCTTCTCAAGAAACTCTAGCTGATACCCTTTTCTTATGGCTTCAGAAGTAAAAGCATCCCATGAATCCGGAGAGTATCCTAATTCAAACTTTTTTATAGTCTCTTCAGTAAAACCTCTTTCTTTAAAATAACTTAGACCTATCGCTTTGCCTTGCTCGGAATTATGTAATGCATTCTTAAAAAATTTATTAGCAAATTCACTAACTAAATACATACTTTCTCGCTCACTCGCCTGCTCCTTCTGCTCTTCAGATTGCTCTGTTTCCTGATACTCAATATTGTATTTTTTTGCTAAATATTTTATAGCCTCAGGATAGGTGAAATGCTCGTGCTCCATAAGAAAAGCCACAACATTCCCTCCTTTACCACTGGAAAAGTCTTTCCAAATCTGTTTTACAGGAGAAACCATAAAAGAAGGTGTTCTCTCATCAGTAAAAGGACTTAGGCCTTTATAATTCGTTCCTGATTTTTTTAACTGCACAAAATCCCCTATAACCTCCTCTACACGAGCGGTATCAAAAACAGCGTCAATTGTGGATTTTTCAATCATAAACGTGAGCATTAAGGCACTTATCAGTGCGCTAAACTAACAAATACTACTTAACAACTTTAGCAAAAATAAGATAAATCAAAAAATTGTTTAAAAAAGAAAAAGGCCGGCACAAAGCCAACCTTTTTTTATGCAATTATTAAATGACGATTATTGCTTAATAAAGCTTCTGGTTACAATAGTTTCTTCTGCTGTAAATCTTATAAAATATGTCCCTGCAGGAAGGCTACTAATATCAATTTCTGAATTAGTCCCTTGATTACTAACCTGCTTAACCAATTGTCCATACATCGAGAAGATCTCCAATTGATCAATTTTTAAATCCTTTACTGCAACATTAATAACATTTCTTGCCGGATTAGGATAAAGCTTAAAAATATCGCTATTAGAGAGATCACTAAGGTCATACGTTTCTACTCTGGAAACGATGCCCTCGACACAGAAATCAGTTGCTTCTGAAAGATCAAACTCTCCTCCGGAAACAATAGTACCATTAGCACTTGATAAAGTATAGGATCCTTGACCATAACCACAACAGATACCATCACCAAAAGAGTCAAAAATAGTGAATGTGTATTCTCCCGCAGCAAGATTTTCAATAGTCTCTGTCACAGTTGAACCATCAGGATTAGCTGTAGAATAACTCTCTGAAGCTACTACATTACCTCCTCCATCAGTAACATTCCAGGATGTTTCTTGAGGATAGTTATCAAATGTAATGGTTAACGTAAGTTCATCAGAAGCACAGTCCCCTCCAGGATCATCACCGGCAGTCAATGCTATTTTATCAATAGCTGCATCCGCTCTCCAAGTATTACCGGTAACTCTAACAAAACGCAGTTGCACTCCTGTACCTACGTAAGCAAAAAGATCAATACTTGCTGTCTGCCAGGAATTCCCCTGGTTTCCACTTCTTGTCCATATACTTGTCCAGTTATTTCCTTCATCATTACTTGCTTCGACAGATAGAGAACCAAAGTTACCCGCACCAAACATGTGATATCTAAATGAGAATGTAGCAGAAGTAGCGCTAGTTAAGTCAAAACATGGTGAATTTAATACGGCAGTTTTGTTAGGATATCCAGTACCATTACCAGATGCTTCGACATATAAATAAAACGAACCATCATCAGCACTTGAAGGACCTGTATTACTTGAAGGAGTACCATTAGCATCTCTTACCCAGTTCAAATCATCACTAGTGCTCTGAGTCCATAAACCGATAGAGCTCTCAAAACTTTCACTATAAGGTGCAGCGACTCCATTTAAACAACCTGTAGCTGCTAAAGTGGTAACGCTAACAGCATTACTAGCACTAGAAACGTTTCCTGCTGCATCCAAAGCAACAACGCTAAAACTATATGTAGTTTCAGGAGATAAGCCTATCACTATAGTACTAGTTGTAGTTACTGTACTAACAAAAGAGCCATCCTGCAATACCTGATATTCACTCACCCCTATATTATCTGTTGATGCATCCCAACTTAATTCTGTCGAACTTGAAGTGATGTTAGAAGCTGTTAAATTTGCTGGTGCACTTGGTGCCTGAGTATCTGGAGCATTTGTAGTGACTGAAACAGTATTGCTTGAAGCAGATTCATTACCTGCTGCATCTGTAGCTATGACAAAGAAATCATAAGTTGTAGCCGGAGTTAATCCTATAATATCGACTGTAGTATTTGCTGTTGAAGCTACAACCACTCCATCCTGATATACATCGTATCCTGTTACTCCAACATTATCTGTTGATGGATCCCAACTTAAGGTGGTAGAAACATCTGTCGTACCAGAAGCAGTTAAATTGGCCGGAGCTGTTGGAGCTTCCGTATCCGGCGTATCAGGCTGTAACTTAAACGCTACTACATGATTTTTTCTTGCCCCTCCTGTGAAATATTCTGCAGTATGCCAGAAGGTCATATCATCAGCAGGATCAATAGTCATTTGTCCATAATCTCCATATCTGAATGAAGGATCAACCTGTGTACCATTTACCCCAATTTGCTCAGTTAATGTCATAGTCCCTAATGGATCGCTAGCCAATCTTCCTGTATAACGAATTGAAGGAAAAGTTGAAGTACTTACTACAGTATAAGCTAACCCGATATTTCCCTGAGCATCCATCGCCATACTACCACAAAATGCACTCAAACCATCTGGCTGAACATAAGTACCTTCTTGAAAAATTGTCCATGGCTGTCCATCTCCTGATTGTCTTAACTCATACCATCTGATTCCGGCGAGATCATCATTACCATCCAAGTCCACTACAAAATTTAAAATAATAGAATTATGTGTCCCGAAACGTCTGTATGTTGTCATGTACATCATTGTAGCCTGTAGCGCATCCAGATCACTACCACTTGGTTGCGGTAGGTTAGAAAAAGATCCTCCATCAAACACACTATCAAATGGAGTTGTATTGATTTGCTGCGGCTGTGAGATAGTTGAGTTAGCAAGGTTTGACCAGTCTACATCCGTAGTCCATACTTTAATATGATCCTGAGATACTCCAGACCAGCTATCATCCTGTAGATATAAAATAGAATGACCTGTTCCTACAGGAGGAAGGTTAGGTCCAGTAGAATGAGAACCTCCTGGGCTATAAAAACCACTTGTCTGGGCACCTGGAAGCGGAAAACCAACAAATTGTGCATTAGCATCACCTATTAGCATTTTATCTCTTTCTACAGCAAAAACAACATCATTACCACTTGGGTTATTTTGGTCCTTATTCGCTGTGATATAATATCCATCACTCCAAATAGACAGCTTTTCATAATCCGGAAAACTGCCCGTGTTAAATCTATAGGTAAACCACCCATCATTCACAGGGTCAGGCCCCTGACCTACAGCTATCAAGAATCCATTAGGAGTATTACTAAATTGCATAATGATAAAGCGATCTGCATAATTATCATATACCACTATAGGATCTCCTAAACTTTCTCCAGGAAATATAGTTGCCAGTGAAGCCTCCGGAACTAAAACATTACCGCTTTTATCCCTGATCCCAAAACCTGAATTAAATGCATAGACATAATGATTAGGACCTACAGCACCTGTTGGATCTGTTGGTGTACTGAAACCTGAATGCGCTTCAAAATTTGCTATCTCAGTAGATATCGCAGCTCGTTGCGACTTTTGTTGAATCGGAATTAATGGATCATTTTGACCTGCTGCAGGTAAACCTTTACCAGGAACGAAGGTGTTTTTACCCTTCTTTTTTTCCTGACCGTGTTTAATCATTCCTTTAGCAGAAATCACATTGTCCATTTTAGAAATAGCAGGAACAACACGAACGTATTCTGCTTTACCTATAGTCGATGGTTTCATTCCTTGTTTTTGAGCATAGGAATTTACCGTGCAGCATAGCATAGCTATGAATACTGCATAGAAAAATGTAGTTTTCATTTTTTTGGTTTTAATGTTAAGTTGATTGTGTAAATAGTTGTAAGACATCATCATTTAAAAAACGATAACATCTCAAACTCTAATTAGTAAGCCGATAATTTAAAAGTAAAGGCGCTCTGATAGGTGTAATTAATCTTTTCATACGTATATATATTTAATTTAATCCTTCACAATATAAACATAGCACGACTGAACAATCTAAAACGTAAAAGCGGATTCTTTTACTAAACTGAGGGTAGAAAAGGGTTGGTTAAGTTGCCTAAATGTAAATGTTTTCTAAATAAAATGAAAACAAATACCTAACTAAAATATTGATTTGTAGTTTTTTGCGGTAAAACCGTAATTAAAACAGGTGTTAGAAACAACACATTTATAATATGCAAACTATACCTTTATTTTTAGTTTTTGTAAAGAAGAAAGAAGAAAAGTTGAATCCTTTAGTTATTATGTTATGCAAAAAAGCCGACTCGTGCTTACAAGTCTGCTAAAAGGCTAACACTTAATTTATTAAATACTGATTATAAATCAAACCTCAATCCAAGTGAAATATTGTTTTGTTCTACATTAGGGTCTCTAAAAATAGGATTCAGATCATATTTTATATAAAGAGATGTATCACCGAATCCCATATAGCCACTTAGTCCATATATCAAATCACTGGTATTATAATCCCTTTTGATTTTGTCCTTGATATCGTCACCATTCTCTTCATATTTTAATTTTTGTCTTGTACTTATATTTTCTCCGGCATATCCTCCCAGGCCAATTCGAAACTGTCTGTGAGTTGAGTATCTTATCTTATCTTCAGTCTCAGTAACTTTGGACGGCCCAAATTCAAAATGAATAGGTATTACCAGATTATCCATTCTAAACTTTGACTTTTTAAGTTCTACAGGGAAATCCTGTAATTCTGTTCTATCCCCATTTTCAACAAAAAATCTGTTATCCGTTGGTTTAAGACCATTCG
>NZVW01000021.1 GCA_002697475.1 Aquimarina sp. | reverse complement strand
TGTATATATAAATAAGCTTTTGATTTAAGCAAAAACAGCTTGAACCTTATCTGCAGCCTCTTGAAATTCAACAGCACTCTGCACATCTAGTCCACTATTATCAATAAGTTCTTTAGCTATATCAGCATTAGTTCCCTGTAACCTAACAATGATTGGTACTTTTATAGAATCACCCATATTTTTATAGGCATCTACAACACCCTGAGCAACTCTATCACATCTTACAATCCCACCAAATATGTTAATCAGGATAGCCTTTACATTTGGATCTTTCAAAATAATTCTGAAAGCAGTCTCTACACGTTTAGCATCAGCAGTTCCTCCTACATCCAAAAAGTTAGCCGGTTCACCACCTGCTTGCTTAATAAGATCCATTGTAGCCATCGCCAAACCAGCTCCGTTTACCATACATCCTACGTTACCGTCAAGATCTACATAATTTAGTCCTACCTCCTTAGCTTCAACTTCAATAGCATTTTCTTCACGAACATCTCGCATCTCTGCATAGTTCTTATGACGGAAAAGAGCATTGTCATCAAGTGTTACCTTAGCATCTACGGCCATAATCTTATCATCGCTCGTTTTTAAAACCGGATTGATTTCAAAAAGTGATGAATCTGATTCAATATAAGCTGTATAAAGAGCCGTAACAAACTTGGTCATTTCCTTGAAAGCAACTCCGCTTAAACCTAAGTTAAAAGCTACTCTTCTTGCCTGAAAAGGCATTAATCCAACTGTAGGATCTACTTCTTCCGTAAATATTAAATGAGGAGTCTCTTCTGCAACAGTTTCGATATCCATCCCTCCTTCTGTAGAATACATAATCATATTCTTACCGGTAGCTCTGTTCAGCAATACGGACATATAAAATTCGTCCGGCTCACTATCCCCAGGGTAATATACATCCTCTGCGATAAGCACCTGATGTACTTTTTTTCCTTCTGCAGAAGTTTGAGGAGTAACCAGATTCATCCCAATGATCTGACCTGCGATCTCTTCTACTTCTTTCAGGTTTTTAGCTAATTTTACACCGCCTCCTTTTCCGCGTCCACCAGCGTGAACCTGCGCTTTGATCACATGCCACCCAGTTCCGGTTTCTGCTGTAAGTTGTTTAGCCGCTGCAACTGCTTCATTTGCATTTCTAGCTACGATTCCTCTTTGGATTCTTACTCCAAAACTACTAAGTATTTCTTTACCCTGATATTCGTGTAAATTCATCTTTATGTATTTATTTTTTATCGTCTGTTACATTTTTCAGACAAAAATTTTCTGAAAACAAACGTTTTTAAATCCTCCTTTTATTGGAGTCCCAAAAATATGAAAAGTGATGGTTCTGTGCCAATCTTTTTTTGGTAAGTTATTTATTAAAATGTTGATAAGAATAAAAACTTAGGTTATGGTTCTAATTCTTTAAAATCCAACGGGTCAAAATTCTTAAAATGTCCATTCATTTTAATGACTTCCTTAGCCCGATTCATCTCCCTTACAACAGGAATTGTCACTTTAAGATGGCTAATAAGATATTTTAAACGATCTTTTTCGTTTACTAGCGTTAGTAAATGATATTCCTGTTCTAATGACAACCCTATCTTATGAGCTACTTGATAGCTTTTTACAGGCATATTAAATTCTGGTGGACTTTCTATCGCCAGTTCGTCATATAACACATGAATATAGCGAAGTAACTCTTCTTGCATAACAGCATCAGTCTCCCAATCATTATCTATAAAAGCAACTTCTCCACCAGCATATAGTTTATTAGGATATTGATGATGAAAATCCTTGATAATAAAAATCCGTATACCCTTGCAGATAATATCGCTTTTACCGTCAGGATATTTCTTAACGAGCTTATCAAGTTTAACTTCAGTACCGTATTTCAGTTTATTATTAAGATACGTAGGTATCCCAAAATGAATACCTTCTTCTATACAATCATCAACCAGTTGTCTGTACCTTTCCTCAAAAATATGTAATGCCAATTTCTCTTCAGGATAAACGACAGATTGTAACGGAAATAAGGCAAGCATATTAAAAATTTTGTTCAGTATATAAAAGACTAAAATTACGCATAATATCTCTAATACAATTTATATTATATTATACACTTTTAAAATGTTTGTTATATTTTAGTATATAAAGTTATTATGTAAACAGCATTTGATATTTTCGCTATAATAATCTGATTTTAAAATGAATTATAAAGATCTACTTGATATTACAAAAAAACACGGGAGTCCTTTGTATGTATATGACTCAGAAAAAATCCGTAGTCAATACGATCGATTGACCGCAGCATTTAGTAATGTAAAAAACGTAAAAATTAATTATGCTGTAAAAGCCTTGTCTAATATTTCTATTTTAAAATTAGTCAACTCATTTGGCGCCGGGTTAGATACTGTTTCGATTCAGGAAGTTAAGTTAGGATTACTAGCCGGCGTACATCCTTCAGATATCATTTTTACGCCTAATGGGGTTTCATTAGATGAAATTGAAGAAGTATCCGCAATGGGAGTGCAAATCAATATCGATAATTTATCTATACTTGAGCAGTTTGGAGCTAAACATCCTGAAGTTCCTGTATGTATTCGTATTAATCCCCACGTAATGGCCGGTGGAAATACCAATATTTCTGTGGGACACATAGACAGCAAATTTGGAATTTCGATACATCAAATTCCTCACATACTTAGGATAGTGGAAAATACAAATATGAATATTAACGGTATTCATATGCATACAGGAAGCGATATACTTGATGTTGAAGTTTTTCTCTATGCCAGTGAAATTCTTTTTGATACGGCAAAACACTTTAATAACCTGGATTTTATTGATTTCGGTAGTGGTTTTAAAGTTCCGTATAAAGAAGGAGATATTGAAACTAATATTGAGGAGTTTGGAGAAAAGTTGTCTAAACGATTTAATTCCTTTTGCAAAGAATATGGCAAGGAACTAACATTAGGCTTCGAACCCGGTAAATTTCTGGTAAGTGAAGCCGGGTACTTTTTAGCCCGAGTTAATGTAGTAAAACAAACAACATCGACTGTATTTGCAGGAATTGATAGTGGTTTTAATCACCTTATCAGACCTATGTTATATAATTCCTATCATGATATTATAAACATATCAAATCCTGAAGGAAGAGAGCGATTTTATTCCGTTGTAGGTTATATCTGTGAAACGGATACTTTTGCCACAAACAGAAGAATTAATGAAATCACTGAAGGTGATATTCTAGCGTTTAAAAATGCAGGGGCCTATTGTTTTTCTATGGCCAGTAATTACAACTCAAGATATCGCCCTGCCGAAGTACTTTGGCACGAGGGGAACGACTATCTAATCCGAAAGAGGGAAACTTTTGATGATCTTGTAAAAAATCAAATTGAAGCAACATTTTTTAAAAAACAACTAGTACCGGCATAAACATGTAATACAAGCACAGCCATACTAAAATAGTTGTGCTTGTACTTATTTACCCTATTTTTTTCCGGGCTGCTTTAGTTGAAAACCTTCTGTTTTTTTGGCCTCTTCTACCATTTTCTTCACATCCTGAAGAAGTAGTTTTGCATCAAAAATTACCCCGTCCTTAATTGTATATTTAACACCTCCTACTCTGACAACTTCATTATCTTCGGTTAGTCTAATAGCACCAGTACCATACAGCACCTTGAAATTCTTAAGGGGATTCTCCTCAATAATTACAAAATCTGCCATTTTTCCTATTTCTACAGTGCCAATCTTATCATCCATCCCTAAAGCCTCTGCCCCATTTAAGGTTGCTGATCTGATTACTTCTAATGGATGAAAACCTGCTTCTCTGAGTAGCTCCAACTCTCTTATATAAGCAAAGCCATATAGTTGAAAAATAAAACCAGAGTCTGAGCCTGTAGTAACTCTACCTCCTCTATTTTTATACTCATTAAGAAAGGTCATCCATAACTTATAGTTTTCTTTCCAGGCTACTTCTTGTTCTGTTCCCCAGTCATGCCAATAAGATCCGTGAGATATTTTACTTGGCTGATAAAATTTCCATAATGAGGGAAGTGTGTATTCCTCGTGCCATTCAGCTCTTCGGGCTCTGTGAAGATCTCTGCTTGCTTCATATATATTTAATGTAGGATCTATAGTAAAATCCAGAGATATAAGTTCATTCATAACTGCATTCCAATGCTCAGAATAAGGCTCAGCAGCTTGCTTCCATAATCTGCCGGCTTGTTCAAATCTGTGTTGCTCATTTTGATAATTGTAATCCAAAGGATAGTCCTGTAGGGTTCGATCATCGAATAAGGCTTCAGGCAAACCATACCAATGTTCCATGGAAGTTAATCCTGCTCGTGCAGAATGTAATACATTCCACCTGCCTACATCCATCTGAGCATGATGGCAGGCTGATCTCAAATCAAGTCTTTTATTTTCTTTCAAAGCCGCTTCCATGATGTCTGGTGCAGCTCCAAAAAACTTGACTCCGTCAGCACCTTTTTCGGCATTCTTTCTAACCCACTCCACGGCCATATCCGGTGTACTTACAGGATCTTTACTTTCTTGCCCAAAACCTGTATAGGCTAAAATCCTTGGCGCGATTATCTTATTTTCTTCACTCAGCTTCTTCAGATTTAAAGTCCAGTCCAATCCCCGACCACTGGGTTCCCTTACAGTTGTTACTCCGTGAGCCATCCACAGTTTAAAAACATAATCATAATCTGCTCCCTGGGCTACTCCTCCAATATGACCATGCATATCCACAAAACCAGGTAGAAGATACATTCCATCAGCTTTTATTTCTTTACCTCCAGGTTTCAAAACAGGTCTATTCGCTTTGTCGATGGCAACTCCTGGATAACCCACATTGACAATATCTTTGATTATATTTTTTTCTACAACTATATCTATTGGACCTCTGGGAGGTGCTCCATTTCCATTTATTAAGGTTACTCCCCTGATAATAAGCTGATCAAAAGGCCCCTCCATAGATTGCTGTGAAAAAGAAGAAGTCCAGAATACGGAAATAAGGATTAACCATACAGTTTGTTTCATATTTGAAAATATTTTTTAAATAAATTTCAATGAAAGTTACGTAATAAGAACCTCCTTATTAAGGTATTAAGATATTTTTAAGATTACATTACTTAACTTTAAAGGACTATATCTAATGCAAAAATTATGTCACAGCTGGAGTGGGAATCATTTACCAAAAAAATATATATAAAATCGAAAGTTGAAAACCTTTATCCCCTCTGGACATCCTCTGAAGGTTTAACCAAATGGTTCCTAAGAGACGCCGAATTTAAAAGCTCTGGAGGACAAGTGAGACAAGTAAATGAACCAACTCAGCAAGGAGATTTCTATATTTGGAAATGGCATAATTGGGATGGACAAGAAGAGGGACAAGTACTGCAGGCTAATGGAAAAGATTATATAGAAATAACATTTTCTTCCTGCAAAGTTTCGATCCATCTGGAATCAAAAAACAGCAAAACTCTTGTCACTCTTAGACAATTTGAAATACCGACAGATTCTAAGAGCAGGTTAGAAATTCATCAAGGTTGCAGTAATGGATGGACCTTTTGGCTTGCCAATTTAAAAGCATATACAGAATACGGAGTTTTACTAAACGAAACTGAAGAAGATCTAAGAAATATTAGTCTATCCGGGTATCAATTTGTCAATATGTGATTTTACATTTTCTGGATATTGCGTATAAGATGTTCTAAACCATTTACTTTTATTTCATAAATCGTCTGTAATTGCATCCCTAGTGTACCCTTAGGAAACCCTTTATTACGATACCATACCAAATAATATTCTGGTAAATCAATAAGATATCTATCCTTGTATTTGCCATAAGGCATTTTGGCTTTTGCCAGTTTTAGAAGAAAATTTTTATCCAAATCAGGATTAGTCATTACGAGTTACGAGGTAGTCATTTTTTTTTTTGTGATCTCTATAATACCACATTAATGTCTCGATCTTCTTTTCCCATTTTTTTTGCGCTTCTTTATTTCTGGAATGATTAGTTTCCTCATCATATCTTTCCTGCATATTCACACGCATTCTCTCAACCAGTTTATACATCTGATTAAGATCTTTTCTTATATTTTTTCCAGGATTATATTCTTTTAACCTCTTACGCATCATACGTGCGTGGACCTCAGAAATATCAAAATGTAATTGTTCGTGGGCTAGAAGATAATCAGTAGCCTGACCTTTCTTAACCCAAGAAAGTGCAGGATAACAAAAGCTATCAACTTCAAACTTCAACTCTATATCTCCCTGATCTTTGCTATAGGACCATTGATAGGTGATTCCTGTATTAACGGCAGAATCGAATTTACTATTTAAGTCAGGTTTGCCTCTAAAATCTGCCCAATCTAGTTTACTCTTTTCGGAATAGGAAAAACGTTCAACATAACCATTATTAGCAAAAACTAAAATCAATAAAATCGAAAAAAGTTTACTCATAATTGAAACAATTATGCCCAGTTATAGTTGTTATTTTTCTATTAATGTATCTAACTATTAGCACGGGGCAAGCACTAAAAAATGATACAAAAACAATTTACTCTTTTAAGCTAGTACTTTACCTAAACTAAGTACTCTCTAAAATAAAAAATCTCTTCAAATCACACAACAAGATTCATACCAATCTTACTGACGTAGGTTAGCAAAAAAGCTATTCCAATGATAGTGTGTGAGTTAAGAGATAGTTCTAATTATAAAACCCAAATATTGATTATGATCTGTGTTTTTAATTCAGTTAAAAATAATATAATTTTAGAAAATAGAAAGAGAAAACTTAAAGAATTTTATTCAATCACACTAAGTTCAAGATTATCATTAAATTTTATCAAGTACACCGCTTTGTTATAAAAACCTCCATTCTCATCTTTCATATAATCAAACTTATTCTCATTATATTCTGTTGTACCCCTAAAGTTAGCAGCCTGATACAAATCTTCAGCAGTTCCTAGTCTTAACAAAACATCGTACGCAATATCAAAGCCTCTTACAATATACTTATTAGGAGCTACACCATATTTTGCTTTATAGTTCTTTACAAAAGAGTCTGTTTCGGAAACTTCATCTGACTCTTTATCTACTGAAGGATAATGCAAATGAAGTTTAGATAAATGTTCATTACTTATGCTATCATCATCAAATGCAGAATTTTTATCTGTAGTAAACAATGTGATTTGATGTGACTCTGCTTTTGCATTCAAAAACGGCGTTACATTACTTATCATGGCCACATCATCAGACTCCAGAATTACCCAATTTTTTCTATCCTTATCTAAAACCTTATTCAAATCCACTTCATACAAATAGTTACCTTCTTGTAGTTTTGCAATCTTAGCCAATGGGAAAACAGTTTTTAATCTGTTTCTTAAAGAATCAAATTTTGCACCTTGTTGAACTATTAAAACTATATTCTTATCAGTGGAATCCTTTTTCATATATGAGATCAGCTTATCCTGTAACATTTTATCTCCAGGTCTGGTCTGAAAGAAATTATTAAAAGATTCTGTATCCTTTTTAGAAATAGGAGAAAACACAGGTGTATTGTATTTTTTTAGCTCTCTAACAACTGTCTCTACGTTTGAAGTATACATTGGTCCAATTACGGCATCCAACACTTCAAAATTATTCTCGGCAATCAACTTTTTAAGATAACTTTCGTTCTTATTTTGTTTTGTATCGTAAACAAATAACTCTGTAGAAATACCTAAAGATTTAACCGAGTCAACTGCTAATTGAACACCTTGGTAGAAGTCCACAGCAATTCTAGCACTTTGCCTCTTTTTTAAATAATCTTCCGTTTCACTTACTTCTTCAAAGTTTAATTTCTCCAGATTAAAAGGAAGCATTACACCTAGTTTCTTAGTTTTAAAATTATAGAGCTTATTTTTAAGGTCTACAATTTCATTTTCTTCTACTCCTGCAAAGTTGGTTGTATCTACTGCCCGTTTTGGAATTACAAGAACTGCGCCTGCCTTGAGTCCATCTTTTAAATAAGGATTCATTTTAAATAAGGAATCTGCAGGAATTTTTAATCGCGTTAATAAACTATAAATGGTTTCCTTCGGCTGAACTTCATACAACTCAAAACCTGGTTTAACCGTTTCCTCAAGAGGAACGAATATTGCAGAGGGCACAGTGATCTCAGCACCAATAGGAAAGGAAGGATCTAAATTAGGATTTAAACTTTCCAACTCAGAAACTGTTAATCCATGTCTTCGTGCAATACTATACCTTGTATCTTTAGGCTTAATAATATAGGTTGTTGTAGAAGAAACGCGATCTGAACCTGAAGGAGTTTCTACAGGAGTAGCAACTACAGGTGTTTCATCATATATAGGTATTCTGATTTTATCTTTCTTTTGTAATTGTTCAGAATACAATCTCTTATTATGTCTTTTGATATCTTCAACAGTAACTCCATACTCCTTTGAAATACCAAATAGCGTTTCTTTTCTTTTTACCTTGTGTGTTTTATATCCAATAACCTTAGGTTCTACAGGTACCGTCTTAAGACTATCTAAAACATCCAGCTTACCATCTTCATTTATTTCTACATCGTTTACCGGATCCTTTTTTTCAACTTTGCCTACACGTAAAATTTGTCCAGCTTTTATACCATTGACAGCATCCGGATTAAGACCATATATATTCTGAACAGTGGTATTATATTGTTTTGCAAGACTAAATACGGTATCTCCATCTGCTACCTCGTGTATTTTATATTGCTGGTCACCTGTTACAGGAATAGCAAGAATCTCTCCTTCCTTAATTCCATCCTTTGCATTTGGATTTATACTTAAGATAGCATCTACAGTGGTATTATATTGTTTTGCTATTCTATATACATTCTCTCCCTTAAGAACTTTATGTGACTTATAATTCTGAGCAAAGGCTGAATTAATAGTAAGTACACATAAAATTAAAAACACTATAAGGTTTTTCATTATCATATTATCTTTAAAGATCAATTATTTTTATAACGATCAATTTTGTTCTTAATTTCATTTGCTAAGGAAAGTTATCAAGTAAAGTGATTTTACTTAATTACTCCCATTCGATTGTGGCAGGTGGTTTAGAGCTAATATCGTAAACAACTCTGTTGACACCTTTCACATTATTAATGATCTTATTTGAAGTTTTTTGTAGAAACTCATAAGGTAAATTTACCCAGTCCGCAGTCATCCCGTCTGTACTCTCCACCGCTCTAAGCGCCACACAATTTTCATAGGTTCTTTCATCTCCCATCACACCAACACTCTGAACAGGTAATAAGATAGCTCCAGCTTGCCATACTTTATCATAAAGATCGTTTTCTTTTAATCCATTGATAAAAATAGCATCTACCTCCTGTAGTATTCTTACTTTTTCTTCAGTAATATCTCCTAAAATCCTAATAGCCAAACCTGGTCCCGGAAAAGGATGTCTTCCAAGTAGCTCAGGATCTAATCCCATTGATGCTCCTACGCGTCTTACCTCATCTTTAAACAACATCCTCAATGGTTCAACCACTTTTAACTTCATAAAATCTGGTAACCCACCTACATTATGGTGAGATTTTATAGTTACAGAAGGACCATTCACGGACACCGACTCTATAACATCAGGATATATTGTTCCTTGACCTAACCATTTAGCATCTTCAATTTTATGTGCTTCGTCATCAAAAACTTCAATAAAAACTCTTCCTATTGCTTTTCGTTTCTCCTCAGGATCACTAATTCCTTCTAAAGCTCCCAAAAAGCGTGCCGAAGCATCCACTCCCTTTACATTAAGCCCCATACCTTCATACTGCTTCAGTACAGACTCAAATTCATTTTTTCGAAGTAATCCATTATTTACAAATATACAGTAAAGACTATCTCCAATAGCTTTATTTAATAAAACTGCCGCGACTGTAGAGTCAACACCTCCACTAAGACCAAGAACAACTCTATCCTGACCTAGTTTTTCTTTTAATTCATCAACTGTACTTTCTACAAATGACCCAGGAGTCCAGTCAGACTCTAATTTCGCTATTTTAATAAGAAAATTTTCCAACAGTTGCTTTCCATCGGTAGAGTGATAAACCTCTGGATGAAACTGAATAGCGTAAGTATTTTCGCCTTCAATTTTATAAGCTGCATTTAAAACATCATACGTACTTGCCAGCCTGACAGCTCCTGAAGGTAATTCTTTAATAGTATCACTATGACTCATCCAAACCTGTGAGCCTTCTGAGATATTTTCGAAAAAAATCTCTTTATCCTTTATATAAGACAAATTAGCTCTTCCATACTCCCGGATTGTCGAAGGAGCTACTTCTCCTCCACTAAAATGGGCTAAATATTGAGCTCCATAACATACAGCTAACAAAGGGAGTTTTCCTCTTATACCTGACAAATCAGGATGTGGAGCATCCTCTGCTCTTACAGAAAATGGAGAGCCCGATAAAATTACAGCTTTAAAATCCGATAAATTCTCAGGAATATTATGATAAGGATGAATTTCGCAATAAATATTTAACTCCCTAACTCTTCTAGCTATTAGCTGGGTATACTGTGACCCAAAATCTAATATAAGTACGTTGTTTTTTTGCATAGGCAAAAATAAAATTAAATTAACAACTCAGAAATCAGAATTACTATATTTTTTAAGGATTTTGAATTAAGTAAGTAAATATAACAATGTATTAACGTTATTCATTCTTTGAAAGAAGCTTCAGAATATTTAACTTTAGTGTAGCTTTTGTATTATTATTGACTAATCAAAAGAGCCATGACTGAAATAGTTTTTTCTACAATCATCAATGACCTTAAAGAAGCCGTTAATTCTAAAAAACATCCTTTTAGATATTTTACGCTGGCAACTTCAGACATAAGTGGTCGTCCCAGACTGAGAACAGTTATATTAAGAGATTTTGACACTGATTGTAATCTTTATATCTACACGGATAAAAGATCTAAGAAAATTACTCATATTATAGAACGGGAATGGGTCAGCGCACTTTTTTATGATCCTGAAAAATTGTGTCAGGTTGTGGTCAGAGCAAAAGCATTTTTAGTCGAAGATGATGATAGGATAGCCAAAGCATGGAATGAAATACCTTATACCTCCAAAAAGGATTACACTACTACTCAAAAACCCGGTGAAGAGATTAAAAATCCAGATGTTATAGATTATCTAAATAAAAGAGATTTCTTTACTATATTAAAGCTTATGCCTGACAAAATTGAATATTTAAAACTAAAACGCCCAAACCATTTAAGAGTTTGCTTTAAAAGGAATGGCAACGACTGGAACGGCACCTATATTGTTCCCTAAATCTTATTTAATTTACTCTACAAAATCCTGATTATCTTATTAGGAGTTATTCATATTCTTCTACCTTAAATTACGTATAAGCTCCCTTATTCCGTACAATAATCAAAGTGTCCCGCTTTTGTCCTGCCCTTATTTTTTATCACGCATTGAGCTTTAGATAAGTTTGTTGTAAATATTAAAAACGCTCATAAATCTCAACCAAGAATTCAATTTCAGCGAACAATATTCATCTAAACTTTGATAAATATAACATAAATCATGAAAACAATTTTTACACTCTCAAAATCATTATTAAAAAAAACTAAACTGGCTCTAAAACTATCTTTAGTATTACAAATAACTACTCTTTGTGCTCAGCAAAGTAATTTTTCCACAGTTCCTGCTACTGACAGGATCGGGTCAAATAAAGCCAGAGTACTTTTCTTTAATGATGATCAATCTAACCACACAAATGAAAACTTGTATGTATCCTATGGAAAACATAGTAATTGGTGGAATAATGTTAAACTAGAAGTACAAAAAGAAGGCGTAGTAGGTACCCGTTGGGGAATGTTTGCTGACTGGAGCAGTTTATATTTAGTAGGTAACTGGGATAATAATGGTACTAATGAAGATATTATTTTTGGTTTTGGTAGTAACCTCAGAAGTAAGGTAAAAGAAAAGATGCGATTGACTGATGATGGAAAACTTGGTATAGGCATCAGTAATCCAGCGGCTCAATTACACGTTAGCGGTGGTAACATAAGAATTGATGGACACGAATTAAGACTTGAACACTCTTCAAATCTTTTATTATGGGGTGGAGATATTATCGACAACGGTCCCATGCGTTTTAAAGCAGATTTTGATGGATCTGGAGAAAGTGGAACAAGCTATCTTTTTTATAATGAAAATAAAGAAGATATATATGTCAAATTCGATGCAACAAATCAGGAAAACTTAATAAAGGGGGAAACAGAAATCAGAGGAGACCTAAATATTAGCGGAAGCACTTTGCTAAAAGGAGATCTTATGCTTTCTAATCAAGACAGACCTCAGGGTATCACCATTACCAAAGGTCTGGACTTCAATATAAGCAATATAGAAAATTCTCATTTTGCTATTAAAAATGCTTTCGGTGCAGATGCCCTATTTATAGACACAAAAGGTAATATAGGAATTGGGGGAATAAATGCAGAGTTATCAGAACAATTACAAATAAATGGGCGTGTAAAGGCCAGTGGTTTTATAGCAGACGCTTCTTCTTTTCCTGATTATGTTTTTGCCAAGGATTATAATTTAATGCCCCTTCAAGAAGTAAAGTCATACACTTCTAAAAATTATCATCTGCCAGGTATGCCTAGTGAAAAAGAGGTCGTCAATAATGGATTGGATCTTAAAAAAGTGGCTACAATATCCGTAGAAAAAATAGAGGAATTATACCTATATACTTTTGAACAGCAACAATTAATTGATGAACAAAAAGAAGAGATCAATGAATTAAACAAATCTTTAGAAGTTCAACGACAACTCATAATCAATTTAGAAAAAAGGTTAGAAAAACTCGAAAAATAATATCCGCACCATTGTAATCTATTTATAACAAACACAAAATCATGAAATTCATAATTATACAAAAAAGCGCATTTCCATCGATCCAAAAAATAGGGATGGCTTTTCTTTTACTCTTAGGAAGCTCATTTAATTTATGGGCACAAGTCAGCACACCTGACCCAGGAGGCCCAAGGAAACATATGTTACATCATTCTAATATAGGATTGGTAAGTCATTTTAATAAAGATAGTAATGGTGATAATGAAGATTATTACTTCTCCTCAGGATTAGGGCATTGGACAGATAAAATCCAATTTAGAATTCACAGTAATGGAACAATTAGTACTACATCCGGTTTACACGCTGATCTAGGAGACTTATATCTTGTTGCAGATTGGGATAACTCCAGGAGCAACGAAGACATTATATTCGGATTTGATAGTTATGAAAAGGATAAGGTTAAGGAGAAAATGCGTCTCACTGATGAAGGTCTTTTAGGTTTAGGAACTAGTGATCCAAAAGGAATGCTTCATGTTACTGGAGATATCTATTCAAAAGGACACTTGTATTTATATGCTTTTGAAGGAGATGGAAACTCCGGAACTGCATACCTACAGGCAAGAGATAAATCCAATAGCTCTAGTATCGGGCTTCAATTACGAAGTCAAAATGAAGGTAATATTGTCAATGCATTAAAAATTAATCCTAATGGAAATATCGGTATTGGAATTACCGATCCTAAGGTACAACTTGATGTAAACGGGGACACGACCATTGATGGTAAAACGAATCTGAAAGGTGATACTGAAATCCAGGGAAACACTTCTTTAAAAGGTGATCTAACACTTTCTAATCAAGATAGGTCTCAAGGTGTTACTATTATTAAAGGTTTGGATTTCCATTTAAGCAATATAGAGAATTCTCATTTTGCTGTTAAAAATGCATTCGGTGCAGATGCCATATATATAGACACAAGAGGCAATATAGGAATTGGGGGTATAAATACTGACTTATCTGAACAATTACAAATTAATGGACGTGTGAGAGCAAGTGGTTTTATTGCTGACGCTTCTTCTTTTCCTGATTATGTTTTTGCTAAAGATTATGATTTAATGACCTTAAAAGAATTAAAACAATATACTACTCAGCATCATAGCCTTCCTGGAATGCCAACAGAAAAAGAGGTCATCACAAACGGTCTGGATTTAAGAAAAGTAAGTATCACATCTGTAGAAAAAATCGAAGAGCTTTATCTACATACAATCAATCAACAAGAGTTAATCGAAGCACAAGAAATGGAGAACTTAGCTTTAAAAGAAACCGTTAAAGAACTGATTAAAAGAATAAAAGCTCTCGAAAATGTAATTCTAAAAAAATAATTCATAAACTGATACGTTAAATGAAAACTTCACCAATACTATATCTAATTTGTCTGTCATTCTTATGCTCTTTTGTTGGGCTATATGCTCAGGAAGCTTTTGAAACTAATGATGGTACTCAAAACATAGATTTTAAAATATCGACACTACAAAGACCTATTCTAAATGGTAATCAAACAGTTAAAGCTTTAATTACCATTTCACCTGATGATCAAGAGGATATTTTTCTGACTAATTCATCAAATGGGGTCATCTTTGAGAACAAACCTAATGTATACTTAATCAAAAAAAGTCAGCTTTGGTGGTTAGTGCAGGATTATAGGCATCACGCATTTGCACTCGTTAGTGTCATAGACGGAACTAAATGGCTATATATACAGGATAACCAGAGAGAAAATATTATAAGTTTAGAGAGTAATGATAAAGTGCAAGATGGTTACGTTGACGATAATTATTTCTTTGAATTTATTATGCCATACACAACTTCAGACGCAAAGCATTATATTATTCAAAGTAAGACGTTCCAAAATCAATACTGGAAACCATCAAACGGTAATCTAAATTTAGAATTTTTAAACACTACTTCTTCTGAGCCTTTTGTTTTTGAGTTCAAAACCTTTGGTTCATTTGCAGATCAATATATTCCCATCCCAACATATTCATCAGCTTATCATGACATAGAGATAACTGAACCCAATTTTTTAGGCGAAAAATCAACAAAAATTAGTATCAAAAATGATGTTGCTTCAATTGAGGATAACACCTCCATTATAGGGTCAGGAAATATAGCTGTTTTAAAGAAAGGTGGTTCGGATGAAATGTTCCAAGTTATATTTGAAGATGATGCTATAGCTAAGATTGGATTATTAGATTACAATGTTAGTAAGTATAAAAAAGAAGCCCTTCAGTTACCCGGTTCAAGAGAATTATTCTCTGGTATAGAGATTAATGAAGATGGAGAAATCTACCTATTCAATAAAGGGATTCAAAAGTATACTACTTTCATAAAAAATGAAGCTATAACTTTAGGTTATATAAATGGAACTTTAGTAGCTAAACAGGGAGACAAAACCTATACA
>NZVW01000020.1 GCA_002697475.1 Aquimarina sp. | reverse complement strand
CGATGAAAAAAGCATATTGGTTGAGCAAAGAAAAGGACATCAAAAATCCTTACTACGGTTCATCTATGCTTACGTGTGGTAAAGTTGCAGAAACTAAATAATACCCATTAAGGCATTGCTCATTAGGCAATGCCTTTTAATCTTTATAACCAATGCTATTTTTAAAATGGATAATCAAAAATTTCTTCACAAAAAGCTGTTGCCGCTAACCCTGTTGGCACTCTTTATATCACAAGTCAGCATTGCCCAAAAAGTAGTCCATTACGACCTGTATGTAAGAGATACGGTTGTAAACTACGCAGGCAAAGAAAAAAGGGCAATCGCTGTAAACGGGCAAATCCCAATGCCCACGCTTGAATTTACAGAGGGCGACACGGCAGAAATTGTTGTCCATAACCAGTTGAAAGAAAGTACATCCCTGCATTGGCACGGGCTATTCCTGCCCAATAAAGAAGACGGTGTACCTTTCTTAACGCAAATGCCCATAGAACCCGGCACAACCTATACTTACCGTTTCCCGATTATTCAGACCGGAACGCACTGGTATCATTCACATTCGGGCTTGCAGGAGCAGATTGGTATGTACGGCAGCTTTATAATGCACAAAAGGGCTGATGACAAAACATTCAGGAAAGGCATTGACGATTTGCCGGAAATTCCCATAATGCTAAGCGAATGGACGAACCTCAATCCCAACAATGTACACCGTATGCTGCACAATGCAAGCGATTGGTTTGCCATAAGAAAAGGCGCAACACAAAGCTATGCCGAAGCCATCCAAAGCGGTAAATTCAAAACCAAGCTGACCAACGAATGGAAACGTATGTTGGCTATGGACGTGAGCGATGTATATTACGAACGTGTGCTGATGAACGGCAATCATCATACAGACCTGAAAAGCATTGACGGCAAGCCGTTAAAAGCAGGCGACAAAGTGCGTTTGCGGATTTCTAATGGCGGTGCATCCTCTTCTTTTGGCTTCGCTACGCAGGCGGTAAAATGTCCGTAGTGGCAAGCGACGGCAACGATGTGCAACCTGTGGATGTGGACAGGCTGATTATCGCTGTATCTGAAACTTACGATGTAGTCGTTACCATTCCCGAAGACGGTAAAGCCTTTGAATTTATGGCAACTACCGAAGACCGTACCCAATCCACAAGCTATTTTATTGGCAGCGGTACAAAACAATATGTTGGGGAAATGCCACGCCTGAAATATTTTGAGGGTATGAAGATGATGAATGATATGATGAAGATGAACGGCGACCTTGACGATATGGGAATGAATATGAGCCTTAACCAAATGGATATGAACGTAGTAATGTATCCTGAAATTACAGGCGAAGAAAAGGGCAAGAAAGCTAAGGACAATGGGCAGCCAATGGAGCATCACGGGGAAAACCATAAAATGAATACGGACGAAGACCCCAACCGTTATAATGCCAATGCGTTGAGCAATATAGTAACGCTCAATTACGCAATGCTGAAATCGCCACACAATACCACATTGCCAAAAGATGCTCCGGTAAAAGAACTGAAATTTACCCTTACCGGAAATATGAACCGTTACGTTTGGAGTATGGATAATAAGGTCTTGGCAGAAAGCGACAAAATACCTGTAAAGAAAGGCGAGATTTTGAGGATTACCATTCACAACAACTCAATGATGCGCCACCCGATACACCTGCACGGTTTTGATTTCAGGGTGCTGAATGAGCACGGCGAAAATGCACCGATGAAAAATATAATCGACATTATGCCGATGGAAACCGATACCATCGAGTTTCTTGCCAATACCGAGGGCGATTGGTTTTTCCATTGCCATATCCTGTACCATATGATGGCAGGAATGAACAGGGTTTTTGCAGTGGACGATTATAAAAATCCCGAATTGCCCAACAAGGAAAAAGCCTATAAAATGTTACAGCGGGAAAGCAATATGCCACACTTAATGGCACAGAGCGACTTTGCCATCAACGGTATAGACGGGGAAGCTATGCTGATGAACGCCCGTTACAGTTTGGGTACAGAATGGCGTTTAGGCTACAACGATATGCACGGCTACGAAGTAGAAACCCATTTAGGACGTTACATCGGTAAAATGCAATGGCTGATGCCGTTTATCGGTTTCGATTGGCGATACCGCAAAATGGGAATGGACGAACACGAGCAAAACCTGTTCGGACAGGTCAATAAAAAGGACAACCGGGCAGCAGTCAGCTTGGGTGTAATGTACACCCTGCCAATGCTCGTTAATGTACAGGCAGAAGTATATCACGATGGGATTTTTCGTGTATCGTTAATGCGTGAGGATATACCTATCTCCCGAAGACTAAGAGCCGGATTTATGGTCAATACCGATTTGGAATATATGGCAGACCTGCGGTATATCCTGACAAGGCATATCGGTATCAGAACACACTATGATAGTGATATGGGCTTTGGTGTAGGGCTTTCGCTCATCTACTAAAGCATTTCAATACAAGATTGGGAAAGGTTGTAGCGTTGCTATGACCTTTTTGCTTTTTATAATACGGGCTAAATCAGTAAAAGTCACAAATCAAACAAGAAATATCACAATAGAAGGCTTTGGAATTATGCTGAATTTTGCAACAGTACAAAACATTATAAATAAATTTCAAAAAAATGGAAAATAGAGAATTTCAATTCAAAACCAACCTTAATTGTGGTGGATGCGTATCAAAAGTAAAAGCTGATTTGGACGGAGCGGACGGTATCTGCGAATGGAATGTAGATACAGCTAACAATGACAAAATTCTAACCGTAAAATCAGAGGGAATTACAGAAGATGAAATAGTTGCCATCGTTAAGAAAAAAGGCTTTAAAGCAGAACCTTTAATGGTTTAATACACAAGCCCTATTCAGTTTCAAAAGTGAAAGCGGATATGGCTTTCCTATAAGCATACTATAACAAACATATTGAAATGAGGTAATTTATTGTAGGATACCTGCAATTACTGCCTCATTTTATCCTTTTTATTGGTATCATACTTAAAATTCCGCTTTCAATGACAGATTATTGCCATACTATAATAAACGAATTAGACGATAGAATAAGTGAATTGACCTACGAGCAGAATAATTCATTGGTATCGTATGAAAATGCTATTGTGCTGGTATTGCAGAAGATTGAAGAGGTAAAGAAGCACATTCAAGAAAAGGGATTTAAAGATGCGGAAGAAGAAATATTGTTTTTCAAGCAGCTAAAGCCGCAGTTAGTTTCAAAACTTATCTTCTTCAATTCGATTTATAAAATTGAAACAAAAAGACCACGTGGAGGGGATAAAATTATCAGGAAATACCTCAATATTGAGCTTTCCAAAATCAAGCGGTACTTCGATGCCAATCTGGAATTTTACAAGTATTACAGAACCAACAGCACCCATCTTGATAACAAATACTTTGTACGTGGCAAACACGATATTAAGCTAAGTTTAGACACCTATTATTTTGAGGCAGACCACAATTTTACAACCTCACACGATTACAAAGTAGCCAAGATTATTGCCAATGATTTGATACAGGTTTATCTCGAAGACCAGTTGAATAACAACAGTCAGAAAAGAATTTGGGAAAACCCGCCTTTAAACTGGACGGGCAGCAAGACCTCACTCATCGAGTTGATATATTCGCTGCATTCGCAAGGTTCGATTGACAACGGTAATGCAGACATTAAAATCATAGCCAAAACCTTTGAAAATATGTTTAATATTGACTTAGGGGATTTCTATCATTCCTATCTGGAATTGAAAGCCAGAAAGATGAACCGCACAAAGTTCCTCGATAGTCTTCGGGATGCGCTCATTAAAAGGATGGACGAACAAGACGAAAAATAAAGGTAAAGTTTCACGGCTTTACCTTTATTTTTTATAAATTTGCAGTAATGATTTACAAGGTAATCAAATGAAAACAAGTGCAGTAAGCACCATTACTAAATCGTTACCGATAGTACTTCCGGTACTTGTAAACTACTCTTTATTAGCCGATTTAGGTTAAATTAATCTTTTTATTCAAAAATAATAATAAACTAAAGATTATTCCGTTAGAGCAAGAGTTATTGCAAATACAGAAAAGTTTATTATTTAATAATATTTTAAAATTTTTGGGGTAAATTTAACGTTAATTACTATATTGCAAGCCCTAATTTCTACTTTAACGAACTTAAGATTATGAAAAACGCGTTTATTTCTAAGTCGCTTATAGCGTTGACAATCAGCTTATTACTGATTAGCTGTAATAAAACTGATTACGGTTCAAATTCTAGAGCTACAGGTTGGAAATACAACTCCAAAGAAGGAGGATTTCAAGTTAACACCAATTATAAGGAACAAGAAACTGGTCCGGGACTAGTTTTTATTGAAGGTGGAACATTCACAATGGGACGTGTGCAGGATGATGTTATGCACGATTGGAACAATACCCCTACCCAACAGCACGTACAATCTTTTTACATGGATGAAACCGAGGTAACCAACATTATGTATTTGGAATACCTGGACTGGCTTAAAGCTGTATATCCACCAACAGAACCTAAATATAGAAATATTTATTACGGCGCTCTTCCTGATACTTTAGTTTGGAGAAATAGATTAGGATTCAATGAAATGATGACTAATAATTATCTAAGACACCCTGCATACGCTAACTATCCTGTTGTAGGTGTGAACTGGATTCAAGCAGTAGAATTTAGTAACTGGAGAACAAACCGTGTTAATGAAAGAATATTAGAAGAAGAAGGGTATATTAGAAGAAATGCTCCTTTTCAGGATGTATCAGCTGAAAGCACTTTTGATACTGAAACATACTTAAACGCTCCTAATCAAACTTACGGAGGTAACGATGAGGCGACAAGAGGAGGTAAAGTATCACAGAACTACGAGAAAAGAAATGATTCAACTGGACTTTATGTACAAAGAAAAGATGGATTATTGTTACCAAAATACCGACTACCAACAGAAGCTGAGTGGGAATATGCAGCGCTTGGTTTAGTTGAATTAAGAAGCTACAACATCTACAGAGGAAGAAAGAAATATCCTTGGAGTGGAAAATATACAAGATCCGGAAAGAGAAGAACCAGAGGTGACCAATTAGCTAACTTTAAACAAGGTGATGGTGACTACGGAGGAATTGCAGGATGGAGTGATGACGGTGCTGATATTACAGCTCCTGTAAAATCATACGATCCTAATGACTACGGTCTTTATGATATGGCTGGTAACGTAGCAGAATGGGTTGCTGACATTTACAGACCTATCATTGATGACGAATACAATGATTTTAACTACTACAGAGGTAACGTTTATACTAAAAACGCAATAAATCCGGATGGAACAGTTAAGATTGCTACAGTGGATTCTATTGTTTATGATACTCTAAGTAATGGTAAAATTGTTGCAAGAGTTCTTCCTGGAGGTATATTACAAACTCCTATCGATGATAATGAAACATATCTAAGAACTAACTTTACAAAAAGTGACAACCGTAACTTTAGAGATGGGGACAAGAGTTCTTCAAGAAATTTCTTAGGCTATGAAGATTTTGAAACAGATAATGGTAAGAGAATGTATAACGCGCCTGTTCACAGTGTTACTGTAAGCGCTGAAGACAGCACAAAGTTAGATAGAAGATACGATGAAACCAGTACTAGAACTACTATCATTGATGATAATGTAAGAGTATACAAAGGTGGTTCCTGGAAAGACAGAGCATATTGGTTAGATCCTGCACAAAGAAGGTTTATGCCACAAGATATGGCAACAGACTATATAGGGTTTAGAAATGCAATGTCAAGAGTAGGAGAAAAAGCGAAGCAGAAGAAAACTCCAAAGCATAACCCACCTCCTAGTACAAACTAAGAAATTATAAAGTTATAGTAGAAAAGTTTAAATAAAAGCCCTGAAATATTTCGGGGCTTTTTATATTGCTATACTTTTTTGAAAAACTATGGATACAAGCAAACTTCACTCTTTATTTTTGGATAGTACTGGTATTTCAACTGATACTAGAAAAATAAAACAAGACAATATTTTCTTTGCACTTAAAGGAGAAAATTTTAATGGTAATACATATGCAAATCAGGCTCTGGAGTCCGGAGCTTCTTATGCTGTAGTAGACGAAAAAGAATACGCTACTAATGAGAGAAGCATTTTAGTACCTGACTGCCTGAAAGCACTTCAGAAACTGGCAAATTACCATCGTAATTATCTAAAACTTCCTATTCTTGCCCTAACCGGAAGTAATGGTAAAACCACAACCAAAGAGTTAATTAATGTAGTTCTTTCTAAAAAATTCAAAACAGTTGCTACGAAAGGTAACCTTAATAATCACATTGGTGTTCCACTGACACTTCTGGAAATGAATACTGAAACAGAATTTGGTATCGTAGAAATGGGAGCCAACCATCAAAAGGAAATCGAATTTCTTTGCAACATTGCCCAGCCAAATTATGGTTACATTACCAATATTGGAAAAGCACATTTAGAAGGTTTTGGCGGCATTGAAGGAGTACTTAAAGGTAAAACCGAGATGTACCAACATCTTAAGGAAAATCAGCAAATGATTTTCCTTAACCGTGAGGACATTAAATTAACAAACGCCTCAAAAGGAATCAAATCGTACTCCTTTTCTCAAAGAGAAGATGCTGATATTCAGATAAAATTTATTGACGCTAATCCAATGGTGCAGCTTAAGTTTGAAGAAACCAAAATACACAGCAATTTAATTGGCGCGTACAACTTTACGAATGTAGCAGCAGCCATAGCGATTGGAAAGTATTTTAATATTAGCTCTGACTCTATTAAAGATGCTATTGAGTCGTACATTCCTGAAAATAACAGGTCGCAAATCCTTAAGAAAAAGGATAACATTATTATTATGGATGCCTATAATGCCAATCCTTCAAGTATGCAGGCAGCCATAGAAAATTTTGAAAAGTTATCTGCCAATACTAAGACCGTTTTTTTAGGAGATATGTTTGAGTTAGGTCCAGAAGCAAAAGAAGAACATCAAGCTATTGTATCACTTCTTGAAACGACTTCAATAGATTTAATATTGATTATTGGTGAAAATTTCTATAGAACAATTACTAAATCTCAACGTATCAAAAAATACAGGACTTCTGAAGATCTCCATCAGGACTGGAATCCTAATCTTATTGGTAAAGCTAATTTGATTAAAGGATCACGAGGAATGAAATTGGAAAGAATTCTAGACTTGATCGATTAGTATACAAAAGTAAAAAGGGTGAAACAGTAGTTGTATTCACCCTTTTTATAATCTGAACTACAGAACTATTTTTTGCCCCCTAAATTCTGCAAGTTAATAACAGATTATATTCAGAATTTGAGTATGATTTAGTCCATTCAATGTTGAACTCTATATAAAACGCCTAAGAATTAAAAAACCCTACCCAATTTTTATATTTTTTAATTAATTTAAAATCAATCATATAAACGAATACAAACAATTACATTCGACTACAAACGAAATTAAATAGTTCCTAACCGACTCCTCCATACAACCTGATATAAGTTTGCATTGTTCGATTGAAATGGTAAAACTAAAATTCAACTACCACTCTTAGGACAACAAAAATTAAAATCTTGAGTCTAGTATCAAGATATAGTATTAACTGTTTAACGATAAAATTTAAAATTATGAACACGCTGAAAAACAAAGTACAGTTGATTGGAAACTTAGGACAGGAACCAGAAGTCATCACATTAGAATCTGGTAAAAAACTCGCAAAGTTCTCTATTGCCACAAATGATTATTTTTATAATAAGCAAGGAGATAAAATTCAGGATACACAGTGGCACAATATTATTGCCTGGGGTAAGACTGCTGACGTAATAGAAAAATATGTCAATAAAGGACAGGAAGTGGCTATAGAGGGTAAATTAACATCCAGAAGCTACGAAGACAATCAAGGTGTTAAACGATATATCACTGAAATTGTATGTAATGAGTTATTAATGCTCACTAAATAATATAGAAAACAAAGGGAAGACAAATGTCTTCCCTTTTTATTTAATAGTTTAATAGCTCATCAATTTTCTTTCGAACCTTCTCCGTAGAGGGTATCATAGTTTTTTCTAATGTGCTGTTTAGCGGTATCGCCGGCATATTTTCTGAACCAATGGTCATTACCGGTGCGTCTAAATCTCTGAAACATTGCTCTTGAATCTTACTTGCCAATGCTCTGGCAAAAGAATTATCAGACGGCTCTTCAGTAACCACAAGACACTTTTTTGTTTTTCGTACAGATTCCATTACAGTAGCCTCATCCAATGGATGCAATGTTCTTAAATCAATAATCTCTACGACCTCTTTCAAATCCTTTGTAGCATTCAAAGCCCAATGTACTCCCATACCATATGTAATAATAGACATAGTTTCCTTCTCATCCTGAGGCCATATACGTTGCACCACATTGGCTTTTCCAAAAGGTAAAACATAGTCTTCTGAAGGCTCAGTAGTTCTTGCCATCTCAGTTCCT
>NZVW01000019.1 GCA_002697475.1 Aquimarina sp. | reverse complement strand
GTTCCATTTTTTCTGGTATCATTTCAATTGAGGAAGCTGTTGCAGAATACATATAAAAACCTCCACCGTGTTCAGTGACTCCGTCAACACTGATATTGTATACTTTCATTTTTTCATCAACATAAGCTTCAATGTTATTTAGACCTTTTGTAAACATAGGTCTAAGCATTTGAGAAAGGGTAGAATCCTGAAACGCAAAAATTGCCTTTTCTATAAAGGACTGAGATCCCTTCATTCCCCAGGTAACTTTGGTTTTAGAAGGTTCTATTTTTTCGAGCTTCCAATAAACATCACTGGTACTTTCTCCAACAGGAGTGATAAAGGTAATTTTTTGATCTATACTGCTAAATGGTGCAGTTTTAATGGTTTCCATACTACCATCACCCTGCTTTTCACTCTTCCAGCTGTAATAAGCCCCAGGACCACTTAGTTTATCGGCATAGGTAATAATCATATCATCTGACTCTTCCATCCATGGACCCCAATCTTCCCAGGTTCTGTAATAATTTATAGTGTCAAATAACAATTCATCAGGTGCGTTAATTACTTTACTTTCCTCTACCTGATAGTCGCCGTCAATGGTAGCTACATAGACCGCGCCTACCACAAGGACTAATAATAGTAGAAAAAATAAATATTTGATGATTTTCATTTTAGTTAGTTTAAGATGTTTGTTCAGCTAATATAAACATTTTTAACATCGATTTATTATTTTGTTACATTTGCGAAAACAAAACAATAATTTATGAAACTTTCTAAAATATTCTTAACAACTGCTGTTGCGCTTTCTGTGATTGCCTGTAAGAATGAACCTAGTGTTCAAGATCAGATAAACAATCAGGAAGATGAGAAACCAGTTGTTGAGGAAAAATTTGACTACACCGTAGATCAATTTGCTGACCTTAAAATATTAAGATATCAAATTCCGGGATGGGATAATCTGTCTTTAGAAAAGAAAAAGCTTGTTTATTATTTAGTTCAGGCAGGATTGAGTGGTAGAGATATTATGTGGGATCAAAATTACCGTCATAACCTTACCATAAGAAAAGCTTTAGAAAACGTATACACATCTTATAATGGTGATAAAAACTCTGACGATTGGAAAGCTTTTGAAACATACCTTAAGCGAGTATGGTTTTCTAATGGAATTCATCATCATTACAGTAATGATAAATTAAAACCCGAGTTTTCAAAAGAGTATTTAACTACACTTCTAACAGAAACAAATACAGAATTAACAGGAGAAGCTCTTGAGGTTATCTTTAATGATAAAGATGCCAAAAAAGTAAATCAGGCTAAAGGTATTGACAATGTAGCACAATCTGCGGTAAACTTTTATGGACCTAACGTTACTAACGCAGATGTAGAGTCCTTTTATGCTAAGATGAAATCTCCTAATCCTGATCAGCCATTATCCTTTGGTTTAAACTCTAAATTAGTTAAGGAAAATGGAGAGTTAAAGGAAAAAGTGTATAAGTCAGGAGGTTTATATGGACCGGCAATTGACAAGATTATTATGTGGTTGGAAAAAGCTCAGGGAGTAGCAGAAAATCAACAACAAGGAGAAGCTTTAGGGCTATTGATTCAATATTATAAAACAGGAGATCTTAAAACCTGGGATGATTATAATGTAGCGTGGACAAAAGCTACTGAAGGAGATATTGACTACATCAATAGCTTTATAGAAGTGTATAATGATCCATTAGGATACAGAGGTTCTTATGAAACAATTGTACAGATTAAGGATTTTGATATGTCAGAAAAAATGGCAGTACTATCTAAAAATGCACAGTGGTTTGAAGACAATTCGCCATTAATGGATGAGCACAAAAAGAAAAACGTAGTAGGTGTTAGCTATAAAGTGGTTACCGTAGCTGGTGAGGCTGGAGATGCATCTCCAAGTACGCCTATTGGTGTTAACTTGCCAAATGCTAACTGGATCAGAAAAGAGGTAGGTTCTAAATCCGTTTCTTTGGGTAACATTATCAATGCGTACAATAATGCGGGTGGCTCAGGTAGATTAAAAGAATTTGCACATGATGAAGAAGAGGTAGAGTTAGAGGAAAAATACGGACAATTAGCAGATAAACTACATACTGCCTTACATGAGGTTATTGGTCACGCATCAGGTCAAATGAATCCTGGAGTTGGTGAAACCAAAGAAACTTTAAAAAACTATGCTTCGACAATGGAAGAAGGACGTGCTGATTTAGTAGGTCTTTACTACTTAATGGATCCAAAATTACAAGAGTTAGGATTAGTTGAAGACTGGGAAGCTGTAGGTAAAGCAGCATATGACGGATATATCCGTAATGGTTTAATGACACAGTTAATCCGTTTAAATCTTGGTGATGATGTAGAGGAAGCACATATGCGTAACCGTCAGTGGGTAAGTGCGTGGGCATACGAGCAAGGAAAAGCGGATAATGTGATCGAAAAAGTAACTAAAGATGGCAAAATATATTTTAATATCAATGATTACCAAAAGCTAAGAGAAATCTTTGGAAGTTTGCTTAAAGAAACCCAGCGAATTAAGTCTGAAGGTGATTACAAAGCAGCAGAGGAATTAGTAGAAGGTTATGGAGTTAAGGTAGATCAGGATATCCATGCTGAGGTATTGGAGCGTAACAAGCAATTTACATCTGCGCCTTACAGCGGATTTGTAAATCCTGTTTTAGTTCCTGAAATGAATGATAGCGGAGAGATTACTGAGATTAAAGTTACCCAACCGGAGGATTTTGTAACACAGATGTTAGAGTACAGCAAAAACTTTAATTATTTGCCTGAGGTGAATTAATAAAAAGTTTAAAAAGAAATAAGAAGAGTTGTGGTTTTTAATTACAACTCTTTTTTTATTTAAAAGATAAGCTTATTCTGGTTTAAGGTATACTTTTAAAACGAAAAGTAAAAAAATAAAAACAATAAAACCAATTAAGATAAACAGGCTGCCTTTGTAATATTTGCGGTGTAGTTTAATGTCTTTTCGATAGCTATATATCATTAAAGCGATAAAAGCTATTACAAAACAACCTGCAAATATTAACTGACCTGTACTAAACATAAATCCTTATTTTTACCGCAAAGATAAATGATAAAAAACTAAACATGAAGGATAAAATAGCTGCTGTACAGGAATTTCATACGGCTTTTAAAATCGGATACAAAAATGATCCTGTTGCAGATCTTGGAGAAGCAAAAAATGTATTGCGTTTTAATCTGATGAAAGAAGAAAATGAAGAATATCTTGAAGCTGCCCAAAATGATGATTTAGTTGAGGTTGCAGATGCCTTAGGAGACATGTTGTACATTTTATGCGGTACTATCATTGAACATGGTTTACAACATAAGATTGAAGAAGTGTTTCATGAAATTCAGCGCAGTAATATGAGTAAGTTAGGGGAGGATGGACAACCTATCTACAGAGAAGATGGTAAAGTGATGAAAGGGCCAAACTACTTTAAACCTAATATTAAAGAAGTGTTAGATCGATAACAATAAAAAAATGTCACATTTGATCAGAACCAAAATGTGACATTTTTTTAGTTTAAACTCTATTTTTATACTTTATACCTCCATCCAAATGAATCTTCGGCCTTGTTATACTGAATGTCCATTAATGCCTTTTTGAAATGCGTAGCATAGGGCTCTTCTTGTTTTGGTAATTCGTAATGCTCTCCTTTGTAACCAAAAGCTTTTACAGGGCTTACTACAGCAGCAGTGCCTGCTCCAAAGATTTCCTTTAATTCACCATTGTTAGCTGCATCAACTATTTCCTGAACTTTGATAGGTCTTACTTCTACATTATACCCTTGTCTTTCAGCTAAAGCAATTAAACTTTTACGGGTAACTCCATCAAGGATACGATCACTCACAGGAGCGGTAACAAGTGTATCTCCAATTCTGAAAAAGACATTCATGGTTCCGGCTTCTTCCAGATATTCGTGCGTATTAGCGTCTGTCCAGATCACTTGTTGATATCCTTTTTCTTTAGCAATTTTGGTAGGAAAAAATTGTCCCGCATAATTCCCTGCGGCTTTGGCATATCCAAAACCTCCATTAGCAGACCTACTGTATTTTTCTTCAACGATGACACTTACATCACCGCTATAATAGGATTGCGCAGGAGAACAAATGATCATAAAACGATACTCATCAGCTTCAGATGCAGATACACTGGCTTGAGTAGCTATAACAAATGGTCGTATATACAGTGAATTACCATAACCCGGTTTGATCCACTCATCATCTAATTTTAAGAGTGTCTTCAATCCCTCGAAGAAATAATCTTCAGGAAATTCAGGTATTGCTAATCGTTCAGCTGATTTATTTATTCGTTTAAAATTTTCGTCCGGTCTGAAAAGAAAAACATCTCCGTTGTCATCTTTATAAGCTTTCATCCCTTCAAAAACTGCCTGACCGTAATGAAACACTCTGGCAGATGGTTCCATGGTCATAGGGCCATAAGGGATAATTTTAGGTGTTTGCCAGGCTCCATTCTTATAATCACAGACAAACATATGGTCAGTAAAAATCTTTCCGAAAGTCAGATTTTCAAAGTCTACGTCTCCTAATTTCGATGCATTTGCTTTATGTACCTCTAAAGTCTGTGATGTTGTGTTTTTCATTGGATTTGATTATTTTAGAATTCTAATCACGATAAAACATAAGAAAGCATATCGTGTAAAACTTCACAAAAATACTTTTTTCTGAGCAATTAGAAATTCTAAAATTGTTTAATTTTACCTAAGTTGATTATAAACACGTATTATGAAAAAAAATATCCTATATTTTGTGACATCATTAGTTCTTGTAGCCTGTCAAAGCAATACTGACAAAAGTTTTGTGGATGGTGACAAAATAAAACCAAACCAATATGATGCCTTTGGAGGAGAGGTAAAATTAGATAAAATCTATAGTCAGGATGCCATTGCATCTACCTATGATAATCTGGAGACGGGCGATACGTTACAAGTTGCCTTTACCAGTAAAGTTAATGATGTCTGTAAAGCTAAAGGATGCTGGATGAAAGTTGCCATGGATGAGCAAAATGAAACCATGGTAAAATTCAAGGATTATGGCTTTTTTGTACCTAAAGATATTGAAGGGAGAGAAGTAATTGTTCAGGGTAAGGCTTATGTAACGGATATGTCAGTTGAGGACCAAAAGCATTTTGCTGAAGATGCAGGGAAATCAGAAGAGGAAATTGCAGCGATAAAGACGCCTAAAAAGACATATTCTTTTGTGGCGGATGCAGTGCTTGTTAAAAAAGATTAATGCAAGAAGAACTTAAGCGACAAATCATAAAAACCGGTGATGGATCTACTACAATCCATCTGCCGGATTGGAATGAACAATATCATTCAAAACACGGAGCTATTAATGAGGCCAGGCATGTGTTTATACAAAATGGCTTCGATTATATTCTGCAACAAAGGTCTTATAATCCTTTAAAAATTCTTGAAATTGGTTTTGGAACCGGTTTAAATGCTTTTATTACTTTTCTTGAAGCAGAAAAACGCCAACAAAATATTCATTATACCGGAGTGGAAGCATATCCTGTAAAGAATGATGAAATAGAGCTGCTTAATTATCCTGAGGAACTTTCTGTCAAGGAAAAACAGGAGTCCTTTATGCAAATGCATACTTCAGATTGGCAGTCAGAAGAGAAAATAAGCTCTGTATTTAGTCTCACGAAACGACAACAGTTTTTTGATGAAATAAAAGATCAGAAAGCATTTGATTTAGTATATTTTGATGCCTTTGGCGCCCGTGTCCAACCAGAGCTATGGACTGTAGAGATTTTTAAAAAAATGTTTGCTGCGTTGAATGATAATGGTGTTTTGGTTACATACGCAGCAAAAGGTAGCGTTAGAAGAGCAATGCAGGAAGTAGGTTTTACTGTAGAGCGGCTTCCCGGGCCTCCCGGTAAGAGAGAAATGCTTAGGGCGCTGAAATAAATTCTTTAGAAAAATTTAACCCCAATTCTTCTGTTAAACCTTTAATAAAGCTATAGGAATTCTAATAGTGTTCTTCGTATTTTGTAGGAAAAGAATGTTATGAAGGTTTTAATAACTGGTGCTACCGGTATGATCGGTAATAAAGTTGTGAAGCTTTGTCATAAAGCCGGTTTCAAAGTACATTACCTTACTACCAGTAAAAAGAAAATAGTTTCAAAAGAAAACTATCAGGGATATTATTGGAATCCTTCTAAAGGTGAAATTGATACTGCCTGTTTTGATGAGGTTGAGGTGATTATTAATCTTGTTGGAGCGACAATAGCTAAGCGATGGACGCCCGGATACCGAAAAACCATCATCAATAGCCGGGTGAAAAGTGCTAATTTGTTGCTGGAAAGTATTAGCACCATGAAACATACTGTAAGGCATATAGTTTCTGCAAGTGCCATAGGAATATACCCAAGCTCTTTACAAAATTATTACAAGGAGACCAGTAAAGAACAAGATTTGGGCTTTTTAGGTGATGTAGTCAATAAATGGGAATATGCTGTAGAAAAATTTAATGCATTAAATGTTGACGTTTGTATCTTGAGAATAGGGTTGGTGTTATCAGCAAAAGGAGGTGCTTATCCAAAACTTGCTAAACCAATTAAGTATGGTTTAGGAGCGGCTTTTGGCAGTGGTAAACAATGGCAAAGCTGGATCCATGTTGATGATCTTGCAGCAATATTCTTATACGCTGTAGAGCAGGAACTTTCAGGAATTTTTAATGCAGTTGCTCCTAATCCCGTGGCGAATTATAAACTTGTTCAGTGTACGGCCCAGGAGATGGATAAGAAGATATATCTGCCTAATGTGCCCAGATTTGTGATGTATCTTTTGTTAGGAAAAATGCACAGACTTTTGTTTGATAGCCAAAGAGTATCCTCAGACAAAATACAGGAAGCAGGATATATGTTTACCTATGATAATATTCAACCAGCAATAGCTAATCTGCTAAAGAAAATTTAGATATAAAAAAAGCTGTCCTAAGACAGCTTTTTTATCATTAAAATCGTTTGTTATGCCTTTTTAGCCTTAACAGTAATTTTTACTTCAACATCGTCATTGATAAACTTATCTCCTAAGTTTTCAAAAACTGATTTTGAACCATAATTAACTCCCCATTCTGTTCTGTTAATAGTAAAAACATCTGAAGTTAATTCCATCATATCATCATTAACAGAAGTTGTTGCAGGGAAAGAAATATTCTTAGTTTTCCCTTTGATAGTTAAGTTTCCGTCAATCATAGTTTGTCCGTCTTTTTCAGAAATACCAGTAACTTCAAACTTAGCAGTAGGATGTTCTGCTACATTAAAGAAATGATCTTCTTTACCTTCACCTTCACCTTTTAAGTGACCTTCAAGACTTGTTTTTTCGTCTCCTTCAAGATCAGTAACTTCAATAGAAGTCATGTCTATAGTGAAGTTACCACTTTCTACTTTTCCGTATTTTGTTTTCACGGTTCCGTCAGCAACTTTAATCGTTCCTGTGTGCTCTCCGGTTGGTTTTTTACCAGTCCATTCGATCATACTGTTCGCAGCATCCACATTATAAACAACAGCTTCTACCGGAGCTTCTTTAACTTCTTCTGCTGCAGTAGCTTCTGCTTCATTTTTCTTTTCATCTTTACAAGAAAAAGCAGTAAGGGCTATTAACGCTACTATTAAAAATTGGTTTACTCTAGTTTTCATAAAATATTAGGTTTTTAGTTAAAAACAGTGTCAAAATTATTTGTTTTGTTAATGATGTGGTCTTAAATAAATACTAAAATATTCCAATGACATTATGACATTTATCGAAAAATGGCAGTACTTTTGCTGCTTCAAAACGAAAACTTATAAAACGTACTAGCTACAATGAGTAAGAAAGATAAACATACTGAAGAGGTTAAAGATCAAGTAGAAGAGGTGTTAGATGCATCTGTTGAAGATACTTCAGAAAATGGAGAAGTAGATACAGAAACTCAGTTAAAGGAGGAAATAGAAAAGGAAAAAGACAAATTTTTAAGATTATTTGCTGAGTTTGAAAACTATAAAAAAAGAACCTCAAAAGAGCGTTTAGAGCTATTTAAGACAGCAAGTCAGGATGTGATGGTGTCAATGCTTCCGGTTTTGGATGATTTTGACCGAGCATGGAAAGAAATTGAAAAATCAGAGGATAAGAATCTGATCAAAGGTATAGAGCTGATCCATAATAAACTTAAGGAGACTCTTAAAAATAAAGGCCTTGAGGAGGTAGAAGTGTCAGCTGGAGATGCTTTTAATGCGGATGATCATGAGGCTATTACTCAAATACCAGCTCCAACAGAGGATCTTAAGGGTAAAATCGTAGACGTTATCGAAAAAGGATACAAGTTAGGAGACAAAATAATTCGCTTTCCTAAAGTAGTAACCGGACAATAAATTGAGTATATGAAGGAAGATTTTTATGAAATCCTGGGAATAAGTAAGGGAGCATCAGAAGCTGAAATTAAAAAAGCATACCGAAAGAAAGCCATAGAATATCACCCGGATAAAAATCCTGGCGATACTGTAGCAGAAGAAAAGTTTAAGAAGGCAGCTGAAGCTTATGAAGTTTTAAGTGATCCGGATAAACGTGCAAGATATGATCAGTTTGGTCATCAGGCTTTCGAAGGCGGAGGCTTTGGTGGTGGAGGTATGAATATGGATGATATCTTCAGTCAGTTTGGTGATATTTTTGGAGGTTTTGGAGGTTTTGGAGGCTTCGGTGGAGGAGGCGGAGGTCGTCAACGCCGTGTCAAGGGAAGTAATCTGCGTATCAGAGTCAAATTAACCCTCGAAGAAATCGCCAATGGTGTAGAGAAAAAAATAAAAGTTAAGCGAAAAGTTCAGGCTCCGGGAACTACCTACAAAACTTGTGGTACTTGTAATGGTACGGGTCAAATGACCAGAATAACCAACACCATACTGGGTAGAATGCAGACTTCTACTACTTGTAATACCTGTGGAGGTGCAGGACAGGTAATAGACAGTAAACCTGCAGATGCAGATGCTCAGGGGCTTAGAGTTGCTGAAGAGACCGTTAGCATTAAAATACCGGCTGGGGTTGAAGATGGAATGCAGTTAAAGGTAACAGGAAAAGGTAACGAAGCTCCTGGTCACGGTATAGCCGGTGATCTACTGGTGGCTATAGAAGAATTAGAACACGCTGAATTGCAACGCGAAGGAGATAATCTTCATTATGATTTATACATTAGTTTTTCCGAAGCAGCACTAGGATCATCCAGAGAGATTGATACCGTATCAGGAAAAGTACGTATTAAGATTGAAGAAGGAGTACAGAGTGGTAAGATCTTACGCCTACGAGGTAAAGGTATTCCTAGTATCAATGGATACGGTAAAGGGGACCTTTTAGTTCATGTTAATGTATGGACACCTAAAACATTGAGTAAAGAACAACGTGAGTTTTTTGAAAAAATGTCAAAGGATGATCACTTTCAGCCAAATCCGGATAACGAGGATAAATCATTTTTTGAAAAGGTAAAAGATATGTTTTCTTAAGCCCTAATCATTGATTTATTGGCTTTAAGGTCTTAAAATATTAACCTTTGATTAAGAAAAATTTGTATATTTGAAACATCACTAGCACATTTAGTGATAATTTTTCTTTTTCATAGCAATTTTTTTCCCATCCTTAATACACTGTTATTCAGGGTGGGTTTTGTTTTTATAGAATGAGTTAAACTAAATAAGGCGTATAGAGGATTCATATTTCATTAAACCGTCTTAGTTTAATCTGCGAATCTTAGGATATTAGTAATTTATTTTTTGTAATATTCTGCTTTAATATCATGTCAATGACAAATTTACTGGAAGTAAAAAATGTAAGTAAACATTTTGGTTCATATACCGCACTTAATAATGTAAGCCTTACTGTACCTGAAGGTAGTATATTTGGGTTATTAGGCCCCAATGGTGCAGGTAAAACAACGCTTATCCGTATTATCAATCAAATAACTATGCCTGATGAAGGAGAGGTGTTATTGGGTCAGGAAAGGTTACAACCTAAACATATAAAGGATATTGGTTATCTCCCTGAAGAAAGAGGTTTATACAAGAGTATGAAGGTAGGGGAGCAAGCACTTTATTTGGCTCAGCTAAAAGGATTGTCAAAAAATGAAGCAAAGGAAAGGCTAAAATATTGGTTTGATAAATTTGAAATATCTCATTGGTGGGGTAAAAAAATACAAGAGCTGTCTAAAGGTATGGCACAGAAAGTACAGTTTATAGTAACCGTGCTTCATAGGCCTAAGCTATTGATATTCGATGAACCTTTTAGCGGTTTTGACCCTGTAAATGCCAACGTGATTAAAGATGAAATCCTACAACTTAAAGCTGAAGGAGCCACGATCATATTTTCTACTCACAGAATGGAAAGTGTTGAGGAACTCTGCGACCATATTGCTCTTATCAATAAATCAAATAAATTACTAGAAGGTAAGCTGACAGATGTTAAGCGTCAATACAAGGGTAATGTTTATGAAGTGGGATTAAAATCCGATAATGATCGTCTGGTATTAGATCAACTTAAAATGAAGTTTGAGATTGAAAATGCGGACTTCAAAACCATTGAGGATCAATTAAAATTAAGAATTACGCTGAACAATGGGACAAGCCCTAATGAGCTTTTATCGTTGCTCACATCCCAAGCTCAGGTATTGCGATTTAACGAAGTGATTCCGACCGTAAATGAAATATTCATTAAAAACGTTTCAGAAAATGAATAATCTTCCCTTAATCATTAAAAGAGAATTTATAGCCAGAGTACGAAATAAAACGTTTGTAGTCATGACCTTTCTTAGTCCTTTGATTTTTGTAGGGATGATATTATTGATTACTTGGTTAGCGACTATAAATAATAGCGAAACAAAAAAGGTTGTAGTGGTGGAT
>NZVW01000018.1 GCA_002697475.1 Aquimarina sp. | reverse complement strand
GATTGCTGCCAATATGAACAATGGAGTTAAAAATGGCTACGTTAGATATTTCGTTTTCCCCTTTAGTAGCAATAAGGTTCGCTGTTTTATAACCTGTACAGGAGTTAATCAGGTTAGCACGATATCTGGATGGTAAATTTAATAATTCGGTAAGAGAAAAGTGCTTCATTAAGTTTAGTGATTAGATATTTGAATTATTTGGGAGTCCTTGCTTTTTCAATCTTGTCATAAGATACTCAATTTTAGATAAAAGATTATCCTGACTATTTTGAAGCTTTTGTAATATTTGATCTCTTTTTCTTTTCCTCTTCATGTATTATGATCAAAAGCCTGCCTGATGAACAGACAGGCATTATTTGTGCTATTTTGTCATGATTACCTACTATGATTCAGTATTCATATATTTTTCCTGATATGTAGGATAGTCAATATATCCCTCTTTACCAGCTGTATAAAAAGTATCTTCATTCCACTCAGCTATTGGAGCGTTGATCGCAAATCTTCGTGGTAAATCCGGATTAGATATAAACAATTTACCGAAAGCTACTAAATCTGCATTTTCCTCATCTAGTATGGCATTCCCACTGTCTTGGGTAAAACCATTGTTTATCATTAAGGTACCATTGTATCTTGGACGATATCTTTTAGCGATTTCACTAACCAGAAAATCTACATCACTAACATCTGTAAAAGGTTCAGAAAGGTGTAGATAAGCCAAATCATAGTCATTCAGTTTATCAATGATATAATCAAAAGTTGGAATCGTTTCTTCTGTAGCTTCAATCCCAAAAGTTCCGTGAAGAGATGGGTTCAATCGAACACCTATTCTGTTTTCAGGCCATATGCTTTTAATTTCATCTAATGTCTCAAAGAAAAAACGAGCCCGATTAGCAATACTACCTCCATACTCATCCTCTCTTACATTAGCATTTTTATTGAAAAATTGATGAAATAAGTAACCGTTAGAAGAATGGATTTCAACACCGTCAAAATTAGCTTTTTTAGCATTTTCAGCGGCCTTTTTAAATTCAGCAATGGTTTCCTTAATTTCTTCCATTGACATTGCTTTTGGCTCTACAGTATCTTCAAACCCATCACTGGTATATGCTTGTGCGTTTGGGTTTACCGCACTAGGTGCTAAAGGCTTATCTCCGTTATGAAATTTAGGGTGGGACATTCTACCACAATGCCATAATTGAATAAATATTTTTCCCCCTTCATCGTGTACAGCTTTGGTTACTTTTTTCCATCCTTCTACCTGGGCTTCAGAGTGAATGCCCGGAGTATTGATATATCCCACAGCTCTTTTAGAAACCTGTGAACCTTCTGTAATTATTAAACCCGCTCCTGCACGTTGTCTATAATATTCCTCGTGTAATTCTGTGGGCTTATTGTCTTCATTGTTAGCCCTATTTCTTGTCATCGGTGCCATTATTACTCTGTTTTGAAGTATAAGGTCACCCATCTTATATGACTCTAAAAGCGGTTGATTTGTCTGCATATCTTTTTTCTTTTAAATCTAAAAGAACTATTTTTCAATCGTTGTTAAAAGAGTTATAAATGAAAGACCATAACAGTTATTTTAATGTTAATCGGGATACCTGGAATAAAAAGGTAGCCGTTCATAAAGACAGTGAATTTTATTTTGTAGAAGATTTTAAAAAAGGTAAGAGCTCCTTAAATAAATTCGAAAAGGCTGCCTTAGGTGATGTCAGTGGAAAATCTCTATTGCATCTTCAATGTCACTTTGGTCAGGATACTTTAAGTTGGAGTAGGTTAGGGGCCCAATGTACCGGGGTTGATATTTCTGATGCGGCTATATCTTTAGCGCAACAGTTAAATGAGGAGTTGAATTTAGATGCAGATTTTGTGTGTTGTAATGTTTTAGATACATCAAAGTTTATTTCTGAAAAATTTGATATCGTTTTTACCAGTTATGGCGTGATAGGATGGTTACCGGATTTGAGGCCCTGGGCAAAGATGATTGCGGAGCGTTTACATCCCGGCGGGAGTTTTTATATTGTAGAATTTCATCCTATCGTATGGATGTTCGATTATCTAGGAGGAAAACCAGAGTTAAAATATGGTTATCATCAAAAAGAGGTAATCTACGAAGAGTATACAGGAACTTATGCAGATACAGCATCTGAAATAATTAGTAAAGAGTATGGCTGGAATCATGGCTTAGGAGAAATAGTAACGGTCCTGGCTGAAGCAGGATTACATATTGAATACCTAAATGAGCTGGATCAGTCACCCTATCAGGTTTTTCCTGATTTAGTAAAAAATAAAGAAGGACTTTTTGAGACAAAGGATAAATTATATCCATTACTCTTCGAACTAAAAGCCACTAAAGCATAATTGGCTAATAATTCTTACATTTGCTGAAGGTTTTAATGTCTACGATAAAGTGTTTGTATATCTTCCATACATTAAAACTCGGATGAACTGCATTCTTGAGTAAATGGAAGATCCTGATTAGATACATCTTATGCAAACAAAAAATATTGCCATTGTAGGAAGCGGATTAGTTGGTTCTTTATTAGCTATATATTTAAGAAGAAGAGGTAATGAAGTAACGGTCTTTGACCGCAGGCCTGATATCAGAACTGTAGAATTTAGCGGACGTTCTATAAACCTGGCAATGTCTGTACGAGGCTGGGATGCTCTGGATAGAGTAGGTATAGGTGATAAAATCAGGGAGTTAGCCATACCTATGGATAAGCGAACGATACATTTAGTAGGTGAAGAAGCTTATCATCAGTATTATGGTAAAGAAGGTGAAGCCATATATTCTATCCCCAGGGGAGTGCTTAACAGAAAAATGATTGATCTGGCAGAAGAGCACGGAGCGGTCTTTAGATTTGATGAAAAAGTTTGGGACATAAGCCTTCCGGAAGCAAAAATTTTTACAGGAGAGACGGAGAAAGGAGAGTGGACAGAATACCAGTATGATATGATTTTCGGCTGTGATGGCGCTTTTTCCAGAGTACGTCATAAAATGCAGCGTAGAAGTAGATTTGATTATTCACAAGACTTTTTAGATACAGGATATAAGGAATTAAAAATTCCTGCAAATGATGATGGTACGCATCGGATACATAAAAACTCCTTACACATCTGGCCCAGAGGTAAGTTTATGCTAATAGCGTTGCCTAATATGGATGGTACATTTACCTGTACTTTATTTATGCCACATGAAGGTAAAGACTCTTTTGAAGAACTTACGACAGATGAAGAGGTGACTAAATTCTGGAAAAAGTATTTTCCGGGAACTATTGAGTTGATGCCGACCTTGCTTGAAGATTTTAGAAAGAATCCTACCAGTGCTTTAGTTACTATAAAATGTTACCCGTGGACCTACTGGAATAAAGTAGCTCTTGTTGGTGATTCAGCCCACGCGATTGTGCCGTTTTATGGACAAGGGATGAATGCCGGTTTTGAAGATATAGCCGTTCTGGATGATATTATTGAGGCTAATCAAACTGAAGACTGGCAAACTATTTTTGAAAAATATCAGGAGTCCCGAAAACCTGATGCAGATGCCATAGCAGAATTATCCTATAGAAATTTTATGGAGATGAGCAGTAAAACTGCGGATCCAAAGTTTTTATTGAGAAAGAAAATCGAAAAGAAAATCTCAGAGAAACACCCAGATAAATGGTTGCCCTTATACTCCAGAGTAACTTTTAGCCACAGACCGTATAGCGAAGCTTTAGAGATAGGTGATCAACAGGCAGCTATAATGGACAAAATATTAAAAATCTCTGACATTGAAGATACCTGGGATTCCGTTGAGGTAGAAGAAAAAATATTAGATTTATTGGCTAAAAATGATCCTGTAGAAGTTAAGTCTTAAAAAAAAAACCGTCAATTCGAGTGCTTTGATGAAGGAAAAGTGTATCGAAAATAGTTATTTTGATTCCAAAATACACGAACTCCAGCTTAATCACTCTAAATGACGCTTTTACCATTAATCTAACTCTATTTGTTATTTCTTTATCAGTTTATACATCGATGATGTATGGTCTGATAATTTTATAAAATATACTCCGTTGGATAGTTTTTCAATATTTAGTTTCTGATTGTTTATAATGATATCTTTTTTAATCAATTGACCACTTATATTATAGATTTCAATTTGGGTGCTTTGAGCATTTTTTAAGGAGACCATAATAAAGTTTGAAGCTGGATTAGGGTAAATGGAAAACTTATTTTTATCCGTGTAGTCTTCCACTCCTAAGATATTTAAGGAAACCGTTTGTAATAAATCATTGTATCCCGTTGCAGGATCCCAAATATTGGAATTCGCAAATCGTATACTATAATCAGCATTGCTTTCCAGGGAAGCATGACTATCCGGCATCCACAAATACAATTGAAATGTTCCTTCTAATGCTAAATTAAAGTTTTGTGTTATCGTTATTGAGTTTTCCCAGGTTCTGATATCTGTATTGATCAACGCTGTGGTAATCTCATTCGTAGCAGTGTTTTTAAACACTAAATACACATTTCTTTGCTTGAAGGGTCTGGCAAAACCCGTATTAGTAATATCTAAGGTTAGATCAAAGTCTGTATCATTGGATACCAAAGTAGACGAGTTTAAAACAAATCTATAGCCTAGATTTTTTGCGATATCTTCATAATGATTTGAGCTAATTATGCCATCCCAGAAAGGAGTGTAATAATCGCGATTAATGGTTGTCCAGTTCGTTAAATTCATTTCATTTACAGCATTATCACCGTTAGTTCTGGTGCCACTATTACACGGGTTTAAACCATTGGTTTCTCCGGTCATAGGGAGATACTGAGTTTCGTTTGAAATGTAATTGTAATCCGCCGTACCAATGGGGTTAGTACATTCATTGGCTACTTCATAAGTACCCTGATCTCCATAATTGTTTAAGAAAGCATCGTTAAAAAAACCAATCCTGGCCTGAGGCGTGTTTGCATAAGCGGTTTGTGCAGTGAGTTGTGTATTGCCGTACATGGTTTGTTTTATCCCTGCATATCTCACTTGTATAGGAATTTCTACAGGGGTGGCGGCCAGCATAGCATCTACGATCTCTTTTCTATTGGACCATTGCGTAGCGTTAATATTTCCATCTGTACCAAATTCTGTAGAGTTGGTATAATACCACTCGCCCCAGGTGCCAATGAACCCGGCCTGATGCGAAAAGATAATGTCTTTATTGGTAGTAAGTATGGGTGCTAGTTGCGATATGTGAGTCAGTATTTGAGATTTCACAGGCTGTTGAGGTGATGTTCCCTGAGCGTTGGAATATGAAAATCGTACAATTATTTTAAGACCGGCAGCTCTGACATGATCAAAATCAGTCTGGATATTGTTTAAAAAAGTAGAGTTGATGTCAGTATTTAGAAATGCATCCAACAGAAAATAACGATACATCACAGTAACTCTATCTGCGCTGGTTTTCCAGTTATTTAAAGTAGTGACAGAAAGATTATTTGCTCCCGGAGTGGTTGCGTATTGGTTTGAGGTGATAGAATATTTTTGAAAACCTCTCTCAGGATTGGCGATAATATCGTTTGATGACTGGTAAGTTACCGTTTGGCTAAACAATAGTAGGGTACTCATAAGAAAAATTGGTACCAGTAACTCTTTTCTTAGAAGGCTAAGTTTATTTATGATTTTCATCGTAGTGGTTAGTTTAGATTTGGATAACGCTAAATATTGTGTTTAAGTACACTTGTCCAGCTATATTATAAACTAAAAACTAAAATATTAGTAGAATTTACGTTAGGATGAATCGAAGTTAAAGACTTTGATGGGTGGGCTTATAAATTTTTAAGACTAGTTTTTTTCAAAGAATTCTATGAGTTCAGCTTTGGTTTTAATGGTTTCTGATAATATTATTATTTTTTTTAATAAAATAATAGCAACATAGTGAAACCTGTAAAAAAGATCATCATCAAGTCTTAATTCTATTCCATTGTGTAAGTAGCTATCTCTTATTTTATATTGAGTAATGAAAATGTTTTCGAGTAAATTAATTTCATTTTCTGAAACTATATTAGGGATAATATTTTTTTTCATTTTAGATAAACCTTTACTTCTACCTTTGTTTTCAATGTTAACTATTTTTTCAAACCAAGCAACCATCATCACGTTTTTTTCATAAGGATCTAATTGAGAAGAATATCGTCCAGCTGAAATTATTAATTCCCGAATGAAAAAATCTAATTCCGATTTTGGTGATTTTTTTATATAATTCGAAACGAGATCAAAACCTAGTTTTTTAATTTCACTATAACGTTTAGCCGTTATTTCGGTTGGTTTTGCTCCAAAATTAGAAGAGAGATTACTACGTAAATCAAATTTATTGCTTGTAGTTTCACTAAAACTGGAATAATATGGTATTACATAAGAGCCAAACTCTAAATCAAACAATCTGGTGTTAGGGTCATCTATCTCTTTAAGCAAAAACATTTTTAAAACGCTAGAGCTTATTCGAACATTATGTTTGGCTATATTATTACTAAAATTACTTGTCCCCTCAGTTTTATACTTAAAAACTACTTGGTTATTAAGCATTTTTGACAACCTTTCAAAGGTTTCTCCTTCAAAGTTGTTCTCATAATTTTTATACTTTACTTTTTGTGAGTTTATAAAGCTTTCATCAAGATACGTTAACTCCGAATTACCAATAAAAAAATTCTCTTCTATATGGAGCCCAACTGTTCTAAAATAAAATACGTGTTCTTTTTTGTTTTCATATAAAACTCTGCGCAAGTAATTAATCGGTTCTTCTTTTGCTTTTTTTTCTAGGTAAGTATTAAAACTCCATAAACATATTTGTTCTTCAATAAAATCACAATCTGTAAATTCTTTAAATTCTTTTATTGAAATTAATTCTTCCGCTATTTCAATTACTTTTTTGTAATCTTCGTTTTCAAACTTTATTTCACCTCCATTCTGTAAGTCTTGGCTGTAATTCAATTTTCGGCCAAATCGGTCGACGTTGTATCTTTTTAGGTTAGAAACTTCACCCAAGTTTATAACTGAAGAACCTTTTAAGAAAGTTGGTTCTAGCTTTTTCTGAATCTCAGATTTTTTGCCTTCAACTTCTTTAATCAGTTCAACTAGGGAATATATTTTTAAATTAAGATTATTGATGTTTTCCTTTTTTTATTAGTCGTAACAATTTTATATACATAAAAGTATAAATATTATAAACAAACACACAAATAAAACCCAGCAAGAGCATGACCCCTGCCAGGTTTACTTAATAAGATTATACTTTAGGATCGTTTTGCACTTGCCATAATACGGTCAATGATACTATTGATCTCGTTTATGGATTTGTCAATGTCCGGTACCTGTTCACTGATATACAATGCATTGATCAGCGTATAAAATTTATTCAGTTCTGGCTTAAGCAGTTTGATCGCCTGCCTGTCCGTTATGGAAGTATTGGCAGCCTTTTCTTCATTACGTTTAGTGTATACTGTGTCAAACTCTTGTTGATCCTGATCCAGATCATCGACAAATCCACCTGCATTGATGGTGGATACATCCTGATGCACAATACCCGATTTAAGCTCCTGCAACAAGGCAGTAAAAACAGTGCTTTGCTCTGCATACGGCAGTTTATACACATCCTTGCCGTGTTTTTCTATGATCGCATATAAACGCTCACAGGCTGTTTTATACTCCGTATTACGATGCCTTCTTAATCCGGCTTCGATATGGGTTCTTAAAGCAATAAATGTACTGTCCCTATTACTATCTGCCTGAAACACCTGACCGGTCAGTGCTTCCTTGGCGGTTTTGCCCACAGCTTTTTCGGCTTCTTTGATAGCTGCATCTAGTTTACTGATAGAGGTACTAAGTAAGGGTTGATCAGGGTGGTTAGTGCTGATCACAGTAATGGATTGTGTACTTAGGTTAATCAAACTCTCTGGATTGAGATAAGAGAAATAAACATCTTTAATCATGTGATATAATATTTAGGTTTTAAGTATTTTAAATATACTAAAGTAGCACTGAATTTGAAATTGTATATTTTAAAAAAGTTAGGTGTCAGCCCGTTACAAGACATACTGCTGTATGGTCTCAATGGTATATTGATGTCAAAATGGTACGGAGCAACGAAAAAAATGATGAGACGACTTCAAAACCGTGTCGCGGACTAAAAAAATGGTTGAACAATTTCAAAACAACATTTTGGAGCAAAAAGACCATTTTTTCTTTTCAAAATAGCGTCAGGAAACTTTTACAACGATTAAAATTGTTCCTGCTGTCGTTTTGGAACAAACAAATGATCATAATCTTTCCTGCCAATGTTTTGAGCTTAAACAATCATCGTATGGGTTGCAGACGTGGTTTTGGGAGGGATTTATGGTTGTTTGGGTTGAAAATAAGGTTTTGTAGGAAAATAGTTGAAATTTTCAATGGTTTTACCGTAAAAAAGTTACAAGTATAAATTTTATGTTTGTTTCTGCTAATTTTTTTCACTTTTTAGGGTAACAAATCTATGAGTTTTGACACATACCTATAGTTACCCTAGTCATTTAAAAAGGGAGCTACTTAATTTATTTATTAATTTTTTAAAACTTTTAAAAATGAAAAAAATGTTTTTAGGGCTAATATTAGCCGGAACAATGATGAGCTTTACAAGCAAAGACACAAAAACTTCTGAGGATGGTGTTACAACTTGTTGTACGGCAACTTATAACGGTTTTTCTGCTACAAGATGTGTTGCTGGAAACGATAGAGAAACAGCTTGTAGTTTAGCCAGAACTTACGCTATAATAGCAAGTATTCAATAGAAGGATAGAAAGCCTAAGGACTAATTATAGTTTTTAGGCTTTTATATTAATTTAATTTTCAAAGAAATGTTAAAGATTAAATCCATTTTAAATATTGTCCTATTCTTTGCTTTACAATTAGCGTCTCAATATGCTAAAGCTCAAGATTCAAATTACTCTATTTTATATAACTATAAAGATTCATTTGGTGTTGAGTTGGAAAGCTTATTGCTAGTTAATGGGGATGAGAGTTATTTTAGTATTATTGATAAAAGAGATTCCGGGATGCAATATGATGAAGAAGGAAATTTTGATCATTTTGTTACTAATGATAAAATAGGAACTATTATGTATACAAACAATCAAGATGTGTATGTAAGAATTCCATTTCCTGAAGTAACAAAAGGGACGACATATAAATACAATAATGAAGATTTACCTTGGAATCTCACTGGGAATACAAAAGTTATCAAAAAGTTTAATTGTCAAGAAGCAACATTGAATTTTCACGGGCGTAACTATAGAGTGTGGTTTAGTTCTGAAATCCCAATATCCAAAGGGCCTTTTAATTTGAACGGTTTACCCGGAGTCATTGTAAGTTTTGAGGAGTTAACCGGAAAATATGCTATTGACATTGTAAGTGTGAAAAAAAATGGAGGAGAAAAGATGAAGGAGAAAATTTCGAATTACTTTAATTCTAATAAAGTCAAGACGTATTCTGAATATCAAAAATTCATGAAACAATATATTTTGGATATGAAAATTAAGAAAGCTCAGCAAATTTCGGAGCTTATTAAAAAGGAAGGTGGGACAATTTCCTTTAATTTTGATCTCGGGCAATATCATTGGGTAAGTAAGATAATTGATATACCAACTGGTCTGATTGAAGAATTATCAAAAATCGATTTTTACGATTAATTAACTTGATATAATTTTGAGATTTTATACTCTTCTTATTTGTATATTTTATTTTACACAGTTTTCTATAGCACAGCAAATTAAAGGAACTGTTATAGATGTATCTGGTGATACCATACCTAAAGCCACACTGCTACTCAAAAAAGCTAAAAATTCTAGTGTTATTTCAGAGTTTTTAATCACGGACAGTAATGGAGTTTTTAACTACACGTTAAAAAAACAATATGGCTCTATCCTATACATAGAAGCGAAAGCATTAAACTATGAGGCTATTGTAGATAGTGTTATTAATCCTGACCCTTCAAAGGTTTATCGGTTTAACTTTGCTTTATTTCCTAAGACTAATAAGCTTGAAGAGGTAATTATTTCTGAAAGAAAAAAGTTTACTATTAAAAAGGACACTGTAGTCTTTAATGTAGATAAGTACAAAGATGGTACAGAACGTAAGGTTGAGGATGTTATAAAAAAATTACCTGGTGTTGAGGTAGGAGATAATGGAAGAATAAGTTATAAAGGTAAAGAAGTCTCTGCTGTAAATCTTGATGGTGATGACCTATTTGGCAGCAAATATACTATAGGTACCAAGAACATTTCCATAGACATGGTAGATCAGATAGAGGCTATTGAAAATTATTCTAAAAATCCTTTGTTAAAAGATATTGAAAACTCTGACCGTGTAGCCTTAAACTTGAAGTTAAAAAAGAACAGAGCGGATTATTCTGGTACAGCAGATTTAGGTTATGGTTACGGTGACAAATCGTATTCAGATTCAGATATTACATTACTAGGTGTTTCTGCCTCTTTAAAAAGTTTTGGACAACTTTCTTTAAGCAATACAGGGAATTATGATATGCTCACTCGTAGCTCGGGGAGCATTGTTGCTATAGAAAATGAGAACGAGGATGATATCTATAGCACCACATTAATAAACAATGCACCTATCAATAGTGTTTTGGGGTATAAGCGAAGTAGAGTTGATGAGCAATTATATGGTACTTATAATGTACTCTACAAGTTTTCTAATAGAGCTAAATTAAAGTCTAATATAGTATACCTAAAAGATAATGTTTTTCAACAAGAACTTTATCAAAATGATTTTTTCTTTAATGATGAACAATTTAGTTATACCGATATCACAGAAATTCGTCAAAAACCACAAGCAAAAGGATTAGATATTAAATTTACATATAACGTATCCAAAAATAGTTTATTAGAAATTGATGCGGTGTTAAGTAAGAATCAAATAGGGTCAACTGCCAATTTTATAAGAGATTTATCAGACAACACAGTAACGGGTTTAGATACTGAAGATTTCTTGTTAAAACATAAAATAAACTATACCTATAGAATCAATAAAACAACGGCAGTTCAGTTTATTTCTCTATATGCTAAAAATGATGTGCCACAGCGTTTCTCTACCTTTGGGAACTTTTTTACGGAACAAGAGGAGCTAAATTCTTATGATCAGTTTACTTCTTTTAAGAAAGAGAGTTTTCAAAACAGACTTGTTCTTTTAGGAAGAAAAAAATCGATTAAGTATGCTATAGCAACCGGTATAAGTATAGATAATAATCCTTTTACATCTTTTTTAAACGAGAATGACACGCAAATAGAAGGAATAGATAATGATTTTAATTATGAACGCAAGGAATATTTTTCCATACCTTCATTAACATATACTAAAGGAGATATAGAAGTCAAGCCTTCAGTCTCATTTTCTTATATAACACAGCAGTTAAACTATGATACTTCATCTAATGATAATTTGATAAAAAATGATTGGTTTATACAACCTGTTCTAGATTTGGAATACAAGATCAATCCAGTTTCTACAATTGGTTTTAGGGGGAGTTATGAGCTGAATACACCGGATGAGCAATTTTTAATTCGTAATAGAGTTATCATAGATAATAGAACTGCGATTAATTCAATTCCAAGTCTTTTACCGCAAAAAAAACAGCAGTATAATTTTAATTACAGGTTAAGTAATCTATATCGAAATATTGAGCTGTTTGCTTCTGTAGGATATAACCGCAATGAAAATATCTTTCTTTCTGATCTTAACGTTAATACAAATTATACAGGAGTCACATATTTTCAAAGCCCTACAGCTTTAAATGCTTATATTTTGTCATTGTCTGCAGAGCGCTATTTAAGATTTATACAAACCACTGTAAAACTGTCTTCTTTGTATTCAATATCAGAATTTCAAAATGTAATTAGCGGAAATTCAAGAGATGGAGAATCTAATTTTTGGAACAATACAATATTTGCCAAAACAGCTTTTAGAATACCATTTAATTTTGAGAATTATACCACATTATCATTAAACTCTTATTTTATTGATGGACAAGAAGTAAATAGTAACAAGGGCTTTAAAAATTCATTGAAAGCAATTTTCAAGCCTGTTAAGGGGTGGGTTGGTACAATTACCTATGATTATTTTAAACCAAATACTGAATCTAAAGAAGACTTTTCTTTTATTGATTTTGAGATTAGGCACAAGCCAAAAAAAATAAAATGGATCTCAGGAAGGCTAACAGGTAGAAATTTATTGAATAATCGTGTATTCAGTCAGATACAAAATTCTGATTTTTCTACAACGATTTATCAAAGTAATTTAATTCCTCGATACGTAATGCTTTCCTTAGACTTAAGCTTTTAAAGAACAATACTTTCTTAACCTATCAACCTTTTTAGCCATTTAAACTTAAAATCGGTATACGGGGGATGTTTTAAATTCAGCTCTATCCAAAAGGATTTTTGCAGCACACTTTTGTTGTGAGAAAAAGCATCAAAACCAAATTTTCCGTGATAATTACCTATCCCGCTATGGCCCACACCACCAAAAGGTAATGAAGGTTCAACAATATGCATAACAGAATCATTAATAGCGCCACCACCAAAAGAAATTTCTGATACTATTCGTTTTTTTACTTTAGCGCTTTGGGTATATACATAACACGAAAGTGGTTTCGGTTTTGATTTAATTTTGGCAATAGCCTCATCTATGTCTTTGAATGTTAATACAGGGAGTATAGGTCCAAATATTTCATCTTCCATAATCGTATCCTCCCAGGAAACATCGCTTAAAATCGTGGGCTCAATTGTCCGGGATGCTGTATTGCTTTTTCCTCCGTAATAGACTTTTTTATTATCTATCAGATCTACCAAACGGTCATAATTCTTCTGATTAATAATCTGTGTATAATTCTCGTTTTGGGTTTGATAATCAGAATTTTTGATGCGTGCTACAACGGCATCTAAGAATTTAGTTTTAATAGATTCCTCAACAAGGACATAATCCGGTGCTATACATGTTTGTCCCGCATTTAAAAATTTTGACCAGACTAGTCTCTTAGCAGTCATATCGATATCGGCATCAGCAGTGATGATCGCCGGGCTTTTTCCGCCTAATTCTAAGGTTACCGGAGTAAGGTTTTCTGCGGCAGCTTGATATACAATTTTACCTACAGGTACGCTACCCGTAAAGAATATTTTGTCGAAATCTAATTTTAGCAGCGCCGTAGTTTCTTCAACTCCTCCTTCAATAACCGTAAAAAAATGAGGATCAAAATTTTCGTTGATGATTTTTTTCATCACTGCCGATGTGTTGGCAGGGAGTTCGCTAGGTTTTAAAATTACTGTACATCCTGCAGCTATAGCCGCTATAGCAGGTGCAATCGATAATTGATATGGATAATTCCACGCTCCTATGATTAATGAAACTCCCAGTGGCTCCGGAACGATATACGCTTTAGCAGGTAAGTTGGCTATGCTTACAGCAACTCTTTTTTTCCTGGACCATTTCTTTACCCTTTTTACAGCGATATCAATCTCGTTGTAGATTAATGATAACTCTGTAAGATAGGTTTCTTTTTTGGACTTTTTGAAGTCTTTGTCTATAGCTTCATAAAGAAGTGCCTCATTTTTTTGTAAAACACTTTTTAATCGTTTCAGTTCATTAATTCTAAAAGCAACTTCTTTGGTTTTGTTGGTGGTAAAAAAATCTTTTTGAAG
>NZVW01000017.1 GCA_002697475.1 Aquimarina sp. | reverse complement strand
TTAAAAAATCTGGTTTCTGTTTTAAGTCAAAAGCGCAAACAATTCCACACATAAATTTACTTTTTCTTGTTATTTATAAGTCAAATATCATTTAAACATTACAAATTATAAACTAAAATTCATTTTTAATTAATATACTAAACATATAAATTGATTTTAATTAAATTATGAAATCTAAAGTTTAGAAAAATATAGATTCATCTTACAATTTGTAAGTTTACATTTAACAAAAAATTATAGCAGAACTTTTCTTAATTGCTGTAAGTTGAGATTTTAATTTACGTCTCTACGTAGTAAACATTTTAAACTATTATGAAAAACACAATTTTATTAGTAGCCATCGTGCTGGGGGGATTATTCACAACACAGGCACAAAAATTTGCAGGTTTACAAAAGAGTCCAACGGACATTGCTTATGCTAAAGCTGACAGAAATGCAAAACCGGATATTAAGGTAATTTACAGTAGACCCCAGAAGAAGGATAGAGAAATATTTGGAACATTAGTTCCTTATGGAAAAGTATGGAGAACAGGTGCTGACGAAGCTACTGAGATCAAACTATTTTCAGATATGAAATTTGGGGACAAGACAGTAAAAGCAGGTACTTATTCCTTGTTCACCATTCCAGGAGAAAAAGAATGGACAATTATACTTAATTCTGATTTAGACGCTTGGGGTGCATATAACTATGATGAATCAAAAGATGTAGCCAGAATTAAAGTTCCTGCAACCAATGGAGATGAGCTTGAGGTCTTTTCTATAGCTTTTAAACCTGTAGATAAAGGATATCATCTTGTTATGGGTTGGGATAAGACTATGGTAGAAGTTCCTTTCTACAAATAATAGCATTATAAAAAAAATAAAGAGGGTTAAAAACCCTCTTTATTTTTTTCTTTAACTTAATTAAAATATTATTTATCTGTGTATTGCGTGTCCAGATGCACCTGGTAATTCTTTTAAGAATTCCATTACGATTCTGAAAGTTACTCTAAATTTTGTGTAAAATAGCCCCATATTTTTTACTTTAATGTTTATACTCAAATATACTAAACTTCAAAATGGATTCCCACTAAAAATCAGCATAATAGATATAATTATACATTACACCGATTAAACGTCAGAAAACACATTAAAGTTCTTTCAATTAAGGGGAAATTCCCCCTCCTATCCATTATACTATCTATGAATAGCATTACTGCAAGCAGCAGGCAAATGCTTCAAGAAACTTTTAAGTGCCTTAATGTCAATAGTCAAAATACCGTAAAATAGCTTCATACATCCTTCATTTTTAAGTTATTATACAAAAATAAAGACTATCTTTTTAGGAAATAAAAAATTAACATCTTCTTAAATCTTAAAATAGACGAAATCCCAATACCATCGCCACAAGGCTATTATGATTGAAATTAAATGTTAAATTTAAATGAATTCACCTACAGCCTATGTCCAAAAATTAGGGGTAATTTCCCCATGAATCCAGAAAAGGCATACCATAACAGATAGTCTTTTAATCAAGTAGGTTACAAAAGGTAGTACTATTTTCTAATAGCATAGCTAGATGCCTTGGGGAGTTCTTTTAAAAACTTTATCAGGGACTTGAAACTAACCCCTAATATCTCAAGAAAAGAATCCATTGTTTATGATTTTTTGTTATATCCCTAATATACAAATAAATAAGTAAAGTTTTAAATTATAGTCTAAACAGTTATTCACCATATTGTAAACAAAAAAAGATCATTCTTTTCAGAATGATCTTAACCTAAGATCTACTTAAAATAAGTCTACGAAAAATTAAATGATTTGTGTGAAAATTATTTTCGTATCGCGTATCTTGAAGCTCCGGGCAGTTCTCTTACGAACCCAATAAAAAGCTTCAGATTTGCATAAAAAACTTTGTAAAAATGCCCCATTTATATGTGTTTTAATTTCTTGAATACAAGTTAACTACATCAAGACAAAATAAAAAATTAAACTGTTTTCACGATGGCTATTTTCGATATAAAGACAGAAAAATCAGAACAAATAAATCTAAATTCGCAATTAATTTTAATGTTGTGTAAGATTAATCTTTCTTTTTACTAAAAAATTCAATGGATTATTTATATTTTGACTACGGTAATACAGTAACCGCTTTAGAGTTTGATAAAAAATCTTCCTAAAAAAGTCAGAATATTTATTTATCAGGTTAAAAAACTACGGAATATTCAAGTATTTATGAGTTTGCAACGAAACTTTCCATTTAGGATTTTTCATAACATAGTCCACAATCATTGGAATCATTTTTTCTCTATTACTCCATTCTGGTTGTAGGTATAAAATACAATCTCTATTTACCTTAGAAGCCTGAAGCTCCGCAAAATCAAAATCACTTTTATTGTATACAATGCACTTAAGCTCATGAGCTTGTTGATAAATTTCTTCCGTAGGTAACTTTAGCTTCTTAGGAGAAAGACAAATCCAATCCCATTCTCCTGTTAGCTCATAGGCTCCGGAAGTCTCTATATGAGTTTTCATACCCTTTTGCTTTAATCCGGATGTTAAAGGATTCATATTCCAGGTCAAAGGTTCTCCTCCTGTGACTACTATGGTATCACTATATTTATTTGCATTTTCTACAATCTGCTTAACACTTGTAGGTGGATGAACTTCAGCATTCCAACTTTCCTTCACATCACACCAGTGACATCCCACATCACAACCTCCTACTCTGATAAAATAAGCTGCAGTTCCTTTATAATATCCTTCACCTTGTATAGTATAAAACTCCTCCATTAAAGGAAGCATTCTACCATCTGCAACTAAATCATTAATACTTTTCTCCATAAGGCTGCAAAGGTAATTAATAATCCCTAAAACATTTTATAAGCTTAGGTTTAAAAAACTACTTTGATGCGATGCATTCAATTTCTATTTTGGCACCTACAGCAAGTCCTTTTGCCGCAAAGGTTGTCCTCGCAGGCTTTTTCGGAAAATAGGTTTTATAAATTTCATTAAATGTTTTAAAATCCTCTATATCCGCAAGTATTACCGTGCATTTTACGACATTATCCATACCCATCTCATGTTTTTCTAAAACTGCCTTAATATTTTCTAGACATTGCCTGGTCTCAGCTTCAATACCGCCTTCAACTAACTTTCGTGTTTTATGATCCATGCCCACTTGGCCTGATAAAAAATATAAATCTCCTACTTGTACAATATCTGAAAAGGGTGCGTCAGCCTTTTTAGGCTCATGACTTTTGTGAAATAAAAGCTCCTTTTTAGAAGGCAGGGCCTCTCCATTACAATTAAAACCTAGAAAAACTGTTATTAGTAAAAGTAAAATATAGATTGGTCTCATGATAATTTTAAATTTAGTTAGTTCAGTTCTATAAATTACTAAAAACAAAATCATAAAGACTTCTATAGAATTGTTAAGATTGCTATTTTTATCAAAAATTGAAATACAATGAGTGATTCTAGCTCTTTCGCACAACATATAAATGAAGGATATTCTACAAAAGGTGATTTTATAACCTTAGGTGCTGCAATGCTTGAGAATGAAGTTATTGGCGATGCCCACGTAAAAATTCCTTTAAAAACTTTAAACAGGCACGGATTGATTGCCGGAGCAACAGGAACAGGTAAAACCAAAACGCTTCAGATCATAGCTGAAAATCTAAGCGAAAAAGGTATCCCGGTATTGTTGATGGATATTAAAGGTGATCTTAGTGGAATCGCTGCAGCCAGCCAAGGGCATCCTAAGATTGACGAGCGTCATCAAAAAATTAATATTCCTTTTGAGGCAAAAAATTTTCCTGTGGAAATTTTAACACTTTCAGAACAAAACGGAGTGCGCCTTAGAGCAACGGTAAGCGAATTTGGACCCGTTCTCCTTTCCAGAATATTAGATGTTACAGAAACACAGGCCGGAATTATAGCTATTCTTTTTAAATATTGTGATGACAACCAGCTACCTCTTTTAGATTTAAACGATCTGAAAAAAGTATTACAATACTCTACGCAAGAGGGTAAGGAAGAACTCGAAAAAGACTATGGAAGAATATCCACATCATCCACCGGAGCGATACTGAGAAAAATTGTCGAGTTGGAACAACAAGGGGCTGATCTGTTTTTTGGCGAAAGATCCTTTGAAGTTCAGGATTTATGTAGAGTTAGTGATGAAGGTCGCGGGGTAATCAATATAGTAAGACTTACCGATATTCAGGACAGACCTAAATTGTTTTCTACTTTTATGTTAAGCTTATTGGCTGAAATATATAGTACTTTCCCTGAACAGGGAGATAGTGACAGACCAGAATTAATTATTTTTCTGGATGAAGCACATTTAATTTTTGATGAAGCTTCCAGTGCACTGATGGATCAGATAGAAAGTATTGTAAAACTTATAAGGTCAAAGGGAGTAGGTTTATATTTTGTAACTCAAAACCCAACAGATATTCCTGATGGTGTCTTGAGCCAATTAGGACTTAAGGTTCAGCATGCTTTACGCGCTTTTACCGCAAAGGATAGAAAGGCAATTAAACTCACGGCAGAAAATTATCCTATTTCTGACTATTATGACACCAAGGAAATACTGACCGCTCTGGGAATTGGAGAGGCTTTAGTTACTGCTCTTGATGAAAAAGGTCGTCCTACTCCACTTGCTGCCACTATGCTAAGAGCTCCTATGAGTAGAATGGACGTACTTACGGATACAGAGTTAAAGGACTTATTAAAAAAGTCAAAACTCGCAGATAAGTATAATGAAACTATTGATCGAGAAAGTGCATACGAGCTTCTCAACGAAAAAATAGCACAGGCTGAAGAAGAAGAGGCAAAAGAAGCTGCAAAAAAAGAAAGGGAAAAGCTTAACAAATCAAGCCGCTCCACAGGCAGATCAAGAAGCTCCAGTAGTACCACAGAGAAAGCTATTGTTAAAGTATTAACTAGTGCTACTTTTATTAGAGGAGCGTTAGGGATTCTTAATAAAATTTTAAGTTCAAAAAAATAATTCAAAACCATTATTAATGAAAAAATTTCTGATACTGACGCTGTCCGTTTCTATATTTATAAGCTGCCACGAGGACAAAGTGGATAAGCGATTTGAGGTATCCTCTAATCAGGTAGGTTTAATCAATAAAGAAACATCTATAAAGCAACTTGACTCTATTTTTAGCAATGATTCTATAGTGAAGGGACAAAAAGGAAGTCAGTTTTTAAATACTTCTAATGAAATTTCTATTTATACTAAAAGTGGAGATAAACTTTTAATCATGGAAGCCAAGGAAAGTAATAATCCGGATTCAAAAATTGAAAGTATTCAGATTATAGACTCAAGATATAAAACGGCTACAGGATTATCCTCTGATTCTTATTTTAAAGATATTAAAGATAATTATCCTGTCTCAAAAATTGAGAGCACACTGAGTTCAGCAGTAGTTTTTGTAGATAGTATAAATGCTTATTTCACTATTGACAAAATGGAGTTACCTATGATCTATCGAGGTAATACAAATCAAAAGATTGAAGCAAATAACATTCCTGATTCTGCTAAAATTAAACACTTTTGGGTTTCCTGGTAGAGACTAGTATTATTCTAACATTTAATTTTCATAAGTTATGAGCAAAGGCTATTATATTCAGAATTCCCCTTTTATTGTGCCTACTACGGATGGTAAATTAATAGAAGAGCATTTTGGCCTCGCTTCAGATGGTTCATCAGAGTTAAGCATAGCACACATGATAGCGCCTCCTGGATGGAGTGAACCTTTTCAAACACCTGAATTTGACGAATACACCTATATTATTAAAGGTAAAAAGCAATTTATCATTAATGATGAGAAAGTGATCTTGGAAACTGGTCAATCTATTAAGGTTTTAAAAGGATCTCGGGTTCAATATTCAAATCCCTTTGAACTTGAATGCGAATATATAGCCATATGCCTGCCTGCATTTAGCATAGAAAAAGTTAACAGGGAAGAGCAATAGATTTATGGTACGCAAAACTTTAAAAAAATATGCCCCCCTGCTGGTTGGAAAGCAACTGTCAACACTTTTCTTAATATCACCTAAAAAAGCGCTGCACAAAGCTTTTATTTTATTTTGTACCCCAAGAAAAGGTAGAATACTTCCGGATCAGGAATATTTTTTAGAAGAAGCAGAAGATGAAATTATTACTGTTAATGATCTCTATCTACAGACCTATCGATGGGTTGGTTATAAGGAAACCATTTTACTGGTACACGGTTGGGAAAGTAATTCTCACAGATGGAAAACCTTAATCGAAAAATTAAATCAAATAGGCTATACTGTCGTGGCATTCGATGCTCCGGCACATGGTAACTCTTCTGGTAAGATTTTAAATGTTCCTTTATATGCAGAATGCTTGCAAAAGATAGTCCAGTTATACAGACCCAATTATATGGTATCTCATTCCGTAGGTGCAATGGCTTCTATATTTAATCAATACAGATATCAGAATAAGGAAGTTGAAAAAACAATCATCTTAGCCCCACCGGCAGAATTATCCGAAATCATGCAAAACTATAAAACAGCTTTACGATTTTCAGATAAATTCCTTACGAGCCTTAATAATTTCTTTAAAGAACAATTTGGATATTCCTTTGAGGAATTTTCAATGCCTTATTTTGCCCAAAAGATCACTATTCCAGGACTAATTATACATGATAAGTATGATGATATTGCTCCTTACAAAGGCAGTTTAAAAATTCACGAAAACTGGAACGATTCTCATTTAATAACAACAGAAAACTTCGGTCATTCCCTTTTCTTTGATGAAGTTGATGATATGATTATTGATTTCTTGAAAGATTGATTTTTTATAACCAAATTTGCATGTGGAGAATACTGATTTAAAAAGGCTTAATAAATATTTAAGCGAAGTGGGCTATTGTAGCCGAAGAGAAGCAGATAAACTTATCGAACAAGGCAGAGTAACGGTTAATGGTAAAGTTCCTGAAATGGGAACCAAAGTTAGCAGCACCGATACAGTCGAAGTTGATGGAAAATCTATAACTGAACCTAAGGAAGAACACGTCTATTTGGCTTTCAATAAACCTGTGGGTATTGTATGCACCACCTCATCAAAAGAAAAAAACAATATCATAGACTACATTAATTATCCTAAAAGGATTTTTCCCATAGGCAGACTTGATAAGCCCAGCGAAGGTCTAATACTATTAACCAGTGACGGAGATATCGTCAATAAAATTTTGCGGGCAAGAAATAATCACGAAAAAGAATATATTGTTACTGTAGACAAAACTGTAACCCCGGAGTTTGTATCTAAAATGAGTAATGGAATCCCCATTTTAGATACCATAACCAGAAAATGTGAAGTTGAGAAGATTAGTACCTACGACTTTAGAATTGTACTTACTCAGGGATTAAACAGACAGATTAGAAGAATGTGTCAGTATTTGGGTTATGAAGTTGTACAACTAAAAAGGATAAGAATCATGAATATTTTATTAGATGTTCCTGTTGGTAAATATAGAGAGCTGACTAAAAAAGAGCTTGAAATTATAAACGATGATACTGGCGGATCCAGTAAGACTGAAGAGGCATCGCTACCCAATAAGACAAAAAAATATTCAAAACAATTTAAAAGACCCGACCGATCCAGAGGAAATAATAGAAAAAGAAACTAAAAAATTAAAACTATGAATACACTTTCACCATTTCACCTTGCCATACCGGTTGATGATGTTCCTAAAGCCAGAAAATTCTATAATGAAGTCTTAGAACTGGAAGAAGGCCGAAGTAGTGAACATTGGGTAGATTTTAATTTTTACGGCCATCAATTAGTCATTCATTATAAACCAAAGTCAGAGGAGAGTAGCCATACCAATGCTGTGGATGGCAAAGAGGTTCCAGTACCTCATTTTGGTATCATATTACAATGGAATCAATGGGAAGAGTTGGCAGAAAAGCTAAAACAGAAAGGAATCACTTTTGTCATAGAACCCTATATTAGATTTAAAAGCGAAACCGGCGAACAAGGTACAATGTTTTTTTATGACCCCTGTGGTAATGCATTGGAGTTTAAATGCTTTAAGGATATGGATGAATTATTTAAAAAATAGGGAATTAGGTCAATTACCGATACTTAAACATTCGTTAATTGATTTTTAAAAGTAGAGATAATTATTACTTCTCAACTATTTATAACTAATTATGCTTATATTCCGCATTTTATCAATCTAAAGTTTAATGAATTTTACCAATCCCCTAGTCTACGGAGTCCCACTATTTTTAGGATTAATTCTTCTGGAACTCACCTACAGTAAGTCTACTGGTTTTAAAGAATTATATCATTGGAAAGATTTAGGAGCCAGCCTGTTTATGGGTGTAGGTTCTGCCATTCTGGGTCCATTGATTAAAGTTACGGTTACCATCATAATTTTTACTGGGGTTTACGAATTTTTCAATCCCGAAATTGACGGGGTACGACAAAATATCTTTGGATGGAAATCCTTCGGATATGCATGGTATGTTTGGTTATTATGTCAGTTCCTGGATGATTTCACCTACTACTGGTTCCATAGACAAAATCATATGATACGTTTGCTTTGGGCTGCTCATATTGTTCATCATTCCTCAGATAATTTTAATCTCGGAACTGCTGTAAGAAACGGATGGTTTACATTACTATACAAACCTCTTTTTTATATGTGGTTACCAGCGATAGGCTTTCCACCGGAGATGGTTATTGTTTGTTTAGGTATTGAAGCGCTTTGGCAATTTCAATTGCATTCTGTGTATATACCTAAACTAGGTTTTCTGGATAAATTTATGAATACACATACGATGCATCAGGTTCATCACGCTAAGAACGTTGAGTACATGGACAAAAACCATGGAGGTTTTCTTAATATTTTTGATCGTATGTTTGGTACCTTTAAGGAATTAGATGATGATACTGAAATAGAATACGGAGTAACCAAACCACCATCATCTTATAATCCCTGGACGATTTTAACACACGAATATCAGGATATTTGGAAAGATGTCAAAAAATCCAAAAACTGGTATCATAAATTCATGTACATATTTGGCCCACCGGGCTGGAGCCACGATGGTAGCACCATGACCGTAAAGGAAATGCAAAAGAAACTCAAACTATCTCGGTAAAAAAGTCTATTTTAGAGTAATTTCTCACACAGATACTCCAATGGATTTTAAAAACATACTTAAACTTCAAAAAGATTTTT
>NZVW01000016.1 GCA_002697475.1 Aquimarina sp. | reverse complement strand
TTCATTTCTTAATTTAATTTTATTTCTGTTTAGTTAACAATCATAGTTCTTGATTGCGGATGCAAATATAGCACAGTTTTAAACTCTACCAAAAGTTTTTTTAATAAATTTTAAATTATTTCTGCCACCACAAAAGTACTACCTCCAACATAGATCAAATCCCTTTCTGTAGCTACTTGTTTAGCAGATAAATAAGCCTGAGAAACTGAAGAAAATGCCATTCCATTCAAATGAAATTTTTTTGCCTTTTTTTGTAATTCTTTTTCATCAAGACCTCTCGGAACATCAGGACGTGCAAAATAATAGATGGCATCTTTAGGAAAAAGAGGTAGTATGGAATCTAAATCTTTATCATTAACGGCACCCAAAACCATATGTAATTGTTCATATTCCTGCTCCTGTAATTGCTTTATTACCAACTCCAAACCATCTTTATTATGCGCAGTATCACAAATCACTAAAGGTTTTTTTTGTAATATCTGCCACCTACCCCGTAATCCTGTATTGCGTACGACATTTTTAAAACCTGTTTCTAATGATTCATCGCTTATAGCCCATCCCATTTTTCTCAAAACCTGAATAGTCTTTAAAACGGTCCTCTTATTTTCTTTTTGGTAGATTCCTTTAAGGTCAGATTCGTATTCAATTTCAGCGCTTTGATCTACAAAATAAATCGGACTCTGGTGATCTAAAGCTTTAGCTTTAAACACCTCTTTAGTTTCTTCCTGTGATTTTCCAATAACCACGGGGACTCCATTTTTAATAATTCCGGCCTTCTCACCTGCTATCTGTCCTAATGTATCACCTAAAAAAGCCATATGATCAAAACCTATGTTAGTAATCACAGAGACCTCCGGAATTATAATATTTGTAGAATCGAGTCTTCCTCCCATTCCTACTTCAATAATAGCTATATCCACTTTTTCCTTTGAAAAAAACTCAAAAGCCATTCCAACGGTCATCTCAAAAAAGGAAAGACTATTTTTTTCAAAAAAACTCTTATGCCTTTCTACGAAACTAATCACCTCTGATTCTGTTATCATCTCTCCATTGATCTTGATCCGTTCTCTAAAATCTTTTAAGTGAGGAGATGTGTATAATCCGGTTTTATAACCCTGCTCCTGTAGAATTGAAGCAAGCATATGACTTGTAGAACCTTTTCCATTGGTCCCTGCTACATGTACGCTTTTAAAATTAAGTTCAGGATGATTCAAATAAGACGCCAACATTAGTGTATTACTAAGATCAGCTTTATAAGCTACAGCACCTTGTTTCTGATACATAGGTAACTGCTTAAACATCCAGTCTAAAGTTTCTTGATAATTTATGACTTTTATAATTTAAAGTTATTTTTTTACTATTTTCTTAGATGTTGATATTCCTTGTCCAATCTTCAGAATATAAATTCCTTTAGCCAAATCGCTTAGATCTACTCTGGTTTCTGTATCCTTTAATTCTTTAAACTTTTGCAATTGACCCATTTGGTTATAGATGTAGATTTTTTCATTAATTACAGTAAGAGGTATTGAAATCAGTAACTCATCTTCTACAGGATTTGGATAAATGATAAAGGAATTATCATCTAGCACGAGATCATCAATATCCAGCACATTTTCTGAAATATCCATTTTATAAGCTGATCTTCCATAAGTGCCAGCATATAAAAATTTAGTTCTTTCATCAATATGTAAATCTGTAATTACCACAGAGGGTAAATTATCTCCTAATGGCTGCCAAGTAGTTCCATTATCATCAGAAGCAAGAACTCCTATATCCGTTCCTAAAAACAGATTATTAAACTCATCAACCTCTATATCATTCACAGGAATATCAGGTAATCCGGTCGAAATGTCATTCCAATTAGTACCATTATCAGAACTAGTATATACGTGTCCATTGTCTTCTCCATAGCGATACCCGGAAAAAGTTACATAAACAGTATTCATGTCATTAGGAGATGCTTGTACTCTAGTTACCCATCTGTTTGGCAAAGATCCGGACACATTTGTCCAATTAGTCCCGGAATCTGTAGTACTCCATACATTACCGTCATCTGTACCCGCATATATGATATTACTATTTAATGGCGAAACATCAATCGAAGTTATGGTACCAAAACTTAAGTTACCCATACCTGAACCATTAGTTAAATCAGGGCTGATTGCACTCCAACTGCCCGCTCCATCGATAGACTTATATAAGAAATTCGTTCCATAGTACATTATATTGTTATCTGCCGGATCAAAAGCTATTGGCGTATCCCAATTATTTCTATCGCTAAAATTAATGCCATTTAAAGCTTGAGAGAAAGTTAGAGCGTCGTTTGTAGACCTCACTAAATTACCGCGCTGTGAAAGCGCATAAATCGTATTAGAATCATCTTTATTCACTAAAGGCTGAAAACCATCTCCGCCGTTAATTATCGTCCAATCAGAAAGACCTCCTGTTGTAGTTCTTATAGTACTGTTATCCTGACTTCCTCCATATAACCGCTGATCATCGTGAGGATCTACATAAAATCTATAAAACTGAGTAATAGGAAGCTTCAAATCTTTTACATAGGTATCACCATCATTTGTACTTCTATACAATCCTCCGTCATTTCCTACAAATATGTATGACGAATTATCAGGAAAGAATGCTAACGCGTGTTGGTCCACATGAACATTTGAAAATGTAGATTGCCAATTATTACCACCATCCACAGTTTTTTGCATATCAAAACCTACGTGATACACTACATTTTCATTGCTGGGATCTATAAACAAACCTCCAAACCACCAATGAAATCCTACATTAGTTAACTGATCAGAATTAACTGCCACCCAATTTGTACCTCCATCAGTAGTTTTGTAAACTCCCTGAATACTTCCTATACTATCTGCATAAGATGCGTATAATACATTAGGATTAGATTGTGAAATATCAATACTTATTCGACCCTTCTGAGACGGGTCTGAAGGAAGACCATTGGTCAATTCAACCCAAGTATCCCCTCCATCCGTTGATTTATAAATTCCTGAAGTTGCCCCTCCATAAACTCTATTTTGTGGAGTTCTTTCCCGCTCCCACGCTACCGCATAAATAACATCTGAATTTGTGGGATGTATAGCCATATCAATGATCCCCGTTTTATTACTGATAAACAAAACATTACTCTCCATCTTCACTTCTATATACTCCTCTATTATTATCATTCCTAAATAGCGGACCCATTGCCCCTACAAAAACTTTATTATCATCTGTGGGGTCTATGATCACTTTGCTTATGCTACCTACATTTTCTAAACCCTTAGATTGCCACGTATTTCCTCCATCAATGCTTTTGTAAATACCATCCCCATCATATGCAAGAGACCCTCCACCTGCATTAGGCTCTCCTGTCCCCACATAAAGAAGATCAGTATCAGATTTTGAAATTTCTATATCACCTATAGCTAACATGGGTTGATCATCAAATATAGGCTGCCAACTCGCAGCATTATCGAGTGATCTAAATATCCCTCCTGAAGCTGCTCCAACATAAATAGCATTAGTAGTTCCGGTTGATATCTCTATATCAGTAATTCTACCACCTATATTTAATGGCCCAACAAATTCCCATACATTAGCGATCATTCTTTGAGACTTTTCTACTTGATTCTTCCAAGCATTTCCCAGGCGATAGGCATCGGATTTAATTGTACCCGTAGGGTAAGCCCTTTGCATAAACATAATATCGTTAGGAAGTTTACCTTTCTCCTCGCGGGATTGAATTTGGTTCTTATTTGTTTTATCCAACAGATAAAAGGCTACACCTAAAAAGCCTATAAAAAGAAGTACCCCTGCTAAAGTTTTAATAGATTTCATTGTAACTATCACTTTAATTTGAAAAAACTAAAGGTAATAATTATTAAAAAAAAGAAATTGTAATCCTGAATATTAATTACTCACCAAGGCTGAAGTTAACTTCTATAAAACCTATTTGTCTTTCCGGAGCATTAGCATCAGGCTTCCATCTGAAAGTGAGTGCTGTTGCCTTTGCCGGATCCAGGAGACATTTTGCGCTATTGGTAGTCCCTTGCACTCCAGGAATAGCTTGTACTACCTTTCCTGATCTGTCAACTACTATTTTAACAACAACTCTACCTGCCTCATTACATTCCTGGACAACTTTTGAATTAGTAGGTTTTCCTCTACCATTAAGACCATAACCAACACCTCCTGAACCTCCGGGACCAGGTTGACCATAATATGTACTTGCATAAGGATCTCCATTTGGATTACCTTTATCACCAGGAGAATTATCATCGCCCTCGCTTCCATCAGAAGCAGTTCCATCTGTCTTAGGACCGTTTTTAAAGCTATCCAAAATATCTAAAGTAGATTTATCTGGTTTAGGATCGGGTTTCTTCTCTTCAACTTTCTCCTCTATAGGCTTTTTTTCCTCTGGCTTACTTTCTATGGGCTTTTTTACAGGTTTTTTTTCAGGCTTATCGACTTCCTTAACCTCTTCTTTCTTAGGTTTTTTGTCAATTACCGGAGCTTCAGAATTATCCTGAGTTATAACATCATCTTGTATTTCTGAGACTTCCTGATTTACCTCAGGTTGTTCAGGAGTTACCTCTGGAACAGTCTCTTTAGGAGAAGTTTTTATCAATTGATCTGGTTGTTCGTTACCAGAACCTGTATCTAAGTTACCAAAATTAACAGCTATCCCAGCCTCTGGAGGTGGATCTAGATATGTTAAACCAAGATAAAAAAGCAAAATAATGATAACTACATGTATAACTGTAGTTAAAAAGAAAGATTTCTTTTTATGTTTAGTATCTAGATTTAGCATCCCCTCTACTCTGGTCTTACCGCCAGTATCACCTTAAATTTGTTTCTATTCGCAATATCCATAACTCCTACAGCTTTTTCAATAGGCACTCCCTCTTCTGCACGTAGTATTATAGTAGGTTCATTTTGTCCGGCCAATTTAGATTTTAAAGTACTCTCTAAACTACTTTGACTTACCCTCTCTTCATCCACATAATACTGAAGCTTATTGGTTATACTTACAGATATATTCTGCACATTAGTACTCTTACCTTTAGCCTTTGGTAGAATTAAATCCAATGCTTCAGGTGTAATGGCAGGAGAAGTTAGTAAAAAGAAAACCAGTAACAGAAATACAATATCTGTCATAGAACTCATACTAAATTCCGGACTTACTTTATTTCTTCCTCTTAAATTCATATTAAGCTGGTTCGTTTAGCATATCCAAGAAATCAACAGCATTGGCTTCCATAGTATGTACTACCTTATCTGTTCTTACAACTAAATGGTTGTAACCAATATAGGCAACAATACCTACAACAAGACCTGCCACAGTGGTTGTCATTGCTGTATAGATCCCTTCTGCTAGTGATCCCATATCCGCACTTCCGGCACTTGTTGCCAGATTATGAAATGCCAAAATCATACCAATTACTGTTCCTAAGAATCCAATCATTGGTGCAGCTCCAGCAACAGTAGCGAGTATACTTACATTTTTTTCTAATTTGTATACTTCTAATCTCCCTGCATTCTCTATAGCCTTATTTATATCCTCAAGAGGATGACCTATTCTGGAAATTCCCTTTTCCGTTAATCTTGCTACCGGATTATTGGTTTGTGCACACAAGATTTTAGCTGCTTCTAATTTACCACTTGCAACATTGTCTCTGATTTGATGCATGAAGCTCTGATCATATTTTGAAGCTGCTTTAATAGCAAAAAGTCTTTCAAAATAAATATAAACTGCCACAAATAACAGAACAAATAATATAGCTATTATTACTACTCCTCCAGTTCCTCCACTAAGAAGCAGGTCCATTATAGACAATGATTTCTCTTCTACTTCAGGGTCAACATCTTTAGTAGATTGGGCTAATGACATAAGCAAAAATAAATGCTTCATAAGTATATGCGTTAATTTAGTGTTAGTATACTAACGTTAATATGATAGGTTAAGTATGTTTCTATTTAAAGTTTACAGGAAATAAATTATCCCTAATAACCCGACTCCTCCTAAAACAATGGTATAAGGCAGAGCCATTTTAACCATTCTCATATAGGACAATCCAATTAGAGGAGCTAAAGAGGAGGTTAACAGAAATAAGAACGCTGCCTGACCATTAGGTGTTGCAACACTTGGCAAATTTGTACCTGTATTAATAGCAACAGCTAGTTTCTCAAACTGTTCTCTGGTTATCTGTCCATTATCAAATGCCTGCGCCACTTCACCAATATACACAGTTGCCACAAAGACATTATCACTTATCATAGACAGTAATCCATTTGCGACATAAAACATAGCGGGTTGTTCTTCCGGTTTTAGTTCTAAAGCCCAATTGATAATTGGAGTAAATAAGTGTTGATCATGAATCATAGCTACAACTACAAAAAAGACTACCAAAAGACCTGTAAAAGGCAGTGCTTCTTCGAAAGCCTTTCCAAGTTGATGCTCTTCCGTAATTCCCATAAATGAAGTCTGCACAATGATTAATGCGAGACCTATGAAACCTACAGGAGCTATATGCAATGCTAGTCCTGCAATTAATAAAATTGCAGAAATTCCCTGAACCACTAATCCGAATTTTGATTTTTCAGATCTATTAGCATCTTCTTCTTTAGTATAACTTTCAATAATTCTTCTGGCAACAGGAGGAAGCTTTGTTCCAAAACCAAACCACCCGGTAGACTCAAGCAACATTGTTGTTAACATACCTGCAACTAGTACAGGTAACGAAACAGCTGCCATCTTTAGAAAAAATTGAACAAAATCCCATCCCATACGCTCTCCTATAAGTAGATTTTGCGGTTCTCCAACGAGAGTACAAACCCCACCAAGTGCTGTACCAACAACACCATGCATCACCAAACTCCTTAAAAAGCTCCTAAATTGTTCTAAAGTCTCTCCACTCAACTCTTTTCTATCCAACACCCCACTATCGTCATAATCTCCTGAACCTGAATGTATTTTATGATATACCCCATAAAATCCAACCGCAACACTAATTAAAACTGCAGTTACAGTAAGAGCATCCAGAAAAGCAGATAAAATAGCTGCGAGAAATACAAAAAGCAGAGAAAGTATCATCTTTGATCTTATCTTGGTAAATACTTTACTAAAAATGTACATTAATAAAGGCTTCATAAAATAGATACCTGCTACCATAAAGACAAGAAGCAAAACCACTTCTAAATTTTGATCTACCTCATGATATGCATTGTGCGGGGTCGTAAGATTTAGTGCTAATATCTCTATCGCCAGCAAACCACCAGATTGAAGTGGATAACATTTTAAAGCCATAGCCAGAGTAAAAATAAACTCTCCTATAAATAACCAGGCGGTTACAGTTTCTCCTAAAGCATAGTAAGAAAACACATTGAAGATCAAGAAACCTATCATTGTTAGCTTGAACCACCTAGGACTACTCCCCAAAAAATATTTAAACATAATTATTTTGTTTACTTAATTAATATTAAACAAGCTGATTGAGTGCTATTTCAAAAGCTGTTTTACTTATATTGTTTTTAGTTTTGTTTTTAGCGTGTATTTTTTCCAGGGCAGATTTAATCGTGTCAGAAGTATCCCTGAAAATAGCTTCATCAGTCATTTGCACTTTTCTTTCCATGAAATAAGCAAAAACTCTTGCCATTCCGCAATTGGAAACAAAATCAGGTATTAAGCTTATTTTATGGTCTGTATTCTCCATTATTGGCCCAAAGAATATCTCTTTATCAGCAAAAGGAACATTAGCTCCACAAGACACAACTTCTAATCCAGCATTAATCATACTGTCAATTTGATTTCTGGTAATTAATCTCGATGCAGCACAAGGAGCAAAAATATCAGTTTCAATAGACCAAACTCTATCATTCATCTCATCAAAAGGTATTAGTGATGAATGTGATAACTTATTACCTTCTTTATTTAAATATAAGGATTTAATCTCTTCAAATGAGAAACCCTCTTCATTAATAAGACCACCTGCATGATCAATTATCGCCACAACCTTAGCGCCCATTTCAGCAAGATAATAAGCTGCTGCAGATCCTACGTTACCAAAACCCTGTACAACGGCTTTTTTACCCTCAACCGATCCTCCATAAATATTATAATAGTGTCTCACCGCTTCAGCTACTCCATAACCAGTGATCATATCCGCTACTGTATACTTTCGGGAAACATCAGGAGAGAAAACAGTATTTTCCAAAACTTTAATAACCCCTTGTCTTAACTGTCCTATTCTATTAATCTTATCAGCTTCAGTGGGTTGAAAATGTCCGTTAAAAACACCTTCCTGGGGATGCCATACCCCACACTCTTCAGTGATAGGTATAACTTCGTGTATTTCATCCACATTTAAATCCCCACCAGTTCCATAATAGCTTTTCAATAATGGAGAAACCGCTTTGTACCATCTTTTAAGCACATCCTTTTTTCGCGGGTCATTAGGATCAAAATTAATCCCGGATTTAGCACCACCTATAGCTGGTCCTGAAACTGTAAACTTCACTTCCATGGTTTTAGCTAAAGATAATACTTCATTCATATCAAGACCTAAACGCATTCTTGTTCCGCCTCCGGCAGCTCCACCTCTTAGGGAATTAATTACGGTCCAACCTTCAGCTTCTGTTTCTGAGTCTTTCCAGTTAAATACTATTTCAGGAGATTTGTCTTCGTATTTTTTTAATAATTCTTTCATAGTTGTTGTTCAATTTTTTGCAAATAAATTCAATCTTAAAAATCTAATCTAATTCTCTAATAAATATCCTCCTGAAGGAGGTCAAAGCTGTGTCATATGAATCTATTAACAATAAATTGAAAACCTTTAATGCAATTTCACAAATATAAAAAACTAAACAGGTCTAAATCTTAAATGAATTTAAAATTATGATATAAAAATTAACATTACATGGTTAGTAGTGAGTTCCTGTTCTAATCAGCAATTTCAAAGGACTAAAAATCATAACATTTTTTAATTAATCAAAAAATAAAAAAAACATCTGAACTTTTATTTTATACACTATATTTGTGAGATTAATAAAAAATAAGGGGTTATCCCTATTTATTTTCATTAAAAAGTACAAATCGTGTATTATGCACGCACAGTAAATTTTCGTTAAATATGGATTTTAAACTAACAGAAGAACAAATAATGATCCGCGATGCGGCACGTGATTTTGCAAAGGCAGAACTACTACCCGGAGTAATTGAAAGAGACTCTAAGCAAGAGTTCCCTGCAGAACAAGTGAAGAAAATGGGAGAGCTGGGCTTTTTAGGAATGATGGCTTCTCCAGAATATGGTGGCGGAGGAATGGACACCCTTTCCTATGTTCTTGCCATGGAAGAATTATCTAAAGTTGATGCTTCTGCCTCTGTTATAGTTTCAGTTAACAATTCATTAGTTTGTTGGGGTCTCGACACCTATGGAACTCCTGAGCAAAAAGAAAAATACCTTACTAAACTAACAACCGGAGAATCAATTGGCGCTTTTTGTCTTTCTGAGCCTGAAGCAGGAAGTGATGCTACATCTCAAAGAACTACTGCTATTGATAAAGGAGATCACTATTTACTAAATGGTACAAAAAACTGGATTACCAATGGA
>NZVW01000015.1 GCA_002697475.1 Aquimarina sp. | reverse complement strand
CGCAGATAAAATGATGGAGGATTTTGTAACTGAATATCCTACCAGTATTAAACGAAATGCAGCTTATCTGGATGTTGCTAATTACTATTTTGATAATGGTAAATATGCTTTCGCACGAAAATGGTATGATCAGGTTGACCAAAGCAGATTGAGTAGATCAGAAATGGAAAAGTTTAACTTCAATAATGGTTATGCGTACTTTAAAATACAACGTTTTAATGAAGCCAGAAAATTTTTGAATCAGGTCCAGGATTCAAAAAAGTATGGTACTCAGGCTAAATACTATCTTGGGTTTATTGCCTATGAAGGAGATAATTATCAAGAGGCAACAAAGCTTTTTGATGAGGTAAAGGATATGGAAGAATACGATAAGAACTTATCCTACTTTCAGAGTGATATGAATTTTAAGGAGGGTAAGTTTCAGGAGGCTATCGATGAAGGTTTAAAACAATTGTCTAATGCTAAACCTTCTGAAAAATCTGAGCTGAATAAAATTATAGGAGAGAGTTATTTCAATCTTGGAGAATACGATAAAGCTATTCCTTATTTAAAAGAATATAGAGGGAGAAAAGGCAAATGGAATAATACAGATTATTATCAGTTAGGATATGCTTATTACAAACAAGGTGATTATAAAAATGCTATTGCAGAATTCAATAAGATTGTAGGTGGTAAAAATTCAACAGCTCAAAATGCTTATTATCATCTGGCAGAGTCTTATCTTAATAGTGGGCAGAAACAGGAAGCACTGAACGCCTTTAAGAATGCATCAGAAATGGATTTCGATGCTAAAATTAAAGAAGATGCTTTGTATAACTACGCGAAACTTAGTTATGAAATTGGTAACTCTTATGAAAGTGCTCCAAAGGTAATTTTGTCTTATCTGGACAATTACCCGAATTCAACATACAATGACGAGTTAAAGGAGTTATTGATTAGTTCTTATATCACTTCAAAAAATTATAAAGAAGCCATGGACCTTTTGGAGAGTAGCCGAAACTTTGAAGATAAGTTAGTCTACCAAAAAGTTGCTTTTTATAGAGGTGTCGAACTTTTTACGGAAGGTAATTATGCCGGGGCAAATGTATATTTTGATAAATCTCTAACGCAACCAAGAGATCCTGTTTTTGTTGCCAGGGCAACCTATTGGAAAGCAGAAAGTGATTACCTTCAGAATAATTTTGATGAAGCTTTAATTGGTTTTAAACAATTCAAAGGACTTTCTGAAGCGTCCTCAACTGAAGAATATAAGGACATAGATTATAATATAGGATATTCCTATTTTAAGCAAAAGCAATACCTATCAGCTGCTGAATCTTTTGAATCCTATGTAAAAAGATCCAGTACATCAGAGGATAAATTAGCGGATGCATATCTAAGAGTGGGAGACAGTTATTTTGTTTCCAGTAAATATTGGCCGGCTATGGAAGCCTATAACAAAGCCATAAAATTAAGTGGTAAGGATGCAGATTATGCACACTATCAAAAAGCGATCAGTTATGGCTTTGTTGATAAGAATGATCAAAAGATAAGTGATCTTGAGATGTTTTTAAAACTATATGATCGATCCGTATACAGGGATGAGGTATTGTATGCCTTGGGAGATACATACGTGGCGACAAACCAAATCTCATCCGGAATTGCTACGTATGACAGAATCATTAAAGAAATGCCTGGTAGTATATATGTGCCTAAAGCATTACTGAAACAGGGGTTAGTGTATTATAATCAAAATCAGGGTGAAAAAGCTTTAGAAAAATTTAAAAAAGTAGTAGCTACTTACCCTGCAACTCCAGAATCTATTCAGGCTGTAAATACGGCAAGATTAATTTATGTGGATTTAGGGAGAACGACAGAGTATGCCAATTGGGTTAAAAATTTGGCCTTCGTAGATATCAGTAATGAAGATCTTGATAATACAGCGTATGAAGCTGCTGAGAAACAATATTTAGATGGTAATTCTGCTGCGATCAGTTCTTTTGAAGATTATGTAAATCAATTTCCTAATGGTATCCATAGCTTGCAGGCGCATTTTTATCTGGCTCAGCTTTATGTTCAGAAAGGACAAAAGAACAAAAGTATACCACATTACAAATTTGTAATCGCCAAGGAAAATACGGAGTATACTGAAGAATCTTTGACTAAACTATCTCAAATATATCTTGAAGATAAAAATTATCAGGAAGCTATCCCTCTGTTAGAACGATTAGAACAAATGGCTGATCAACCACAGAACATTATTTTTGCACAATCGAATTTAATGAAGGCTTATTATAGTTTGGTTAATTATAAAAAGACTATAGAGTATGCTGAGAAAGTTTTAGCTAACGCCAAAATTCAGGATGATATCCAGGCCGATGCTAAAATATTTCTGGCTCGTGCAGCTATGCAAACTGCTGATGAAAACAGGGCAGAAAAGGCTTATGCAGAAGTAAGGAAAATAGCAAGTGGGGAGTTGGCAGCTGAAGCATTATATTATGAGGCTTACTTTAAGCATAAGAAAAAGGATTTCAAAGGTTCGAATAACTCCGTACAGGAACTGGCAAAGAATTACTCCGGTTATCGATTATATGGAGCAAAGGGATTAGTATTAATGGCTAAAAACTTTTATCAGTTGGGTGATGCTTATCAGGCTACCTACATCCTGGAGAGTGTAATTAAAAACTTTACGGATTATCCGGATGTAGTTCAGGGTGCAAAAACGGAACTTCAGCGTATTAAGGAAGTAGAATCGAAAACAAATTCATCAATTCAAACAGAACAATAGCATTGTTAGTTAATTCAAATTGTTTTATGCAAAGATTTTGTAAAAAAGCAGTATTGCTTTCTTTTATAATTGTGGGTTATGCCAAGGGTGTAGCTCAGGATAAAGATAAAGACGACGAAAATATTGGGACAGAAAAAGTAGTGATAGTTAAAGCTTATACCCCTACAATAAACGACGCTTTTAAGATTAAGTCCACACCCACTATTCAGGACTCTATAACGCAAAAGAAAAAAGAAATACGCTATAGCATATTCTCAGTGCCTGTAGCTTCAACATTTACACCGGCTAAGGGCAGAGCTGCTAATATAGAAAGGCCTAAAAAGGAGCCTATTTATGATAACTATGCTACACTAGGATTTGGTAACTATACATCAGTTCTGGGTGAGTTTTACAGTAACTTTCAGTTAAGTCGCACGGATAATGCAGGGATATATTTTCATCATAATTCTTCTCAGGGAGGAATTGAAGATGTGCAACTGAATGACAAGTTCTATAATACCTTTTTGGATGTAAACTATACTTCAAGAACAAGAGATGTTGTATACGGTATTGAGCTGGGACTGGAACATCAATTATTCAATTGGTATGGTTTACCGGAAACACCAGTGTTAACTGAAGATGAGATAAATGCTATTGATCCACAGCAAAATTACTTTGGAGGTAGAATTGAGGGTAAAGTAAAATTTGAAGATTCTTTTTTTAAGGAAGGAACAGCGAGTTACAAGTATTTTGGGGATGCCTTTAGCTCTGTGCAACATCACGCCGTAATTAAACCAACTTTTGATCTGGAAATTGCTGAAGAACTTATTACAACTAATATAATTGTAGATTATCTTTCAGGCTCTTTTGAACGTGATGTAAATTCTGCTTTGGCTATACCTAATGAATTTAATTTTTTAAACGTAGGACTAAATCCTAATTTAAGAATATTAAGAGATAATCTTACCGTTAATCTGGGTGTTTCAGTTTTTTATGGTATGGATTTAGAAAATAGTGAAACAGACTTCTTTCTTTACCCTAATGTTACAGCATCTTATAGATTACTAGATGAAGCTGTCATAGCATATGCTGGTTTGGAAGGAGGACTGGTGCAAAATACATATGACGAGGCGGCAAGTCTCAATCCGTATGTGTCTCCTACTTTAATTCTTGCACCAACGGATAAGCAGTATGATGGTTATTTAGGTTTTAAAGGGAAAATAAGTGATTTAGTAAGCTATAACCTAAGAGCTAGTTATATTTCAGAGCAGAATAAACCATTATTTGTACATAACCGACCAGAGGTTATTCCTTTACAAGGATATGATTATGGTAATTCTTTCTCTTATAGATATGATAATCTGGAAACCTTATCAGCTTATGCCGAGTTAAATTTCGAGATCAATCGTGCTTTTAAGTTAGGGATTAATGGAGAATTTTTTAGTTATTCAACAGATAATCAAATTGAAGCTTGGAATTTGCCAGAAGTAAAAGCTTCTCTTTTCATGGATTATCAAATTACTGAACAGTGGTTTGCAGGAGCTCAGGCATTTTTTGTTGGCGAAAGAATGGATATTGATAGTACTGTCGCTGCGACTCCCGGAAATCCTGAACCTACTGTTACCCTGGATAGTTATATAGATGCGAATATTAATTTGGGTTATCGTTTTAATCCACAATTATCTGTATTTGTTAAAGGGAATAACCTACTGGGTGATAACTATGAAAAATGGGTTGATTTTCCTGTACAGGGAATTCAATTTCTTGGAGGGGTTACTTATAAATTCAATTACTAACATTCTGTGAAATAGGGATGTAATATTTTATGTTGTCATTTTTTTGTAAATTGTTTGGTACTATTCTTGCTGCTATTTATTTAAAAAAATGCTATGCGATATATGCCCCTTTTATTTATAGTGTTAGGTTGTGCTGTTTTTGCCCAGGATAACTTTAAAATTTATTATAAAGATACTCCAAGTGGTTTTAAGGTTCTGGCGGATAATAATGAGTATGCTCCCGTATCTGCAGAACTGAATATGAAATTGACAAACCTTAAATCATCTAATGGTAATAATAAGGTTTATGTTATACCTGCCATGACTAAGGAGTTTGAACTTACAAATCTTACTGTAGTTGACAGGAAAAAACCATTAAAATTCGGATTCAATACCTCCTATAATTTTGGTGATCATAATTTGAGTAATTACGATAAGGATTATAAATACTTCCTACCTTTCGGAAAAGGAGAAACATTCTGGTTAACACAAGGGTATAATGGAAATATATCACATGCTGATGAATATGCTCTGGACTTTAAAATGCCCATTGGAACTAAAATTTATGCCGCGAGAGAAGGGGTTGTAACTGATATTGAAGAAAGCTATTCTAAGCGATGTACATCACCTGAGTGTGCTAAGCAGAACAATTATATAACAATATATCACGATGACGGGACATTCGCTGAATATACTCATATAAAGAAAAATGGAGCAGAAGTTAACATTGGAGATCGGGTTGAAAAAGGTCAGTTTATAGGATATAGTGGGGATGTAGGATGGGCAACAGGACCACATTTACACTTCATTGTTTACCAGCAAAAAATCAAAAGTATGCAAACGCTAAAGACCAGATTCTTAGTGGATGATGGTAAACGTTTTATTGAACTACAAGAAAAGGAGCAGTATACCAGAAATTATTAACTAAAGATGAAATTCTATAAGTTTTTAGTAATACCGGTTTCAAAACCGTCTATGCTTATGCTATTACGATTTTCCCAATAGGATTCAATTTTATCATCACCTTGTTTTTCTGCCCAGCTTTTGAGTTGAGTTCGTTCTTCTTTAAAGTCCATAAAGGGGACTGCAAATCCACAGGAGGTTTGTACCATTTCTATATCCATTTCTATAATTTGTCTACTGCCTGGAATTGAAGGAAATAATGAAATATATTCCTTGTATGCGCTATCGGATTGATGATAGATTTTTGCGGCCCCATAAAGTCGGAGAATTAAAGGTTTCCCTTCAAAAGCACAGAACATAATAGTCATGCGATTATCTTTGAGTAAATGAGCAGCAGTTTCATTTCCGCTACCTGTGAGATTTAACCAAACAATTTTAGCGTTATTAATTACTCTAAATGTATCCATTCCCTTAGGGGAAATATTAACTCTTCCCGTCGAAGCTGCTGTGCCTACAAAGAATATCTTTTGCTTGATAATGAACTTTTTTTGATCTTCATCTAACTGTTCGAATTGCTTCCCCATGTTTCAATAATTATTTTATTATTAATAGTCTTTAGCGCCTTAGCTAGTGCTTCGTTAGACTGAGGAGATATGTAAAGTTCATCGTAAGCATTATAATGAATTATGATTCCCTTTCTGCTTGTTGCGGGCTTTACCAATCCTACCCAAAGAGTTTTTCCTAAGGTAAGTTTAGAAATCGATAGTATATCTATTCCTCCTCGTATAGGTCCACTGCGATATATCAATTTATCACCTTTGATCAAATACCAGGTGTCTGAATAAGACCAAATTAAATAAGTAATGACGATAGTCAGAACTGCAGCGATGAAATAATCCATGGGTGTAAAATTACCGACTATAAAAATCTTAAAAATCAAGAGGTATAGTAGAAACAAAACAACCCCACCAAATATAAGTGTGAAGAGTAAATCTTTTTTACTGTCAAATTTCATAAACTATTGATTTTATACGATCGGTTTTGTTCTTCAAAAATACGAATATACTTTTGAGTAATATTTGTAACCTTACCTTTTTATAGGTAATAGTTTTTTGTAGCTGATACATCTCCACAACCATTCTAGAGGGCCAAATTGAAAATGGTTTAACCAAATCTTACTGAAAAATACCTGAAATACAAAAGTTAGTATAGCAATACTGAATGTCATTAAAGTGCTCAAAGTTTCGTATAGCGATAATCCTACTGATGAAAATAGCAGTAACCCAATCAAGCTTTGTAATATATAATTAGTTAGTGCCATTCTTCCCGGATACTTAAAAAAATTTAGTGTTTTACTATATTTTGTATAATACCATATGTAACCTAAAATCCATAAATATCCTAGACCCATTAATAGGTCTGATACCACCATCAATTTCAAAAATAATGGCCTCCAATGAGTGTTTCTGTAAATTTCAGTATGTGGTAACCAGAATAGAAAAGAGATTCGATATAGATTACTGATAATAAGAATGTATAGTGTAGGGTTTTTTATCTTTAGAATAAGCTCTTTTAAATGCTCAATATATTTTTTCTTTCCAAAGTACATACCCAACAAAAACATGGAAAAAGCAATAGGTGCCAGATATACGAAAAGTACAGGTATATTAGCTTTATATTCTGAGATTCTTAAAAGCATTCCCTCAATATAAGATCCGTGACGTATTGTTTCCACTATTGAAGTTGAAGAGTAGTTATTGAGATAAGTTTCAGCATCATAATCGATTATCTGAAATATAAATTCTGCTATCACTTCATAAAACGGAAAGATTAAAATGACCAGAGATGATATTAAGATCAATCGATCAGGAAGTTTTAAAAGTAAAATAGTAAACATCCCTAAAATTGCATATAGATGTATCACATCTCCTGGCCAGAGTAAAAAGATGTGTAGTACACCAAGAAGAAATAAAACAAACATTCTTCTGATAAAAAAGGCAGTCGATCTACCCTTGGAATCAATAAGTTTAAGCGCTTGAAACGTAATTCCTAATCCAAATAAAAAAGAAAATATGGGGAAGAACTTACTGTAAAAAAATAGTTGTAGAATTTTAACAACAATAATATCAATAAATGAATTCCATTGACTGCTAAAGCTATCTTGATTCATGAAGATACAATTCATGATCTCTATATTCACTACAAAAATTCCAAGAACGGCAAAACCTCTGTAAATATCTAGAATTTCGATTCTCTTTTTTTCAGGGTGGGCAGGCATATAATTTTAATATTGATAATTGCACAAATATGGGAATTAAATTTGAACACTTTTATTTTGGATTTTAGGTCAATGCTAGAGTTTTAAGAAAAATTTTTCATAAAATAAGTACTTATCCCTCCTTTAATTGGCTAAACATTAAGATTTTCCGTTTACATTTTTATCTAACTTCAACAACCGAATTAGGAGAAAAAGCGAATTAAATTCTTATGGTAATTAACAATCAAGCAATCTTTGTTTGTGCTCTTAATTAATTTTCTTCTTTTCTACAGAAAATAGAATTCACTAACTAAGACGTTATAGTCTAAACATAAAATCATCTTATGAAAGAAATGCTAGACATTAAAAACCCTGAAAGTTTAGGACAATGCCCATTTAGAGGAACCAGGATAGGAGGAGCTTTAGGGAAGCAACCGCAGATTGACGATTGGTGGCCTAACCGCTTAAGAGTAGAGTTACTACATCAAGATCCTCCTCAAGCTAATCCTTTAACAGACCTGGATTATAGAGAGGCTTTTTCTAAAATTAATTATGAAGAACTAAAAAGTGATATAAAGGCGCTTTTAACTGATTCTAAGGATTGGTGGCCAGCGGATTACGGTAATTATGGTCCTCAAATGGTAAGAATGGCCTGGCACTCAGCGGGTTCTTATCGTATTGCTGATGGTAGAGGAGGAGCTGGTCAGGCGTTACAACGTTTTGCTCCGATAAATTCTTGGTGGGACAATGGTAATATAGATAAATCACGAAGATTAATATGGCCGATTAAACAAAAATATGGTTCTGCAATATCCTGGGCGGATTTAATAATTCTTACAGGTAATTGCGCTTTGGAAATAATGGGTTTCAAAACTTTTGGCTTTGCAGCGGGTAGAATAGATGCCTGGGAACCGGATAGAGGCACGTATTGGGGTACTGAATTTTGGAACGGTAAAACGGTTTCAGAAGTACCTAAGCAAAGCTTTGATGGTAATCCGGGAGAAATGGTAACCAGAACGATACGATGGAAAGGAGATCCTGGGGATAAGTATTACGATTTAGAAAATCCATTGGCAGCAACAAATCAGGCTTTGATATATGTGGATCCCGAAGGTCCTAATGGTAATGGAAATCCATTGGACTCTGCAAGAGATATTAGGGAGACTTTTGCCAGAATGGCAATGAACGATGAAGAAACGGTGGCGCTTATTGCAGGGGGACATGCTTTTGGTAAAAGTCATGGTATGGTATCAGCGGATGAAATAGGTCCGGCTCCGGAAGGTGCTCCAATACAGGCTATGGGTATGGGATGGCAGAATCCTAAAGGTACAGGTTTCGGTAAATATACTATGACTAACGGAATAGAAGGTTCCTGGACACCTAATCCTACGCAATGGGATAATAGTTATCTAGAGAATCTGTTTAAATACGATTGGGAGCAAACTAAAAGTCCTGCCGGCGCAGTACAATACAGACCGAAAGATTCTAATGCTCCTAAGACTCCTGACGCACATGAAGAAGGGAAAATGAATGAATTAATGATGATGACTTCTGATTTGGCTTTAAAGGACGATCCTGAGTACAATAAAATCTGTAGAAAGTTTCTGGAAGACTTTGAGTACTTCAGTGATGCCTTTGCCAGAGCATGGTATAAACTTACACATAGGGATATGGGGCCAAAGGACAGGTATTTTGGTCCGGAAGTTCCTCAAGAGGATTTAATGTGGCAGGATCCGATTCCTGAACGAAATCATGATGTAATTGATGGTTCAGATATTAAGTATTCAAAGAATGAGATACTTAATAGTGGTCTGGGTATTTCTGCTCT
>NZVW01000014.1 GCA_002697475.1 Aquimarina sp. | reverse complement strand
CCAAATTATCTTCCAGAGCCTTTCTGGTAGGATTGTGTGTCCTGCTATACTCAAAACCCTTGTGTCCTCCTGGAGTAGATTGTGCATATGTGGAAGTTTGATATATTGGCGGCATTACAGACCCATAAGCAGGGTCAGGTTTTTGTCCACCGTGTATCGCCTTGGTATTAAATTTCATAAATGATAGTTTGGCAATAAAATCCTTAATATTGTTAAATTCTAACAAAAGTATAATTTAATTCTATCTAATCATATCGGATTAATACCTTTAGTAGATGATTAACAATAAATATAAATACTGTATATCAGCATTAATTGCTTTTATTCTTTTAGGCTTACAGAGTTGTAATAATGAGGATTCTTTGGTTTTTGAAAAACAGAGATTCGATACCTCTATCCTAAAAAATTGCGACACCACAGATTGTGCTTCTGTAGGAATTAGCATCATACAGGCATTAAATAAAACTAAGCCTGCAATTATGATTAATTCATTTATAGAAGATAAAGTTTGTGGGATCTTAGCCGTAGGAGAAAAAAATCCGGAAGAGAATATTGAAAGGGGAATTCAAGCATTTAATGATTTCTATCTGGAATTTAAAAATGAATTCAGTTCAGAGTCCATTCCGTATGAAGCTGAGATAAATTCTGACATAACATTTCAGAACAATGAAATTATCTGCATAGCTATGGACTCTTATACTTTTACGGGTGGAGCCCATGGTTATGGCGGAGTGGCTTTTCTAAATTTTGATCAACGAACAGGACAATATCTTTCACCGGTCAATATGTTACAGGATGTTGATTCGTTTACGCAATTTGCAGAACAACTTTTTAGAAAGAAGTTTGACATACCTACAAATGCCTCGATAAATAGTACCGGTTTCTTCTTTGAAAATGATCAATTCAAACTTCCTGAAAATATAGGCGTAAATAATCAAGAGATCATTCTGTATTATAACACTTATGAAATAGCTTCCTATGCTGAAGGTGCTATAGTTTTGAAAATACCAAAAAGTGAAGTATTCTCTTATTTTAGATTAAATATTTTATAGACTTTTTCTCAGTGCTAAAATATACCCTAAGTGTATGCCTTCGTGAAAATTATTGAAATGTAAGGCGTCTTCGATTGATCTTAACACAAATCCTGTGCTAGTAGGATATTCATTAAAATTTTTGAAGATTTGATCCTTTAAGTCCTTCTCTGTTTGATTCAGGGTAGTTAGTAATAACTTTTTAATTATGTCTACCTCTTCCTGACTAATATCTCTTTCTGTTTTGGTTCCTTTTTTATACTTCTCTACCATTTCGTCAGAAACCTGCATAGGCAGACCACTCAACTTATACATCAATAATTGTTGCGTTACTATAACATGAGCTATATTCCATATCAAATTGTTATTAAAACCTTCAGGCACAGTATTAAGTTGCTTTAATGAATAGTTTTCTATAATTTTAGACAGAGCTGCTCTGTTGACTCTGGCTATTTCTAGAGGATGTTGCATAGTTATCTTAATTTTAAGCCAAAAATATAAGTTTTGACCCTCAAAACAATTTCCTTTGTAATCAATTTAACTGACCAAAATTAAATTCCGGTGAAAAAGATTTATTATTTATCTACCTGTGATACGTGCAAGCGAATCATGAGCGAACTTCAATTACCTGATAGCTTTATACAGCAGGATATCAAAACAGATCCTATAACACCAAAACAGATTGAAGAAATGTACAGTCTGGCAGGTAGTTATGAAAGTTTATTTAGTAAAAGAGCTAGATTGTATAAAGAACGTGACTTAAAGAATAAACCATTAGAGGACGAGGATTATAAAGGCTTGATCTTAGAGCACTATACTTTTTTAAAACGACCGGTTATCATTAATGAAGACTCCATTTTTATAGGCAACAGTAAAAAGGAAGTAGAAGGCGCTAAACAAAGTATTCATGGATAAAAGAACGGTTGCTTTAATAGCCGCTTTTGGTGCTAGTCTCATTTATGCAATTAATCATACCATTGCAAAAGGGGTTATGCCTACCTATATAAAACCTTTTGGTTTTATTTTCTTAAGGGTTATTGGAGCTGCTTCACTTTTTTGGATTGCTTCATTGTTAGCTCCAAAGCAAAAAATAGAAAAATCAGATTGGCCCAGAATTATAGCCTGCGCACTTTTTGGTATGGTCATCAACATGCTGATGTTTTTTAAAGGTCTTGAGTTATCTACTCCGATCAACAGTTCCGTGATGATAACCATTTCTCCGATTTTAGTCTTTATCCTTTCAGCGATATTTATAAAAGAAAAGATCACAGCTTTACGAACAATTGGCATTTTGTTAGGCTTTTCAGGAGCTTTAGGACTTATACTTTTTGGCGCAGAAAACAGACAAGATGCACCTAATATTCCATTAGGCAATCTGCTATTTATTATCAATGCCGCTTCCTATGCCGTATATCTGATAATAGTTAAGCCATTAACTGCTAAATATCATGCCATCACTTTAATGAAGTGGTTCTTCTTTTTTGGCGTTATCATTAACTTCCCCATCACCATATGGGAATTTAAAGAAGTACAATGGAGCTCCTTACCTATGGACGTCGTTTACAAAATGGCTTTTGTAGTTATAGGAACAACTTTTTTGACCTATTTACTAAATGTATTTGCTTTAAAAACGTTAAAGGCCTCAACCATAGGAGCCTTTATCTACTTACAACCTTTTTTAGCCATCGTTTTTGCTATAACAATGGGAGCAGATTCTCTAAATCTTGTAAAAGTGATTTCCTCTATTCTGGTCTTTATTGGAGTATATCTGGTGACTAAAAGACCAAAAAATACTACCGAAGATCTTTAGGTACTTTTGCAAACTTACGTGTATCGTCTTTAGTTAAAACTCTAAAATTATCCGGTCTTTCCACGCTATCCAGTAAACTATAAAATTCCTTTGGTAAACTAATCAGCTTTCTGGTTTTGAGATCAATCCACGCACCCATCATTTCAGAATGTGCAAAGTTTTTCCCTTTATGATCATAATAATTATGAGTAAACTCAAAGAACATTCCATCCTCACTAAGGCCTGATAATTCTAAAGAAACCTGAATTGGTTTTCCGGCAAATACTTCTTTGAAATAGTAGATATGCTCATAAAATACAACCGGACCAATATTATGAGCCGCCAGCATTTTTTGATCAAACCCATTTTCAGTCAAGAAAGACATACGCGTATGTGCAGCGAATTCAATGTAGGCCTTATTAGCCAGGTGCCTGTTAGCATCTATGTCATTCCAGCGTATTTCAAAGTCTTTTAAATACATTTTTTCCGATTTTTAAGATTTCAAAAATATAAACAGCTATTATGCATGCATAATAAAAAGTTGTTAAAAATGTTTCTAAATGAGAATCATCTGATTTAATTTAACCCGTTATAATCATAAATATGCCACTAGTAACATCTTCATATAAACCCGGGTTATTTTTAAGAAATGGTCATTTAGCTACCATTTATCCACATCTTTTCAGGAAAATTAAAGGTATTAATTATAATCGACAGCGGTTTGATTTACCCGATGGAGATTTCATAGATCTGGATTGGACCATAAATAAAAAACATCCTACTAATAAGATTGCTATTATTATTCACGGTCTTGAGGGTACCACAGATAGACAATATATGTTAGGTGCTGCAAAACATTTAAGTGCTCATCAATATGATATTGTAGGCATAAACTTAAGAAATTGTAGCACTGACCCCAACCGTTTATACAAATCTTACAATGGCGGAACCACTGAAGATATTAAGGAGGTTGTAAATCTGGTAAAAAACAAATCCTACAATCAGATTCATCTTCTGGGTTTTAGTCTGGGCGGCAATTTAGTGTTAAAATTTCTGGGAGAAGACCCTAAGGTTGCCAGTTGCATAACTTCTGCGGTAGCGGTTTCCGTACCTTGCGATCTTTATGATGCCCTCCTGCAGATTGATCGTCCACAGAACTTCGTATACCAGAAGCGCTTTTTAAAACACCTAAAGGAAAAACTTTATCAAAAGTGTAAAGATTTTCCTGATAGAATTACTAAAAAAGATGTTGATCAATGTAATTCACTTATAGATATCGATAACCTATACACCAGTAAAGCCCATGGCTATAAAGATGCTTTAGACTATTATAATAAATGCAGTGCTAAACGCTTTTTAGAAGACATTGAAGTTCCAACACTAATCATTAATGCCATAGATGATCCATTCTTAGGAAAATTATGTTACCCATATGAAGAAGCTGAGCGCAATGCTAATTTGTATCTGGAGACCCCAAGTTATGGCGGGCACGTAGGTTTTACTGACAAGGGAACCATTTCTTATGCGGAAAAACGTACAATTGCGTTTTTTGACAAGGAAAATCTGACATAAATCCAAGATGTATACATTTGTTAAGCTAACGTTAAGGTTTTATAAAGAACTTTTCGCACACTTCATCGAAAATTTTTTTTCCTTCCGAATTATTTTCTGAGTTTTGGTTGCTTTCTTGAGAATTTGTCAAGAAATCGCTTATAATGCTAACTCAAACTCAATAAAAATGAAAAATCACTACGATGCCTTTATCCGGGGGGATAAGGCAAATTTTTCAATGGCTCAACGACTTAGCCATGGATTGTTCTCTATTTTATTCCTTTTCACAGTGGGTGCTTTCGCACAAACCCATCAGCAGAAGCAAGGAATAATTAAGGAGACCAACATCACAACACTAACTCAACTACAAGCTGAAATTTCTAAAAAAGCTACCTCTGAAAAGCAAGCAGCATTAAACGCTGCTCAAAGAAACGGGTGGCAGGTAAAAATGACCAATGCAGACGGTAGCTTCTCTGAGCTACAAAAAGTGGTATTAGATGACCGTGGAAACGAAGTACCGGTATACTACACTACTTATAATGTTGCTGCCGCAAGATCTACAAGAGCTAACCACCTTAATATAGGCGGATCATTAGGTCTTAGTCTTGATGGTCAGAATATGACCGCTAACGTATGGGATGGCGGACACGCCAGAGTAACTCACCAGGAGTATGATGGTCCGGGAGGTAACAACCGTGTTAGTATCATCGATGCTGCCAGTGAAGGGGGAACTCGTTTAAACTTTCACGCCGCTCACGTTACCGGTACTATCACTGCATCAGGTGTACAAGCTAATGCCAAAGGTATGGCTCCACAATCAAAAGTGAGAGGGTTTATGTGGAATGATGATGTGGCAGAAGCTACTGGTGAAGCTGCTAATGGTATGCTACTTTCTAACCACTCTTACGGATATAGAAGTGATTTAGTACCAGATCAATACTTTGGAGCTTACATCGATGATTCTCGTGCCTGGGATGAAGTGATGTTTAATGCACCATACTATCTTATGGTTGTTGCTGCCGGTAATGACGGAAACGCTAATAGCTACAATGGAGCTCCATTAGATGGAAATTCATCATATGATAAGTTAACAGGACATTCTACTTCTAAAAATAACCTAGTAGTAGCTAATGCTCAGGATGCTAACGTAAGCGCTGACGGTACACTTGTTAGCGTTTCAATAAACAGTTCAAGTAGTGAAGGTCCTACGGATGACTATAGAATCAAACCTGATATTACAGGTAACGGTACAGGAGTATACTCTACTTATGAAAGCAGTGACACAGCATATAACAGTATTACTGGTACGTCAATGGCTTCTCCAAACGTAACAGGTACTTTACTTTTATTACAACAACACTATAATAACCTTAACGGTAATTTTATGAGAGCAGCTACGCTAAAAGGTGTGGCGCTTCATACTGCGGATGATGCAGGTCCTTCAGGTCCTGATGCAGTTTACGGATGGGGATTATTAAACGCTAAAGCAGCAGCTGAGACTATTTCTGCAGTTTCCAGTGGTGAGTCTAAAATAGAGGAGCTTACTCTTAACAGTGGCCAATCTTACACCATCACTGTAGATTCTGATGGTATCAACCCATTAATGGCTTCTATCTCCTGGACAGACAGAGCAGGTGCAGTAGTAACTGCGACTAACTCCAATACTCCGGTTTTAGTAAATGACTTAGACATCAGAGTAAGTAAAGGAGGTACAACATATCAGCCTTACAGGCTTACAGGTGTAACTACGAATGGAACAGGTGATAACAATGTTGATCCATTTGAAAGAATCGATGTTGCTGGTGCTTCAGGAACATATACTATCACGGTAACGCACAAAGGTTCGTTAACCGGTGGTAGCCAGAATTTCTCTTTAATCGTTACAGGACTTTCAGGAACTCCGGTAGTATGTAATGCTACAACTCCAACAGGGGTTACTGCTTCTAATGTAACTTTTGACAGTGCTACAGTAAACTGGACAGCAGTTCCTGCTGCTACCTATGATGTGCGTTACAGAGTATCCGGCACATCCAGCTGGACAACTGTTGCTTCTGGTACTGCATCAATCGATCTTACAGGATTAACGCAATTGACGTCTTATGAAGTACAGGTAAGAAGTAAGTGTGATAATGGAACTACTTCTTCTTACAGCAGTTCTACTACATTTACAACTCCTGAATTCCAATTAGTGTATTGTGACTCTAATGGTCAGAGCGTAGCTGATGAATATATTAGCAGAGTTCAGTTAGAATCTATCAATAATGCATCAGGTGCAGGAGCAGGTGGATACAGTGACTTTACAGGAATCTCTACAGATTTAGCTAAGGATGGTACATACACCATCACCGTAACTCCTACTTGGACAGGAACTACGTACAGTGAAGGATATAGTGCATGGATTGATTACAATCAGGATGGTGATTTTGCTGATGCAGGTGAGCAGGTTTGGTCACAGGCAGCAACGCAAAATACTTCAGTAAGCGGGTCATTTACTGTACCTGCAGGTGCAGCTGATGGGGCCACAAGAATGAGAGTTTCTATGAAATATAATGGAGTTCCTACAGCTTGTGAGTCTTTCCAATATGGTGAAGTTGAAGATTATACTATTGTTATTGGAGGTACACCTCCTGATACTCAGGCGCCGACCGCTCCTGGATCTTTAACCGCATCAGATGTTACACAAACTACAGTATCCTTATCATGGAATGCTTCTACAGATAACGTAGGTGTAACAGGATATGATGTTTACAGAAGTAACACAGTGATCGCTACAGTAACAGGGACTTCTTATGAAGTAACAGGTCTTACAGCAAATACAGCATACAGTTTTAGAATTAAAGCAAAAGATGAAGCTGGCAACGAGTCTGCATTTAGTAACACAGCAAACGTGACTACAGACCCTGTAGATCCTCAAGGATGTACTACAGGTATCAGCTCTTTCCCATATAATGAAGGATTTGAAAATACAATAGGAGCATGGACACAGTCTACAGCAGACGATATCAACTGGACAGTAGATGCTAGTGGTACGCCTTCAAGTGGTACAGGACCATCTGCTGCTAAACAGGGAAGTTATTACATCTATGTAGAAGCATCCGGTAACGGAACAGGATATCCTAATAAGCAGGCAATAATTACTTCTCCATGTTTTGACTTAAGCGGAGAGTCTGGTGCTACTTTCTCGTTCTCTTACCATATGTATGGTGCAGCAGATATGGGAAGCATGGCTCTTGAAGCAAGTACTGACGAAGGTGCTACCTGGTCAAGTATCTGGAGTAAGACTGGAAATCAAGGGAACTCCTGGTTAGATGTAGCTGTTGACCTTGCTGCTTATGCAGGTGGCGGAGTGCAGTTACGTTTCAATAGAGTTACTGGAGGTACATGGCAAGCAGATGTGGCTATCGACAATGTTAGTTTAACAACTGGTACGGTAACTCCTTGTACTAATGTGACCTTAAGCATTACATTAGACAACTATCCTGAAGAAACAAGCTGGCAGATTAGAAACAGCAGCAATCAGGTGGTTGCATCAGGTGGAACTTATGGTTCTCAGCCAGATGGATCTACAATAACAGTAACTGAATGTCTTGATGCTGGAACTTATACATTTACTATTAGTGATACCTACGGCGACGGAATCTGCTGTTCTTACGGTAATGGATCTTATGCATTAACATCAGGAGGCACAACTTTAGCATCAGGTGGATCATTTGGTAGCTCAGAGTCTACAACCTTTACTATAGGTGGTGGTACTAATGCAGCATTCTTTGAGTCTATGTCAACTACTGAACCGATTACTATAGGTATGTATCCTAACCCATTAGTAGGAAACAAAATCCTTAATGTTACTTCTAACAAAGAAGATCTAACTTATATGGTTAGAGATATGTTAGGCAGAACAGTAAGCCAAGGTAAAGTAACCAACAGACAAATTGATCTTAATCAGCTTAATGCTGGTGTATATATGGTAACGCTTGATGCGAATAGCAAAAAACCGTTCACCGAAAAAGTAGTCGTTAAGCAATAGTCTTTTCAAACATAATTGCTAACAAAAAACCTCTTGATGTATGTCAAGAGGTTTTTTTTATGCACGATATTTAATCAACAAAGCATTTCTTTTTGTACTTTTCACAGACACAAAACTAAATATTTAGGAATATAGAAATACTCACTTTCTATTCCTAATATTTATGACAATTCACAGGGCTTTTAGTAACCAAAACAGTTTCAGGAATGGAAAACCAACTCTCACCTTCATTCTATATTTTCTTGAAAAACAATATAGTATCTGACATAGAAAATGATCATTATGGATCAGTCTTAAGTACTATTGATTGGGAGCAAGAAGCTCAAAGATGCATCTCCAGCCTCGTTAATTTTTTTAAAAATGTAAACCTATCCTGGCTTAAGGAAAATGGTATTGATGAAATTGGAGTCATAGACATTTGTTGGAATGAGTATGGTAGTAATATCGAAGTTGATTTTATGCCTGATAATAATTTTGAAACTGCTTTTGATGATGGTTGTATTATTAATGATAGTGCAATAGATAATGATACTTTTTTTAAAAAATATTTTGACACAGATGGAGAGAATAGTTGGGAAATTATGGGTAATGATTATCTCTTGATCATCACTATTTTTGAATATATAATTATTGATATAATTGACGTAGTGGTAAATGAAAAAGCATTCAAGTCTTTACCTAAAAAATCTCCTTATCATATAGCCTTTGCAGGATCACACGATGAGGAGCGTATTAAAATATATACCGGTATTTGAATCTAAGTTTATCTATTATAAGGATACTCACTAATCCAATGAAATCCACGATTCATTAATTGAAAGTCTTCTTTATCCAGTCTTCTAGTTTGTCCGGAAATGGTATCATTTTTATATGTGTAGTGAAAGTCTAAAATTTTACCTTTTTTAGTAGTATACTTCAAATCAAAGAAATCCTGTGTATTACCTGATGGGAAGAATCGTATATTTTGTTGAGCTGTATCCACCTCAATTTTATAATATTCCTTATCATTATTCATCTTTAAGATACTAGCACTTTCTTCTCTCTCAAAAATCATTCTTTTCCATAACTTATCATTTCTGTAATCAGTAACCAAGTTTCCGTTCACTTCAACATACATAATATCATATACTCCATATAATGGTGGTTTAGGAGCCATGTTACCATATACCTTTCTGGAATTCGTTACCGAGTAAAAACCATACCCTAATACATAAGCTAATATCAAACCTTTAAAAATCATTAATCCTGTTTTTATAGGTTTATCTAATTTTGGCATTTGAATCACAGTCAATCGGTTTACAACTTTGTGAGTCACAAAAAACTCCAGAACCTTTCTCAAGTCTCTACCTAATAGGAATAAAGTCATTAAGACTAAATGTGTGGACAATATTTTTACCGGGATATCAAAAAAGTAATTAACTGCCATCACATTCATAGCAGTCATCAAAGTAATAACAGCTCCAAAGGTCATAGTACGTCTGAACAATAATAATCCGGCTAGCACTTCTGCTATGCCCATAAATAAATTATAACCTTCAGAAAACCCTAAAAATGTCCAGGCCAACCCCATAGGTGAAGATTCTCCATAGGGTTGCATCAATCGATAAAATTGAGGTGCAGGAAACTGTAACTGAATCACCTTAACCAATCCATAATTAATAAACATAAGTGCTACATAATAACGAATCGCAGTAGTCAGTACATAATACAGATTATTATAGTTAGTTCGCCTTTTATCCAATAGCGACCAAACTATTGTTCCTAAAGCGCTCATAATAAAAATTACAAAAACTACAAGATAACTATAGGTT
>NZVW01000013.1 GCA_002697475.1 Aquimarina sp. | reverse complement strand
CCAATACAACCCTTTATGTTCAAAAATAACTACAGGGTTAGGATCATAATAGGCAGCTTTCATTAAACCTTTAAGGTCCGCTCCATTACTAGGATATGCTATTTTTAGACCTCTGATATTAGTAACTACAGACTCTACTGAAGAAGAGTGATAAGGCCCTCCACTTCCATACGCACCGATAGGAACTCTTAAAATCATAGATACCGGCCATTTACCGTTAGACAAATAACATGATCTACTTACCTCTGTAAATAACTGATTTAATCCCGGCCAGATATAATCCGCAAACTGTACCTCCACAATAGGTTTCAAACCTACTGCAGACATTCCGACAGTTGACCCTACAATAAAAGCCTCCTGAATAGGAGTATTAAAGACTCTTTCGTCGCCAAACTTCTGCGCAAGAGTAGCCGCTTCTCTGAACACTCCACCTAATCTACCTCCTACGTCCTGCCCATATAGTAAACATTCCTTATGCTTTCTCATTAACTCCTCCACAGCAAAGAGTGCGCAATCTACCATGACTACTTCTTCCTTATCCGCAGGCGAGCGTTCACCTGACTCTTCTGTTATTGGCGTAGGCGCAAAATCATGTGTAAATAAATCTTCCGGAGAAGGATCTTCAGCTTTCAGAGCTTCTTCAAGATCCTTTTTTACCATAGCTATTACTTCTTTCTCTATAGTATTAATTTCCTCCTCAGCAAAACCGTTATCCAACAATTGATCTTTTAACACAGGATAAGGATCTCTTGATCTGGCTTCTTCAAGATCATCCCTATACCACTCCATACGTACTCCCGATGTGTGGTGATTTAATAAAGGAACTTTAGCGTGAATAAGAATTGGTCTACGTTCTTTTCGTATGGTTTCAATTGCATTTTGAACTGCAAGGTAGCTTTCTATAAAATTAGCCCCATCTATGGATATAGCTTCCAGTCCATTAAATCCTGAAGCATATTCATAAGCACTCTGTGCTCTTGTTTCAGCTTCGTTAGCTGATATATCCCAGCCATTATCCTGCACCAGATATAAAATTGGTAACTGTTTTAAAGCCGCCATCTGAAATGCTTCGGCAATTTCTCCTTCAGTAACAGAAGCATCTCCTAAAGAACAAACTACCAACGATTTTTCTTCTAACTCACTATCCTCTAAAGCTACTAATTCTTTATACTGCATCCCTAATGCTACTCCTGTTGCCGGAATGGCTTGCATACCCGTTGCAGAAGACTGATGTGGTATCTTAGGTTTATCGTCATCTCTTAAACTAGGGTGAGAATAATATGTTCTCCCTCCAGAGAAAGGGTCTTCTTTTTTAGCCAATAACTGCAGCATCAAATCATAAGGTCTCATCCCTACACTTAACAACATTGCATCATCCCTGTAATAGGGGAAGGCGTAATCTTGTGGTAACAATTGCATTCCTGTGGCAATTTGTATGGCTTCATGGCCTCTTGAGGTGGCGTGAACATATTTTGAAACCACTTTAAAATTATCTTCATACAACTCAGCCATAGCCTTTGCAGTAGATAATAATGAAAATGCCTCTTTTAAAACCTTTTTAGATATTGTTTTTTCCGCTAACATAATCTTCTTTCTTTTCTATATTTTCTGCAGGATGTACTTCTTCAGCCTAACCTACCTTTTCTTCTATCGCAACAGGAATGATCCATCCAAACTTATCTTCCTGTTCCTGAGTCTTTATTTGATCTAATGTTTGTTTTACATCAACGCTTACAGGATTATTTGCAGGTAAAACTATTTCTTCATCTTTATAACCTATACTTTCCACCATAGCAATAGCTACTGCCGTTCCTGTTCCAAAAGCCTCTTCCAGTCTTCCTTCTTTAGAAAACTGTATAATCTCATCAATAGTAATAGGTCTTTCTGTCACTTTAAAACCCTTATCCTTTAAAAGCGTAATAACACTGTCGCGGGTTATTCCTTTTAAAATAGACCCATCTGTACTTGGTGTTATAAAGTTTCCATCTACTTTAAAGAATATATTCATGGTCCCAACTTCCTGAATATACCTGTGCTCGTTAGCATCTAACCATAACACCTGATCATACCCTTTAGCTTTAGCTTTTTCTGTAGGTAAAATTGCCGCTGCATAATTACCCGCAGCTTTTGCCTCTCCGGTACCTCCATTCGCTGCTCTGATATATTCAGTTTCAGCAAACAGTTTAATCTTTTTAGAAAAAAATGGCCCAGCAGGTGAGCAGATTACTATAAACTTATAACTGGTCGCAGCACGCATCCCGATAAAAGGTTCATCAGCATACATAAATGGTCTCAAATATAAAGCACTACCCTCTTGTGGAGGAATCCAGTTGTGCTCCAAAGCAACGAGTTGCTTCACCGATTCTACGAACAATTCTTCCGGAACATCTGGCATCCCCATTCTGCGGGCACTATGATTAAACCGTTTAGCATTTTGTTCAGGACGAAAAAGCAAAGGCGTATTATCTTTTCCTACAGTTGCTTTCATACCTTCAAAAATAGCCTGACCATAATGTAATGCCATTGCCGCCGGATGCGTAGGGATCATAGCTAACGGTTCAATTCTGGGGTTTACCCATTCACCATTTTCATAATCACAAATAAACATATGATCCGTAAAAGCTTTACCTAAAGGTATATTATCAAAATCGATCTGATCTAAACCTGACTTATTTGTCTTTGTAATTGTAATCGCTCGCATAATTATTTCTATTTATGGCGCATTCCCGTTAATTGCGGGACCGGGCTATCCGCTATATCTTTTTTACTTGTTTTCGATACATCTGGAACTTAATTCCAGATACTCGAACTGACATAAAAAAGGATGTCGCTTCTATCCCTTGCGCATCAACATAACTTTTTTATATCTCTCTATTACTATCAAAGGCTTCCAACTCGTCGCCTACTTTTCTCAAAAAAGATCCTCCTAAGAATCCGTCTACCACTCTATGATCAAAGGACAATGATAAATACATCATACTTCTTATAGCTATTTCATCACCTTTTTCTGTTGTAATTACTTCTGGTCTCTTTTTAATAATTCCTAAAGCTAATATGGCCACTTCCGGTTGATTTATAATTGGTGTACCCATCAAACTACCAAAAGTCCCTACATTAGAAATTGTAAATGTACTTCCTCCTATTTCATCAGGTTTCAATGAATTATTTCGTGCATTTTCTGCTAAATGATTTACATTTTTAGCCAGTCCTAATAAATTCTTTTCATCTGCATTTCTAACTACAGGTACAATAAGATTACCACTTGGCAATGCTGTAGCCATCCCAATATTGATATCTTTATGAACGACTATCTTATTATCATCCACAGAAACATTAATCATTGGATACTCCTGTATTGCTTTTGCCACAGCTTCCACGAATATTGGCGTAAATGTCAGTTTCTCATTATACTTTTCGTAAAATTCATTTTTAACCTTACTTCGCCATTCCACCAGATTAGTTACATCAACTTCAATATAGCTCGTTACGTGTGGAGAAGTATGTTTGGAATAGACCATATGATCCGCGATCATCTTGCGCATACGATCCATTTCTACAATACGATCTTTTCCTTCTGTAAATGAAATTGGTGGTGCTTTATAACTCGATTTCGCAATTGGAGTTTGTTGTACTGGTCGACTAGGTAAAGGATATTGCCTGTTTTTTAGGTAACGAACAACGTCACTTTTTCTGATTCTACCTCCTTCCCCGCTACCATTAATACTTAAAACCTCTTCAATACTAAGGTTTTCTTTCTTAGCCATATTAATGATCAATGGAGAAAGGAAACCATCATTTTCACCGGAACTTAAAGCTTTAAAATCTGAGGACTTATAATTTTTTGTTTCAAGTTTATCTGATGTGTCGACTTTTTTCGTTTCAGGTTTTGAAGAAGTTTCCACACCTTGTTTGGTTTTCTGGGATTTTACCTCGCCATTGGCTTCTATAATAGCAATAACATCTCCAATATTCACTACGGTATTAGGTTCAACCAAAATTTCAGCAATAACTCCATCACATGGAGAAGGAACTTCAGAATCCACCTTATCCGTAGCAACTTCTAAAACTGTTTCATCCTGCTCTACCGGATCACCCACATTCTTCAACCAGTTAAGAACTGTAGCTTCAGAAATACTTTCGCCCATTCTGGGCATTTTCAACTCTACTTTTGACATGTATTACTTATGTTTTTAAGAATTGCAAAACCAACCTTCATAATTAAATTTATCTACATTAACAAACTAATGTTTGTTAGTTTGTAATACTTATAATTTACGATAAAATCGTATCTTTTTGTACTAATGCATTACTAATTGTGTCCCATAGACGTATTCGCTTTTGCAGAGCTAAAAGGCTATAATGTAATGCTTCATCCCACTTCTGATCTTCATCACACAAACCTTCTACCATCTTTAAACTTAGAGGTCCGTGTTCATCTCCGTCAAGTTCTATATGACGCTCCAAATAGTAGATCAGCTTCTTTAAAGAGGTATCGCTGTTTTTTTCAAGATTCTTTACGATTCCTAAAAACAAATCCGGAATTAAATCCTCCCTGCCAAAGGTAAATACAGCAGCAGTAACATGTGGCTTCTTTAACGCAATCACCTCAAAAGTAAATCTTACAAAATCTTTTACCTCCTCTACAATTTGTAGTTTGTGTAAACCCTCCTCAATTGAATCACCTTTACGAATTTCATTTACAAGATCTTCAATAAGAAAAGTTTTAGCCCCTACTTCATTCATGGCTTCTATATACATCTCGTAATGACTCATAGGCTCTCCGACTTCATTTACATCGCTTTCTTCGCCTAATACTATCTCATTAATAAACCTACTCACCTTAGTATCCTCAGCGGGAACCCAAGGCACATTTACTGTTGTTAACTGAATTTGTAAGCTTTTTAATAAAGACATAAAATCCCAAACTGCATAGACGTGATGTTCCATAAAAACCTGAACATCCTGAACAGTACTTATCTGGTTATACAGCTTATGGCTGAGTAATTTTTCTCGTATGGGCTGAAGCTCTTTAGTAATTACTTCTATCCTCTTCATAATCAATCTTTACTTTTAAATTCATTTAATGTTTTATAAAATGCCTCCTGCTCTGGTCTAAAATCAGGTACTTCTCTAAGCGGCTCTACCTCTTCTAATGACTCGAAACAATCAGCTGGTAATTGTTGGTACAATTTAGTTCCTTTCGTTTTCCAGGCAATCATTTCCTCTGTAACGTGTTTAATTACCTTTGCCGGATTACCAACAATAAGACTTCTTGCTTCAAAAATGGAGTTCGCTTTTACAAAGGACATAGCGCCTACGATACATTCATCTCCAATTTCTGCATCATCCATAATCACACTATTCATACCGATCAGACAATTACGTCCCAAATTAGCGCCGTGAATAACAGCTCCATGGCCTACGTGAGCACTTTCCTTTAAGACAATTGACTTACCTGGAAACATATGTACTGTACAATTTTCCTGTACGTTTACTCCATCTTCTAAAACAATCTCTCCCCAATCTCCTCTAATTGCCGCACCAGGACCGATATAACAATGTTTACCAATAATTACGTTGCCCGTAACCGCTGCCAACGGATGCACGAAGCTGGTTTTATGAACTACAGGTATGTATCCTTTGAATGAATAAATCATATTTCTATTCCTGCGTAGGCAGGAATCTTTTTGTTTTATAAACTGTATTAATATTATAAGACCAATTTAATGATATATCCATCCAAGATGGATTCATATCTTCAATTAAGTCATTTTTCCAAGCTCTCTTCCATTTCTTCATCTGCTTTTCTCTTTTAGAAGCTTCCAAACCATTATGAAACTCTTCAAAATAAACTAGCTTATTACAATAATACTTAGCAGTAAATGAGTTTTTATAAACTTTATGCTTATGTTCTAAAACTCTGGCCTCAATATCATCGGTACATCCTATGTAAATAACAGTATTGGATTTATTTGCCATAATATATACGTACCAACTTTTCATTTTTCTAATTTTTTAGAACTTATTGTTTTCCTTAATAAACGTTTACATTCCCTAAAAAATGTTAAGTAGAACGTAGAGATTCCTGCCTTCGCAGGAATTTATCTAAACCTCTTCAACGTTTCTTTAGTAAACTCACTAAGTACTAATCGACCACTAATAACAGCTCTTTCTGCTAATAAGGCATCCCAGTTCTCTGTACCTGTCCAGAATGCTTTTTTCATCTCGGCCATTGCTTCAGGATTATAATTACAAAGATTTTCAGCAAATGCCTTTACCTCCTGATCCAGAGTTTCAGTATCCTCAAAAACTTTGGTATATAATCCTTTTTCTCTTGCCCAGTCTGCTTCATAAAAAGAATTAGCGTCGATAGCAATCTGTGACATGGCTGAAAGTCCTATTTTTCGTTCTACCGCAGGTCCTACCACAAAAGGGCCTATCCCAACATTAAGCTCGCTTAATTTTATAGCTGCAAACTTAGTCGCCATACAATAATCGGTTGCGGATGCTACACCTACTCCTCCTCCTACAGTCTTGCCTTGTACTCTTCCTATAATAAATTTAGGACACTTGCGCATGGCATTGATCACATTAGCAAAACCAGAGAAAAATACTTTTCCGGTTTCTGCATCATTAATATTGATCAATTCTTTAAAACTAGCTCCTGCACAAAAAGTTCTTGCTCCTCCACTTTTTAAAATTAGTACTTTGATAGCATCATCTTTCCCAGCTTCGGCAATCGTTTGGGCCAATTTAGCTAATATATCTCCAGGCAAAGAGTTGTGAGCAGGGTGAAAAAACTCTATGGTTCCTACTCCATTTTCAGTTGTTATGTTAACGTATGGTTGTGTCATATTTTATTCCCGCGAAGGCGGGAAACTTTTTAATTTGTATTCTTTAATTCAATATATAAATCTTCCCAATTTGGATTCTTTTCCTCTATCAACTTAATCTTCCAATCCCTATTCCATTTTTTCATTCTTCTTTCTCTCTGATGAGCTTTTTGTCTATCTTCAAATTCTTCAAAATAAATCAATTTATCCAGATTATATCTTGCAGAAAAAGTGTTTGGATGTACTTTGTTTTTATGTTGATAAACACGTCTTTTTAAGTCCTTTGTTACTCCAATATAAAGCACTCCCTCAGGTTTATTTGTTATTATGTAAACGCTCCATACTATCATAGCAAAAGAACAAATACTTTTTAGATTCCCACCTCCGTGGGAATTTTGAACAATTTAATCCAATAAATTAAATTGTTCAAAGTGATGATTTAAATGTTTTACATTCAATAAATCCCATTCAAATTTATTCAGTTCTCCAAATACGGCATTTTTTGTTTTCGTATCAGGGTTTTCTTTGAAATAAGCATCTAAATTATCCAGAGCCTCAATTAATTTTGCTTTTGCCGTATCCAAATCAGGGTGAATCAGTTTTTCAAGCTCACCTTGCTTCATTAAAGGATGCTTATGTCCTCTAGGCATTGGTTTATGATTATAGACCATCTCCTGAACTTTTTCTAGATGCTCCTCAGGAGTGGCAATGTCAAAATCCTGAATTTCTCCCGCACCTATTCGTACTGTGTTCTCCAGATGTTCAACCATATGCTGAGCAGTCATTATACCCCATTTAGGTTTAGCATCTTCTTTTAACTTGGACAAATATGTAGTGATATTAGATTTGTCTATTTGCACAAATGGTGATTTTTTCTGTACCATGGTTAAGATTGTTGCTATTGCAGCCAATTCATCTTCCTGATCAAAAACCTCAACAAACCATTTGACAATTCCGCTTGGTAATTCTTTTCCTCTATGATCCCTGTCTATCTTCTGCTTGCAGGTTAATCTAACATAAACCGTATCGTTATGATAAATTGGTCTTAAGAATCTACACTCTTCTAATCCATAATTCGCTGCTACTGGTCCTTTATTAGGATATACAAAAAGACCTGCTGCAGCTGCCAGAATAAAATAACCGTGGGCTGTACGCTTTTCAAAAATACTACCATCAAGCGATGTAATGTCTGTATGTGCGTAGAAATGATCCCACGTAAGATTGGCAAAATTGATGATATCTGTATCTGTTACAGTACGCTTATGCGTTTTTATAGACATACCTGGTTCTATATCCTCCCAGTGGTATGCAAATGGATGTTTCTCTGCTTCTTTATAGTTGGAATTCGCCTGGTAAATCCCTGTCACTTCAGTTAAAGTTGTTGGAGTTCCCTGAACAGCACAACGCTGCATATAATGTTTAATACCACGTTTTCCTCCCATTTCTTCACCACCTCCGGCTCTTCCCGGACCACCGTGTGTAAGCATCGGTAATGGAGAACCGTGACCTGTGCTCTGACGAGCATTTTCTCGATTCCCTACCAAAATACGACCGTGATGTGACGCAGCTCCTACCACAAATTCTTTAGCTATAGCATCATTGTATGTAAATATTGAAGAAACGAGCGATCCTTTCCCCCTGTGCGTTAGTTCTATAGCTTCCTCTAAGGAATTGTAAGGCATGATTGTAGAAACAGGACCAAAAGCTTCTATAGTATGAACACTATTATTTTGTAAAGGATTATCTTCTCTCATTAAAATAGGGCTTACAAAAGCTCCTTTTGAAGCATCTGCCCCTATGGTTTCTATCTTATCCAAACTACCATAAACAATCTGAGCCGTTTTAGCAATTTCGGAAACATTATTTCTAAAACTCTCCACTTGCTTTTTACTGGCTAAAGCTCCCATACGCACCTCTTTTAATCGAGGATCTCCTATAGTCACTTTATCTAATTGTTTTCCTAAAGCGATCTGAACATCTTCTACTAATCCCGAAGGCACAATTATTCTTCTAATCGCAGTACACTTCTGACCGGATTTAACGGTCATTTCATTACGAACCTCTTTGATAAACTGATCAAACTCTGGAGTACCCGAAACAGCGTCTTCTCCTAATACAGAAGCATTTAAAGAGTCAGCCTCCATAGTGAACGGCACTGATTCCTCTATCAATCTAGGATGTGCCTTTAGAATTCTACCTGTATGTGCAGATCCTGTAAATGTAACTACATCCTGAGATTCTACAGTATCCAGAATATTCTTAGTCATACCGCTCAGTAATTGTAGTGATCCTTCGGGTAGTATCCCTGAATCCACAATTACCCTGACCACAGCCTCTGTTAGGTATGCTGTTTGAGGTGCCGGTAATACCACTGCCGGCACGCCCGCCATCCAATTTACCGCACATTTTTCTAACATACCCCAGATCGGAAAGTTAAATGCATTAATATGAACAGCAACTCCGCGTTTAGGTACTAGAATATGATGCGCCATAAATCTTCCTCCTCTGGATAAATCTATAGGATCTCCTTCTACATCATAGGGTTGATTAGGAAATAGTTTACGCAAAGATGCATTAGCAAATAAATTACCAAAACCTCCCTCAATATCAATCCAGCTATCAATTCTTGTAGCACCGGTACGATAGCTTAATTCATAAAAATCTTCTTTCCTTTTTGTAAGGTATAATGCCAGTTTTTTAAGCATATTACCCCTTTCCTGAAATGTCATTTTGCGAAGTACTTCTCCTCCTTTCGTTCTACCGTATTGTAAAACTTCAGGAATATCAAGCCCATCCGTAGTGGATTTACCTATGACCTCTCCGGTAACGGCATCGTGCATAAGGATTCCATCTCCTGAACCTTCTGCCCATTTACCGTTGATATAGCTCTGTAATGTTTTCATTTTGTTTTATTTTGTCTATCCTTTCTTTTTTGCATTACCCAGTCCTTCGACAACCCCAGGATGACATACAAAAAAAATAGTTTTAAGAATTATAGCTTCATAAGCCAAACTGAGCAATACTACTTGCCAAACTCTCAAAAACTCACCTACTTACTAACATTTTCAATAACACAAGCATATCCTTGTCCTACACCAACACACATAGTGATCAAGGCATATCGCTTATTTTGCTCTTGTAACTCTAATGCTGCCGAATATGCTATTCTGGTACCCGTTACACCCAGAGGATGTCCAATTGCTATGGAACCTCCGTTAGGATTAATTCTAGGGTCATTATCATTTAAACCCCAAGCTCTGATACAAGCTAAAGCCTGTGAAGCAAAAGCTTCATTTAATTCTATGACATCTATATCACTCATTGTGATTCCTGCCTTTTCCAAAGCTTTGTTTGACGCTTCAACCGGCCCAATACCCATTATTCTTGGCTCCACACCCACTACTGCTGAACTAACAATTCTTGCTATAGGCTTAAGGTTATATTTCTTAACGGCATCTTCAGAAGCGATAATAGTTGCAGCTGCACCATCATTTAAACCTGATGAGTTTCCTGCAGTTACACTTCCATCCTTTTTAAAAGCAGGTCTTAATTTAGCTAGAATTTCCTTTGTAGTACCAGGTTTGATAAACTCATCATTCGCAAAAAGTATTGGGTCCTTTTTTCTTTGAGGGATTTCTACAGTTACGATTTCTTTAGCCAACCTTCCTGAATCCTGTGCTTTTGTCGCTTTCATCTGGCTCCAATAGGCAAATGCATCCTGATCCTCTCTGGAAATATTGTATTTTTCTACCAGATTCTCAGCTGTATTACCCATACCATCCGTACCGTATAGATCGTGCATTTTCTGATTGACAAACCTCCATCCAAAACTCGAGTCATACATCTTAGCATCAGTTCCAAAAGCCGAAGAAGGTTTAGCAATAACGTAAGGCCCTCTGGTCATATTTTCTACACCTCCTGAGATAAAAAGATCTCCATCGCCCGCCTTAATTGCTCTATTTGCGTGAATTATTGCTGAGAGGCCTGAACTACAAAGCCTATTCACTGTTTCACCAGGAACAGTATAAGGTAGTCCTGCTAATAGAGAGGCCATTCTGGCTACATTGCGATTATCCTCTCCCGCCTGATTAGCACACCCCAGAATTACATCTTCATATGCTTCTTTTGGGATATTTGGATTTTTAGCTACTAATTTTTCAATTACCAATGCAGCTAAATCATCTGTTCTGACTGCTGATAATGTGCCTTGGTAACTTCCTATTGGTGTTCGGATTCCGTCTATTATATATGCTTGTTTCATTATTAATGTTGAATATTGAATACTAGAATACCGAATATTGAAGTGTTTCTAATATCCATTTACAAATTATTTTTATTTTTTGAAGTTTTTATACTAGCAACAAAAATTACGATTAATTGGTTGTTTTCTTCCAAAAGTCTATTAAGCTTAGCTGTGTCACCTATAAGTACAGCTCCTTTTTGTATTTTTAAGTTGACTAATGATTCTCTTAATTCTTTCAAGCAAAGTTTCATTTTATGAAGAAAATCTCTGGATGATTCAGCACTTTGAGCTTCTCCATAATTCAATGCAGCTGAAGTTGTGGACCTAATTAATTGTTTCGACAAATGCAGTGAAGCATAATTACCTTCTAACTTACCACATACAATAATAATGTCAACGGCAAATTGAATCAACCTATCTTCTAAATCGTAATTATACTTCTTTTCCGTCATATTAAAACTTCAATCTTAATTATTCATTATTCGATATTCTTGATTTTAACCGCTACTCTCTTAATCTCGCTGAAAGAACTGATTTTTCAATTAATGGTAAATATTTGTTTTCTTCAGCTTTAGGGTAATAGGAAGAAATCATAATTGTGTTCTGTTCTCCAGCAGAAAAAGCGTGCATAACCATCATCATTTCATCTCCTGCATCATCAACAGTCGTGGACCGTTGATATAATACTTTTTTACCTTCTAAATTAATTTCTTCAAGGCTCAGGGACTTAACACCATTACGATTTTCTGGTTGTTGCATCATTCTTTCTTTAAATACCGGGTAAGGTTGTGGAGCAAGCATCTTCATTATTCCTGCTGACATATCCTCATTTGCTCTATTAGTTCCATTGTCAATAACGAAAACAGTTTCATCAACTTCCATACTAATTTTATCGCTGAATACATCTTCTAATACCTTGGCCGCATCCGTTTGAGTTTCATTCTCTTCAGGAGTACTTACTATTTTTTCAGTGCCATCTAAAACCTCTATTTCCGATTCTTTATTCTCCTTACAGGAAAAAGCTGTTAAAATTAAAATCGTTACTAAAATTCTCATGATTTTGTGTGTTATTTATTTTACTCCCAATCTTTTGATGTCCTGTACACCACGCCTTTAAAAAGAGCTACAATTTGATCTCCTCGCTTTACTTCTATAATATTAAATCCCACTTTAGTTTTACTGATATCAGTAACAGCTTCTGCAGTTATATAATCCCCTTCCTCTAATGCCTCAATATGATTGATTGAGGTTTCTATTGAAACAGCGTATTTTCCGTGAGTATTAGCAGAAAAACCAAAAGCTGTGTCTGCCAGGCTGTACGAAATTCCGCCGTGTGCCTTGCCCATACTATTCAGCATTTCTTTACGGATTGTCATGCCTACTTTACACCTTCCAAGTTCAACACTCAATACCTCAATACCTAACCAGGTACTAAAAGGATCTTTGGATAGCATTTTGTAAGGAATATCTCCAGGGTTTATCATTCCGCTTAGTTATTAGTTACAGTATCGGGTGTAAAAAACACTTTGTCATTCTTTAGCATTTTTCTGAGTAGAGGGCTACATCTATACCGATCTTCTTTATACTCCTCATATAAGCTATCAAGTGCATTTACGCACCAATCTATTCCCTTCTCATCTGCCCAGGCTAAGAGACCCTTTGGATAATTTACCCCTTTGGTCATAGCATTATCAATATCTTCAGCCGAAGCAATGTTCCAGAACAGTGCATCCGCAGCTTCATTGATTAACATAGCCAGTACTCTGTCTACTATATATTGACTTAGATTATCTTTCTTCTCTGCATATCCATAGGTTTGTCCAGACGCTATATTTAGCGAAGTCTTAGCTCCACTTTCATCATAGTTATAGTATCCTTTACCCGTTTTTCTACCTAAATACCCTGCCTCTGAAAGTCTTTTCTGCGTGAAAGAAGGCTTATATCTTGGATCAAAATAAAACGCCTCAAAAACAGTTTCTGTTACCGTATAATTAATATCATTACCTATGAAATCCATAAGTTCAAAAGGTCCCATTCTGAAACCTCCTAGAGTTTTCAGACTTTCATCGATAGTTTTGATATCCGCTATTCCTTCTTCATAAATACGAAGTGACTCTCCATAAAATGGTCTGGCCACTCTATTGACTATAAAGCCCGGCGTATCTTTAGCTAGGGCCACTACTTTTTTCCAGTTTTTGATTGTAGCGACAGTTCTCTGAGTAACCACATCAGATGTTTGTACCGCGGGTATCACTTCTACCAATTTCATAAGCGGAGCCGGATTAAAGAAGTGAATTCCTATACATCGTTCTGGCCTTTTTAATGCTGAAGCTATCGAAGCTATGGATAAAGAAGAAGTATTAGAGGCAATAATAGTATCATCTGAAACGTGGCTTTCCAACTCTGAAAAAACCTTTTTCTTAATTGACAAATCTTCTATAATCGCTTCAATTACCAGATCGGTGTCTTCAAGGTCTTTTAATGTATTAACATATTGGATTCTATTCTGAATGTCTTCTTTTTCTGTTTCAGATATCCTTCCTTTTTCTACAAGTCTGGTTAATATTTTTTCTAAAGCTTTTTCACTTTTTTCCAGAGCTCCCTTTTGGGTGTCGAAAACTTTAACTGTATTACCGGCCGTAGCAGCAACCTGCGCAATACCGCTACCCATTGTACCAGAACCAATAACTCCTACTTTATTAATCATAAATTGTAAAGTTAAAATGTAAAATGTAAAAGTTGGCCTTAATAGCCTTTACTTTTACATTTAATATTTTACATTTATCTGTTTTGTATTTTTAATTTACTTCCCTTTAAACTCCGGTTTTCTTTTTTCAATAAAAGCATTTACTCCTTCAGCGTAATCTTCACTCTCCGCAGACTCAATCTGTAGATCAGATTCTAAACTCAACTGCTGTTTTAGGTTATTTGTCAAAGATTCGTTTAACAGTCTTTTAGTTAATCCTAAAGCTTTAGTAGGCATTTTAGATACAGTAGCAGCTAATTTGCTGACCTCTTCTTCAAAAGTATCTGCACTAAAAACCTTATATATCATGCCTAAGGACTCAGCTTCTTCAGCGCTTACTTTATCTCCAAGCATCATTAATGCAGAAGCTTTTTGAAAACCAATCAATCTTGGTAAGAAAAATGTACCAGCACTATCAGGGATTAGTCCTATTTTACTAAAAGCCTGAATGAAACTGGCTTGATCAGATGCTAAGACAATATCGCAAGCTAAGGCAATATTAGCTCCTGCTCCTGCAGCAACACCATTAACAGCTGCAATGATTGGCTTTTCTATAGATCGTAACCTTTCAACAATAGGGTTGTAATGCTCTTCAAGAATTTTTCTAAACCCCGGGTTTAACTCTGGAGAAGTAACCTCTCTTAAATCCTGACCCGCACAGAAAGCTTTACCACTTCCGGTTATTACAATTGCCCTGACCTCATCATTGCTATTACAATTATCCAGCTCCTCTTGTAAAAGAAGAGCCATCTCCCTGTTAAAACTATTGAAGCTTTCGGGTCGGTTCAGTGTTATGTTCGCTATGTTATTTTCTATTAGTACTTCTATGGAAGCCATTATATATAATTAATTATTTTAAACATTTAAAATAGTCAAAAGGTTCCTGACAATCATCACATTGAAATAGTGCTTTACAAGCAGTAGAACCAAATTGACTAATCATTTTTGTATTTGTAGAACCACAATGGGTACACCTGACTATTTTTTCATTCCCCAGGAGTGCAGCTTTATCCAGTTTTTCTTCTAATGGTGCAGCTATACCATACTTTTCCAGAGCCTTTTTACCTCTTTCTGTAATCCAATCTGTAGTCCAGGCAGGAGATAATACTAATTCTACCTCAGCATCCATATTTTTTTCCGCAAAAGCTTTTACAATATCCTCTGCCATGACATCCATCGCTGGACAACCGCTATACGTAGGGGTAATTTTAATATGTACTTTATCACCAATAATCTGAGCATAACGTACCACACCCATATCCATTAACGAAAGTACCGGAATTTCCGGATCGTATACTTCTTCCAGAACTGGAGTTAATGATGGGTCAATATGTTGCTTTAGTTTTATAGTCATTGTTAAAGTTGAGATTCTGGTCTACACAGGAATTTTACCATTTCATATTAGGGTAGGTTCGTTGCATGTATTGTAAATCTGCTAACAGGTAACCCATATGCTCAGTATGAATTCCCTTTTTACCACCCTTTTGAAAATATTTGGTTTCAGGGATCACTAAGGTAGCATCAGTAAGTACCTCTTTCACTTTTTCATAATACGAATCTTTCAATTCAGATAAATCAACCCCAACACCCTGTGTAATGATTTCATTATCGCTATCCAGATTATGGAAAAGCTCGTCAGTGTATGTCCAGAGATTATTAACCGCCTCCTGAACTTTAGCATGACTTTCTTCGGTTCCATCTCCTAATCTTTTCATCCAGTCTGACGAAAATCTGAAATGATAACTAACCTCCTTTATACTTTTTTTAGCAATAGCACTTAACGTTTCATCGGTGCTATTTTGGAGTTTTTGCAAAAGAAGCAAATGAAAAGCATCAAATAGAAACTGTCTTGTTATAATGTATCCAAAATGTACATTAGGCTGTTCTACCAATAACACATTTCTATATTGCCTTTCTGTACGCAAATAGGCAAGATCGTCTTCTGTCTTATCTTCTCCGGTAAGTTTAGCAGCGTATTGAAAATAACTTCTGGTTTGCCCTAACAAGTCCAAAGCCATATTAGTCATAGCGATATCAGTCTCTAAACTTGGTCCGTGACCACATAACTCTGAAAGCCTTTGCCCAAGTATTAAAGCGTTATCTGCTATACTAAATATATATTGTATTAAATTATCGTTTTTCATCCTTTTGAAGTTGAAATCGAAGTTGAAGCCGAAATCGAAATTTTAATTTTAACTTTTCTTCTTGAATTCAAATTTTAACCTATATTTTTTATTCTTGTAACAATTATTCTTATCAATTGATCATTTTCATATCTTAAATCTTTGACGTCATTTTCTGATATAATCTTCTCCTTAGTTTGAATATTTAAATTCCTTAAACATTCTCTAAGTTCTTTCAAGCAAATCTTAAGTTTATTAATCTTATCCCTATCAGTACCTGCTCCTAAAGCTTCTCCATAATTTAAAGCTGAAGAACAAGCAGATCTTATCAATTGTTTAGCCAAATACTCCCCTGCGAAAGAATTTGGTTTTTTATCAAAGATCAATATAATATGAGCTGCAAAATCTTCTAGTCTTTCACTTAAATCGAACTTCATATTATTCAGATTTCGCTTTCAAGTTCAATTTCGATTTAGATCTACATATGTTTTACCTCGTCCGGTAAATCATAGAAAGTAGGATGTCTATACACTTTATCCTGTGCCGGTTCAAAAAATTCACCATTATCATCAGGATTAGAAGCTGTAATATGTTTTGATTCTACAACCCAGATGCTTACTCCTTCATTTCTGCGGGTGTATACATCTCTAGCATTTTCTAAAGCCATTTCTGCATCTGCAGCGTGTAAACTCCCAAAATGTCTGTGCTCCAAACCATTCTTGCTTCTTACAAAAACTTCCCAAAGTGGCCAGTTATTCTTCATCTGTTACTATATTAGATTGCTTGTTTCAATTTTTTATCTTCCTGCTTTTTAGCATATGCCATAGCTGCATCGCGCACCCAGGTGCCTTCTTCCCAAGCTGAAACTCTGGCATTCATACGTTCCCTATTACAAGGACCATGGCCTTTAACCACCTGCCAGAATTCATCCCAATCAATTTCACCAAAATCGTAACTTCCTCTTTCTTCATTCCACTTAAGGTCAGGATCAGGAATTGTTAACCCTATTAAATCTGCCTGAGGTACTGTTTGATCTATAAACTGCTGACGCAGTTCATCATTGGTTTTTCTTTTCAGCTTCCATTTCATGGATTGCTCTGTATGTATGGATTCTGCATCAGTAGGCCCAAGCATCATTAAGGATGGCCACCACCATCTATTTAAAGCATCCTGAGCCATTTCTTTTTGCTCAGGAGTCCCGTTTGCCAATGTCATCATAATTTCAAATCCCTGACGTTGGTGAAAGCTTTCCTCTTTACATACACGAATCATAGCTCTGGCATAAGGCCCATAAGAAGTACTACACAATGGTACCTGATTAATAATCGCGGCTCCATCAACCAGCCATCCTATAGCTCCTATGTCCGCCCAGGTTATGGTTGGATAATTAAATATACTTGAGTATTTTGCCTTACCGGAATGTAACTGGTCATATAATTCCTCTCTGGACACTCCTAATGTTTCGCACGCACTATATAAATACAGCCCATGACCTGCTTCATCCTGAACTTTTGCCAATAAGGCTACCTTTCTTCTTAATGAAGGTGCTCTGGTTATCCAGTTTCCTTCAGGTAACATTCCTACAATCTCTGAATGTGCATGCTGAGAAATTTGACGAATATGAGTTTGTCTGTATTTCTCAGGCATCCAGTCTTTAGGCTCTATCTTTTCATCTCTGGCAATCTTTTGTTCAAAGATTTCTTCTAAATTTTTAACTTCTTTCTCACTCATAGCATTATCATTTCTTATAATTAGATTCCAGACTTCGCTGGAATAACATAAACTTTTTTATACATCAAAATCTACAACCACTTTTTCTGAGGTGGGAACAGCCTGACAGGATAACACCAATCCCTTACTAACCTCATCCTCTTCTAAAGCATAATTAACCTTCATCTCCACAGAGCCTTCTACCACCTTACATTTACAAGTACTACAAACCCCACCTTTACAGGCAAATGGAAGATCCGCACCAGCAGCTAAGGCCCCGTCCAATATATTATCGTAGTCATCATCCATTGCAAAATGGAATTCTTTTCCACCGTCTATTATAGTAACCTCTGTACCTTCAAACTTATGTTCAACAGCTTCTGCTGCCTTTACAGCGTTTTCTTCTGAAGTACCTGAAAAGAAAAGTTCGTAATGTATTTTCTCTTTTGAAAGTCCTGCTTTGGTTAACTCATCTCTGATTAAAAAAATCATTTCCTGAGGACCACAAATAAAACATTCGTCAACTTCATCAACGTTAAAGACTTTTGAGGTTAACTCCTGAATTTTGTCTGCAGTAAATCTTCCATTGAGCAATGGAATATCTCTTTGCTCTTTTGTCAAAAAATAAAAGATTTCAAATCGACCAAAGTATTTATTTCGTAAGGCTTCAATCTCCTCCTTAAATATAATGGATTTAGCCGTTCTATTCAAGTAAAATAGCTTAAATGAGCTGTTTGGCTCCAGAGCCAAATGCGTTTTTATAATGGAGAGAATAGGTGTTATCCCGCTTCCTGCTGCAAAAACAATATAGTTTTTTGCTTTAGAAGGATCAACTTCAACATAAAATCTTCCCGAAGGTATCATCACCTCCAGAGTATCTCCTGCCTTAAGACTAGTATTGGCATAACTTGAAAACAATCCTCCAGGAATTTTTTTAACCGCTACCTGCCACTTACCTTCTACAGGGCTAGAACATAGAGAATATGATCTTCTGACATCTTCTCCATCTAGTATAGTTTTTAGGGTTAAGTGTTGTCCTTGCTTAAATTTAAATTTTGATTTT
>NZVW01000012.1 GCA_002697475.1 Aquimarina sp. | reverse complement strand
TTTTAATCTCTAAAATCACTTTGAAATACTTTATCTCACTTTTATTTGTCATCAGTACATTCTTTTCATTTGCACAGCAAAGAGATGAAATGGGTTCTATGATCTATAGTTTTAGATATCAGAAAGTAACTTACGAAGGTAATCGGGTAGAAATTACGGATCAACTTAGAAGCCTAAAAAATCAATCAAAATTTGTCTATATTCCACTTGAATATAAAGTTTATGTCAATAAGCAATTCAAAAAACTCAGTGAGCAAGCTATTCCTAGATATTTTAAGAAAGAGGCAATAGTATTTTTGGATGAACTCTATAAATATGAGGAGTTTTTGGATATATATCAAAGCTCTACACATATGGTAGTTCAGGAACTAAGAAAAGATATGCGGCGTTTGGATTTTAAATTTGAGAAAGAATATACCAAAGCAAAAACTTTATATGATAGAGCAATAAATGAAATAAGTGATAACACTGAAAGAATTGATCTTTTAAAAGATGAAGTTACGAATACTAAAACTAAACTTGCCTGCCATCGCTGGATGAAAAGTAAATTTGAGCACTACACTACCCTGAATAGTATCCTTAATCCTGATCCTTTAATTGCAGAGTTCCTGAAAGAAGCATCCGGAGCTTCTTACGATCTGTTTAAGCAAAATAAAGTTGAAAAGTTGTCTGGTTATCTTCAGACTGATATCATAGAATTTTATCATCTCAAAGCGCTGTCAGAAATAGATATTGATAGTATTGAACTTAACTATATCGATAAAATTTGATAATTATTTTGGATAGCAACCTCGGTCAGGATATATTTAGAATACTAATTCAATAAAATTGACTACTAAAACAGTATACAACATCATTGGCCTTATGTCAGGTACATCCCTTGACGGTCTGGATATCGCATATTGCGAATTTACTTGCAAAGATGGGATTTGGGAATATGAAATCAAGGAAGCCTCAACCATTAGTTACGACCAGCTATGGATAGATAGACTCAAAAATGCTATACTGGTAGACAGCGTAGCGCTACTTTCCATACACAATCAATACGGAACCTGGCTAGGTCAACAATGCAAAAATTTTATAAAAACACACAAACTTAACATTGACTTTATATCAAGTCATGGGCATACCATATTCCATCAACCTGAAAAAGGAATAACCTATCAGATAGGATCAGGTCAACATCTAGCCAATAGTTCAGGATATCAGGTCATTTGCGATTTCAGGTCTAAGGATGTCTCCTTACAAGGACAAGGCGCACCATTAGTTCCTATCGGAGACGAGCTTTTGTTTAAGGATTATGACTTTTGTCTCAATCTCGGAGGCTTTAGTAATATATCCTTCAGACGTCATAATGAAAGAATAGCCTTTGATATTTCTCCTGCTAATATTGCACTTAACTTTTTGTGCCAAAAAATCAATACGTCATATGATAATAAAGGAGCCATTGCACGATCAGGAAACGTTAATCAAGAAATACTAACAAAATTGGATAGCTTACCTTTTTACGAGCAACAACCTCCTAAGTCTTTGGGATATGAATGGTTCGAAGAAAAGATTATTCCAATTCTGGAAAATTCCAATGACTCTGTTCAGAATTTATTGTATACGACCGTAAAGCATATTAGTAGACAAATTGCAAAAGTAATTTTGGAGAATGCTCGTAATGAAACATCCAAAATTTTAATTACCGGCGGCGGAGCTAAGAATACTTTTTTAATCGATTGTATTAAGAATGATCTTAGTCATAAACATAAGGTGGAGATTCTTGATAACATCATAATTGATTACAAAGAAGCACTCATATTTGCGTTTCTGGGAGTATTACGATCCAGAAATGAAGTGAATTGTTTAAAATCAGTGACAGGAGCTACGATTGACTCTAGTACAGGAATCATCTATTATCCGTGATGAAAAGAATAGTATCGATCGTTTAATCCTCATAAATTATATTAGGAAATACTCAAAAACTATAACTAAATTTGCCGAAAATTTGAGCAAATGTTAATTATTGGTATTGCCGGTGGAACTGGTTGCGGAAAAACTACAGTAGTTAATCAGATCATTAGCGAGCTTCCTGTAGATGAAGTCTGTGTAATCTCCCAAGATTCATATTACAGAGACACGAGTCATCTACCCTATGAGGACAGGGTTAAAATAAATTTTGACCATCCTAAGTCTATAGATTTCGATCTACTGATTGATCATCTAAAGGCTTTAAAAAATGGCGAAACTATTGAACAACCCGTTTATTCCTTTGTTGAACACAATCGTACCGGAGATACTATTACCACTAAACCAAGAAAGGTTGTGATTGTAGAAGGTATCCTGATTCTAACCAACCCCGCTATAAGGGAAATGTTTGATATTAAAATCTACGTGCATGCCGATAGTGATGAAAGGTTAATCCGTCGATTAAAAAGGGATATAGCAGAAAGAGGTCGTGATATTGATGAAGTGTTATATAGATATCAAAATACGCTCAAACCTATGCATCAACAGTTCATAGATCCAACAAAAGAATTTGCTGACATTATTATCCCCAATAATAATTATAACAACGTGGCTGTTGACATTGTAAGGACCATTGTTAAAGATCGCTTGAATTAACTTTTGTACATTTACGCTATAATAACTCATGTATAATTAAGATATTGAAGATTAAGAACTACATCAATAAGCTAAAAAACAAACCGGCATTAATCCCGGTATTTGCTATTTTACTTAACAGATATGTTCTTATCACTCTACTATTTATTATATGGATGTTATTTTTTGATACAAACTCATGGTTAATACATCAGGAATTAGATCAGGAAATTGAGGAGTTAGAGAGCAATAAGGAATATTATATCAAAGAGATTATAAAAGATCAAAAAGATATTAAGGTTCTAAAAGACAGTGGAGAGTTAGAAAAATTTGCCAGAGAAGAGTATTTCATGAAGCGTGATAATGAGGAAATATTTATTATAGAATACGAAGATAGTATACCTAAAGACTAAAGAAATGACAAAATCATTATTTACAGATTTTGAATCCGTATCTGCTAAAGAATGGAAACAAAAAATTCAATACGATCTTAAAGGAGTTGATTATAATGAAGCTTTAATTTATAAGACTTTAGAAGGTATTGACATTAAACCATTCTATAATAGTGAAGATGTAGAAAACCTTGATATTTATAATCAAAATCCAACTTCATGGAATAATTGTTTAAAAATCGAGGTTGATAATGCTGAGGAAGGAAACGCTAAAGCTATTGATGGTATAAAAAAAGGTGCAGAAAGCATTTATTTTATTGTAAAAGTAGAACTGGAGAATATTTCCATGTTATTTGACAATATGGAGAATCATATTGCTTTTTATATAGAAACCTCATTTTTATCTCTTGATTTTTGCAAAAAACTAAACAGTTTAGCCAAAGCATCTCATTATAACATTTATTTGTTAACAGATGTCATCGGTAATCTTGCAACTCAAGGAAACTGGTATAATTCATTAAATGAAGATCTTTCAATATCGGCTAAAATTGTTTCTGAATGTGATAGTTTACAAAGCGTTCTAAGTGTTGATATGAGCCTTTATCAAAATGCAGGTGCTCATATTGTACAGCAACTGGCTTATGGTATAGCGCACGTAAATGAATACCTGAATCGATTTGAAAATGATAAAGAAAGTGTTCCATTAAATAAAATAATATTCAAGGTTTCTGTAGGAGGAAATTATTTTTTCGAAATCGCTAAACTTAAAGCCCTCAGATTACTTTGGAATTCTTTAATAAATGAATACAACATTAAAGCCGATTGCCATATTCTGGCCTCCCCTGGTTTACGAAACAAAAGTATACTGGATTATAATGTTAATATGCTGAGAACTACTACAGAATGTATGAGTACAGTATTAGGAGGTGCAGATACTGTTTTTAATCAGCCTTATGACACAATTTATCATTTAGAAAACGAATTCGGAACCAGAATAGCATTAAATCAACTTCTAATTCTTAAGGACGAAAGTTATTTTGACACGGTAAATAACCCTGCATCAGGATCCTATTATATAGAAAGTATCACAAACAGTATTGCTGAAGAAGCTTTGCATGTATTCAAATCTATTGAAAAAGCAGGAGGCTTTTTAACACAACTGAAAGAAGGAACTATACAGCGCAAAATAAAAGAGAGTGCTACAAAGGAACAGGAGTTATTCAACAATTCGGATATCGTTTTAACGGGAGTTAACAAATACAGAAATCAAGAAGAAATAATTCCAGAAGTCCAAAAAGAGCTTTTCTTAGTAAAAGAGAAGAGAAAAACGCTCATAGAACCCATTGTAATTAGGCGATTGTCAGAGCCTATCGAGAAAAAAGTTATGACAAACGCTGATAATTAGAACTTTATTATTACCTTAGATTTAATTTTAGAAATAATTAACATATTTAATAATAAAACTATATCTCAATCAATGCCCCAGATTAGATTTAGAAACTTAGCTATAGCGACTCTACTTTTATTATCATCATTCCACGTCTTTTCCCAGAGACAGTTTGATTGTTTATCCGTAGATGAGTCAGGACTTCTTACAAGATCATTTCATTCCTTTGAAAAAGATATATTTGAATATTACAAGTTTGGAAAAGACACTATAAAAACGTATCGAACCTTCTTAACTGAAATTGCAACATTATCTGTCGATCTAAGAAAACTCCCTTCTTCAAAGTCCATTCAGTTGACGAGAGAGTTTAAAAAGCAAGCTAATAACAAGAATTCTCTTTGGATCAAATTAACTGAATATGAAAATCAGCACGTTGAAAAGAAATCCTTTCCCACTACAGTTGCTAAGAAAAATGAAGAAGAAATTTTAATCTTCAATTATAGGGGTGGCGTCATCCAATGTCTTAAGAATACAAACGAAAGTAAAGACTTCAAAGAAATCATCAATACGTTAGAAGAGGATGCCAATGTTAGTACATCTCTTATAGCTCAACGTTTATTTTATATAACCGATAAAGAATTCAATACTTCAGAAGTCAAAAAATTTATAGCCTTTGATATATACTACTCTATATTAATGGTTATAGAAAAGGCTTTTAGCTGATAATAACAGCATTTCCAAAATTTAGCTCTATTCTGCCCTTTATTTGGATAAAATTCATTGATAAAAGTGTATTTTTATGGTCTGTTTAAAATAACTATTTCGGAAGACCAAAATAATGGCTAGAAAAGACGTTCAAAACATTCAATTGACCGGAACTATTTCATCCGGTATTACATCTACAAAAGAGTATAATACGGCTGAAGATATTAAGATCAAATCCCAGTATTCTTCGGATGACACAGAAAGCGTTAAGCATTTAAATTTTGCGGCAGGTATACCTCCTTATTTAAGAGGTCCATACTCTACGATGTATGTTCAGAGACCCTGGACTATAAGACAATATGCTGGTTTTTCTACAGCTGAAGAAAGTAATGCTTTTTATAGGAGAAATCTTGCTGCCGGACAAAAAGGTTTATCTGTTGCCTTCGACCTTGCAACTCATAGAGGGTATGACAGTGATCACGAAAGAGTTTATGGTGATGTAGGAATGGCGGGGGTTGCTATTGATTCCGTAGAGGATATGAAAGTTTTGTTTAATGAAATTCCATTAGACAAAATGTCTGTATCTATGACTATGAACGGGGCAGTACTTCCCATAATGGCCTTTTACATTGTTGCAGCAGAAGAACAAGGCGTAGAAAAGAAAGCACTTTCAGGAACCATTCAAAATGATATTTTGAAGGAGTTTATGGTACGAAACACATACATCTATCCTCCTACTCCATCTATGCGTATCATTAGCGATATATTTAGATATTGTTCTAAAAATATGCCTCGTTTTAATCCAATTAGTATTTCCGGATATCATATGCAGGAGGCTGGTGCTTCTTGTGATATAGAGCTTGCATATACGCTGGCTGATGGTTTAGAATATGTGCGCAAAGGTATTGAGGCAGGAATGGATATCGATACTTTCGCTCCAAGATTATCATTCTTCTGGGCGATAGGGATGAATCACTTTATGGAAATTGCCAAAATGAGAGCAGGGAGAATGCTATGGGCAAAACTTATGAAAGAGTTTAGTCCAAAAAACCCTAAATCACTAATGCTCAGAACACACTGCCAGACTAGTGGTTGGAGCTTAACCGCTCAGGACCCTTTTAATAATGTGGCAAGAACGTGTATTGAAGCAAGTGCTGCAGCTTTTGGAGGCACTCAAAGTTTACATACCAATGCATTGGACGAAGCTATTGCATTACCAACAGATTTTTCTGCCAGAATAGCTAGAAACACACAAATTTTCTTACAGGAAGAAACTAATATTACGAGAACCGTAGATCCTTGGGGAGGTAGCTATTATGTAGAATCCTTAACCGATGAAATTGCTCAAAAGGCCTGGAAGTTAATTGAGGAGGTTGAAGAACTTGGCGGGATGACTAAAGCCATTGAAGCCGGTATTCCTAAAATGCGCATTGAAGAAGCCGCTGCTAAAAAACAAGCAAGAATTGACAGTGTTCAAGATATAATTATAGGAGTCAACAAACATAAACTGGAAGAAGAAGAACTTATAAGCACTTTAAAAGTTGATAATAATGCAGTAAGGGAACAACAAATAAAAGGGCTTGAAAAAGTTAAGTCGAATAGAGATGAAGCAAAAGTGAAGCAAGCCCTCGAAAATTTATATAAAGCTGCAGGTAATGAAAACGAAAACCTGTTAGAATTAGCTGTGGAAGCAGCTCGCCTAAGAGCTACTTTAGGAGAAATAAGTACAGCTCTTGAAAAAGAATTCGGTAGGTACAAAGCAGAGATTAAATCATTTACAGGTGTGTATGCAAAAGAAATAAAAGACGATCCTTCGTTTAATAAGGCAAGAGAACTTGCTAATAAGTTCGCTGAACTTGAAGGGCGGAGACCAAGGATTATGATTGCCAAAATGGGGCAAGATGGTCACGACAGAGGAGCTAAGGTTGTAGCGACAAGTTATGCAGATGTTGGTTTTGATGTAGATATTGGCCCATTATTCCAAACGCCATCAGAAGCTGCAAAACAGGCTGTAGAAAATGACGTTCATATTGTAGGAGTTTCATCCTTAGCTGGAGGACATAAATCCCTAGTACCTCAAATTATTGAGGAACTGAAAAAGTTCGGAAGAGAAGATATAATGGTCATTGTGGGCGGAGTTATTCCCCCTGATGACTATGATTATTTATATGATGCCGGCGCTGTAGCCATTTTTGGTCCGGGCACTAAAATCAGTGATGCAGCTATCACAATTTTGGATATTTTAATCTCAACATTTGAGTAAAAAACTATGCATGCATAGTTTTTTTGAAATTAAATAGTAACTTTCGCCAACTTAACTAATAATATATCGCAATTATGAAATATACAGACAAAATGCTTAGAGATGGGGCTCTAAAGGGTAAAAACATTGTTGTAACCGGTGGAGGAAGTGGTCTTGGTAAAGCTATGACCAAGTACTTTTTGGAACTGGGAGCTAAGGTTGCCATCACATCGCGTAATCTTGAAAAACTTCAAAACACTGCTAAAGAACTGGAGGAAGAAACCGGAGGTACTTGTCTGGCATTACAATGCGATGTAAGACATTATGATCAGGTAGAAGCTATGAGGGATCAGGTAATCCAGGAGTTTGGAACAGTTGATATCCTGCTTAATAACGCTGCAGGTAACTTTATCTCTCCTACGGAACGTTTATCTGCAAATGCTTTTGACACTATCATAGATATTGTTCTTAAAGGAACTAAAAACTGTACATTGGCATTTGGTAAGCATTGGATAGACACTAAATACCAAAACACTGTTGTTTTAAATATAGTAACTACCTATGCATGGACAGGATCTGCTTATGTCGTACCAAGTGCCAGTGCTAAAGCCGGTGTCCTTGCCATGACAAGATCACTTGCGGTAGAATGGGCAAAATATGGGATGCGATTTAATGCTATAGCCCCTGGACCTTTCCCTACTAAAGGAGCATGGGACAGATTATTACCAGGAGACTTAAAAGACAAGTTTGACTTATCTAAGCAAGTACCGCTTAATAGAGTTGGTGACCACCAGGAGTTAGCTAATCTTGCAGCATACCTGGTATCCGATTTCTCTGCATACGTTAATGGTGAAGTAATAACTATAGACGGTGGAGAGTGGATCAAAGGAGCTGGTCAGTTTAACCTTTTGGAAGCTATCCCTGAAAGCATGTGGGATCAATTAGAAGCGATGATCAGAGCTAAAAAGAGCAAATAAATAAACGCAAAAGTACAACTATATAAAGCCACGATCATTGTGGCTTTATATTTTTAAAAGAAGAACTTATAACAAAAAAAATGTTAAAACGTGGTAACAATTTAATTGTTCATGATACTATATAATAATTAATATTACTTACACGAAATGAAAAATAATAACTCAATGAAACGCTACATTCTTGGAGCCATTTTATTTACAGCAGTACAAACCTCTTTTGCCCAAGGCTATTTAAGTGGTAAATTATATTTAAAAGATGGGTCTACAAAAACTGGATTTATCCAGAACAAGGATAATATTGATTCAGAAACAATAAACTTTAAAAGCAATATTAATGATAAAGAAACATCATTTACAGCAAATCAAATAGAATATTATAATTTTGAAACTATCAACAGACAAGTGGTATCTGAAAAGATTGATGATAGAATATACTTTTTAGAAGTCATTATTAGGGGAAAATCAAATCTTTTATTTTTAACTTCTAGAGAGGGAAAAAAAAGGTATTTCTTAAAATCAGAAAAATCAGGTTTAAAAGAACTAAAGGAAACTCAAAAAAGTAATGGTTCTTCAGTTTTCACTTTAAAAGAGTATGTAGGAATTCTTAATCTGGACTTTAATGATTGTCCAGATATCGGAAGGAAAATTGAAATTACTAAGCTACAGCTTAGAAGTCTGGCAAAAACTTTTGAAGATTATAATAATTGTGTAGGCACAACGGATTTAATATCTGAGCGGTTGACTAGAAAAGCTATTCATAACATAACCTTTAATTTAGGATATGGCACATCAACAATTATAGCTAAGGGAGAAACAAAACGAGGTGAAGATTTCAGCAATTCTTCAAAACCAATATTTGGTCTAGACTATACCTATTTGCCAACTCTCTTTGGTTCTCATTTGGGTTTGACATTTGGTTTTAACCTATATGAAATTGACTCTGAGGCTTCATATATGCGACCGATTGGAGAGTTCAGAAATTATGAGAAAGTACATATAAGTACATCCAACCTAAATATTAATATGGGGTTTGTATATTTCATTAATCAAAATTCTAGCAAGCTTAATCCTTTTTTAAAACTTTACTATATTAATAGCAGACTTCTTAATTCAGATGAAGCGTATTTAAGAATTGATGAAAACGGGGAAGAAAGTTTTCTATATGGGCGAGATGGTGTTACAATTGTAGAAAAATCTACTTCAGGAATTGGTTTAGGAGGTGGAATTTCATACTCTTTTAGAAAAAACCAAGCTTTTCTTCTACAAATAGGATTAGAAAGAACAGGGGATTTCTTAGTTAATTTAGCCGATAGCTACCCCAGTGATACTTATTTTATAAAAATCGGATATAACATTAGTTTTTAAAATATTTCCTAACAAAATATTGTTAAATCTAAAATATCTTAAAACTAGGTAACATTTAATTGAAAAAGATACTACTTATAAGAAACATCAATTTACCTACTATGAATAAAATTTTTCTTACCACTTTATTACTAATGCTAACCGTTTCCTCTGAAATATTTTCTCAAGACTACAATGCGGTTCAGGTTTTAATGAGAGATGGTACAAGAAGAAATGGATTTGCACTTTACTCTGATGAGGTAAATCCCTTTTTTATTATGTTTAAAGAAACCATTAATGAAAACGAAATAAAATTAACCTCTAATCAAATTGCACAATACTCTTTCAACAATTTAAATAGAGGAGTGCACGCCGAATCAATTGATGGCAAAGAACAATTTGTTGAATTACTGGTAAAAGGAAAATCTAATTTATTACTATTAAAAGACAGAAACACAGGGTACAGATTTTTTTTAAAATCAGAAAAATCAGGGTTAAAAGAATTGACTAAAGTTGCTACCAAAAATTCAACAAAAAAATTCGTTCTCAAAAAATATATCGGTATCCTTAGTATTGATTTCAACGATTGTCCCGAAGCAAAATCTTTAATTGTTAAAACCCAATTAACTATAAGTAGTCTGTCAAAAATTTTTTAAAAAATATAATACTTGCTTTGAAAGCTCAGATGAAAGAATTTTTATTTCTGAAAAAGTAAATAGAAAAGATAAACACCAGCTATTTGTCCGATTGGGTGTACAAAACACTAATATAAAACCCAAAGGTAATAAAGCTTTCGCTCAAAAATTTAATAATAGCATAAATCCAAATTTTGAAATTGAATATCGTATGACTCCTACTATGTTCAATTCTAATCTTTCACTTATAACAGAGTTAGGGTATTACAATAGCAATAATGAAGGAGATTATTACAGAAATCATGAAGTTTTGATCAATAATTATAAAACCACAAAGGTTGATTTAAAAATGTTAGGAATTAATTTTGGCATTTTGCATAAGTTAATAAAGCCTAGCAAAAAAATGGATATTAATGTTTTTGCTAAATATACAGGAAGAGCTTTGCTCAATTCCGACAATGCTTATTTGCGCATTGATAATCAAGGCAATGAAAGTTCTTTGTATGAGGATTTTGAAGGAGCTGATAAAGTAAACTTTACTCACGGGTTTACACTAGGTTTCTCTTGTGAATATCAAATAACAAATACAAACACTCTTAGTTTTAGAACTGGATATAGCCTAATTGGTGACTATTTCAATTACTCAGGAGCATTCTATCCGTTGAATATTTTCGATATTTCAATTGGGTATGGTTTTCAGCTTTAATTAAAAATTTTAACCATTCCGGAATACCGTTTCTATGCTCAAAAATAAGCAGAAAGAGTAAACAGTCTTCCGACAAGATCAAGTAGTGGCCAAATACATCTTGATAGCGGTTATATTTTAGGTATTCTTTTACCAGAGACTGAATAAAACCTTTAAAAAAATCAATAAGAAGAGACTGGACAACACAAGTCTTTTTTTATTAACCAATGTTAATATTTTAGGTTTTTATAATATATAATTAATTGTATTTTTACCTTCTTAAACCAAATCTCCCCCTATGGGTAAAATTATAGCAATTGCCAATCAAAAAGGTGGTGTAGGTAAAACTACAACCTCTGTTAATCTAGCCGCTGCGCTAGGCGTTTTAGAAAAAAAAGTACTGTTGATCGATGCTGATCCTCAGGCCAATGCTACTTCAGGATTAGGTCTGGACGTGGAGTCTATTGAAAAAGGAACTTATCAGATTTTAGAGCACACTCTGGCACCAGAAGATGCTATACTTGAAACCAACTCTCCTAATGTAGACATTATACCTGCGCATATAGACCTGGTAGCTATAGAAATCGAGCTTGTTGACAAGGATGAAAGAGAATATATGCTAAAAAAAGCTTTAGGTAATGTTGTTGACAAGTATGATTATATCCTTATTGATTGTGCACCTTCTTTAGGGCTCTTAACGCTTAATGCGCTTACAGCATCACATTCCGTTATTATTCCTATTCAGTGCGAGTATTTTGCATTGGAAGGCCTTGGAAAACTGTTAAACACTATAAAAAGTGTACAAAAAATCCATAATAAAACGTTAGATATTGAAGGACTGTTATTGACAATGTATGATTCGCGCTTAAGATTGTCCAATCAGGTGGTTGAAGAAGTACAAAAACACTTTAATGAAATGGTTTTTAAAACCATTATCCAAAGAAATATACGTTTAAGCGAAGCGCCTAGTTACGGAGAAAGTATAATAAATTATGATGCTGCTAGTAAAGGAGCGAGTAATTACTTAAGTTTGGCGCACGAAATAATTAAGAAAAACAGTTAAGGATTCCATGGCGAAGGCAACAAAGAAACAAGCACTAGGTAGAGGTCTTTCAGCTCTTTTAAAAGACCCGGAAAATGATATTAAATCTGTTGAGGACAAAAATGCAGACAAGGTTGTAGGCAATATCATAGAATTGGATTTAGACAGCATAGATGTAAACCCTTTTCAACCTCGTACA
>NZVW01000011.1 GCA_002697475.1 Aquimarina sp. | reverse complement strand
TGACTTGTGCCAAACCAGTAACTCCAGGTTTGACTGCATGTCTAAACATAAAGTTGTATTTATCAATCCTCTTAGCATATTCCTTTGTGTATTCAATCATATGAGGACGGGGGCCTACAACCGACATATCACCAAATAATACATTAAAAAATTGAGGCAACTCATCAATACTGGTTCTGCGTAAGAAGCGTCCTATTCTTGTAACTCTCAGATCATTTTTCTGTACGTGATCAACATCATTTGAAGGCCTGTGCTTTAATGACCTGAACTTATAACAGGTAAACTCTTTGTAGTTAATTCCATTCCTTCTATGTTTATAAATAAAAGGACCTGAGGATTCCAGCTTAATTAGAATGTACAGAATTGGTATAATCCACGAAAGGACAAATAATATGACCAAAAGAGAAAAAACGACATCAAATAAACGCTTGATTAATCTATTTAATGCTCTATTTAAAGAAATTTCAGGAATTGAAAGAACAGGTAAATATTCGTAAAAATCTGTCTGCAATCTTTTAGAATAAATCCGCTGTTCATTGGGTACAAATTTTAATCCGCAGCCTTTTTTATTACAAAACTTTATCAATTGATTTACCTCATCGTCATTTACCTCATCAATGGAGCAGTAAATCTCATCCACTTTTCTGGAATCCATAAAAGTAAATAAGTTTTGGAAAGTCTTGTCATCCTTTTTATGGAATACCTCAAGCACTCTGTATCCTAAATCTTTTCTTTTATTAAAAAAGTGAAGTAATTGCCTGGTACTGGTATTGTTGCCAATAACAATAATACGTCTGTTATTACCTCCTAACCAAAAACGATACTGTCTTAAAGCATAATAAGTCAAAAACTTAAATGACCCAATTGCAATAATTAAACCCAGCAGATAATAAAGAATATCATCTAATGAATATTTACTAATCCTGAAAACACCAAAATAAGCAAACAGCAAAACAGCAAAAAACAGGATTTGCTTAGTTAGCAGGGATAAAAGGGTTATGATTTTTGTAAATCTATACACCTCATAAAAGTCTGTTATGTAGGAACTTATTAACCATGAAAAGATTAAAAAAATAACAAATCTATAATCAATAAGCTCTCTAAAAAAAGTAAATGATAAAATTAGTAAAAGGGTAAGATCCAGAGTGATTAATATGGGTCTTATTAAAAATGAATATCTTCCTCTTTTGATTAGCATTTACGATTGCGAATAGGATGAAAAATCTTTATGCTCTCTTTTATTTAAATCCTCCTTTGAAAAGCTTTTAAAATACTCAAGAGTTTTCTTCATTCCTTCTCTTCTGGGAACAACTGGTTCCCAACCAATGATTTCTTTAGCTCTTGTAATATCAGGCTGCCTTTGTAGAGGATCATTTTTAGGCAATGGTTTATAGACAACTTTTTGATCAGTGCCAGTCAATTCTATAATTTCCTTAGCAAAATCTTTGATAGAGATTTCATCAGGATTACCTATGTTGACTGGATATACATAATCACTAAAGAGCAGTCTATATATACCCTCTACCAGATCATCAACATAGCAAAATGATCTGGTCTGTGACCCATCACCAAAAATTGTCAAATCTTCACCTCTTAGTGATTGCCCTATAAAAGCAGGAACTACTCTTCCGTCGTTTAAACGCATTCTAGGCCCATAGGTATTAAAAATTCTGACGATTCTGGTTTCTATGCCATGATAAGTATGATAGGCCATTGTAATCGATTCCTGAAATCTCTTTGCCTCATCATAAACTCCTCTCGGGCCAATGGTATTTACGTTTCCATAATAATCTTCATTCTGTGGATGCACTAACGGATCTCCATATACCTCACTGGTTGAAGCAATTAAAATTCTAGCATTTTTTTCTTTTGCCAAGCCTAGAAGATTATGCGTTCCCAGTGAACCCACTTTTAAGGTCTGAATAGGTATTTTTAAATAATCAATAGGGCTAGCAGGAGATGCAAAGTGTAAAATATAATCTAATTCGCCTGGCACGTGCACAAATTTGCTTACATCATGATTATAAAACTCAAAATTGCTGAGTTTAAAAAGATGCTCAATATTTTTAAGATCTCCAGTGATCAAATTATCCATACCAATCACATGAAAGCTTTCTTTAATAAATCGATCACATAAATGTGAGCCTAAAAATCCTGCTGCGCCTGTGATTAATACTTTTTTCATATGTTTAAAATATAGTTTTAGATGTCACTTGAAGACTCATTACTAATTATTTTACTCTACCCAAAATTATTGTAATATTCTTCTATATCTTTTAAAGCAGTACATCCTTTCGTCCAATAGAAAAATAGGTCAGTCCTTCTCTCTCTATATCCATCAGATCATATAAGTTTCTTCCATCAAAGATAACCTTATCCTTAAGTAACTCCTTAATCTTTGTAAAGTTTGGGGTCCTGAAGATACTCCACTCTGTGCATATAACCAACCCATCTGCTCCTTCTAGCGCCTTATACATCGTGTCTGTAAATGTAATCTGATCACTGTATTTCTTCTTTACATTATCCATAGCCTCAGGATCAAAGGCTTGAACCTTTGCACCTTCTTTTAAAAGTGCATCAATGACATCCAGTGCAGGAGCCTCTCTGATATCATCTGTTTCAGGTTTAAACGCTAAACCCCATACTGCAAACGTTTTACCGCTTAATGCATTATCATAGAACTTCTTAATCTTTGGTAATAAGGCAACTTTCTGTCGTTTATTAACATCAAGTACCGCATCAAGAATCTTAAACTCATAATCCTCTTCTCTACCTGACTTATATAGTGCCTTGACATCCTTAGGAAAACAAGATCCTCCATAACCAATTCCAGGAAACAAAAAACGCTTACCTATTCTGGAGTCCGTACCCATACCTCTTCTTACCATATCTACATCTGCACCTACTCGCTCACAGTAATTTGCTATCTCATTCATAAAAGTAATCTTGGTGGCTAAAAATGCATTTGCTGCATACTTGGTTAATTCAGCAGACTTCTCATCCATAATTATTATAGGATTACCTGATCTGACAAATGGTTTATACAAACGTTCCATTAACTCAGTAGCTCTTTGAGAAGAAGATCCAATCACAATCCTCTCAGGTTTCAGAAAATCATCCACTGCAAAACCTTCTCTCAAAAACTCAGGATTGGAAACTACATCAAAATCCGATTTAGCATTGGCTGCAATTGCTTCTCTAACTTTTTCTGATGTACCTACAGGAACAGTACTCTTATCCACGATAACTTTATATTCCGTTATCCTTTTGCCTATGTCCTCAGCAACTCCTAAAACATACGACACATCCGCTGAACCATCTTCATCCTCTGGTGTTGGCAATGCCAAGAAAATAATATCTCCGTGATTCAATCCTTCTTCTAAAGAAGTAGAGAATTGTAGTCTACCTGCTCCAATGTTTCTTTCAAACAAAACATCTAAATGAGGCTCATAGATAGGAACCTCACCATTACGCATTTTAGCCACCTTATCAGCGTCTATGTCCACACAAACGACTTCATTTCCTGTTTCTGCTAAACACGTACCTGTTACTAATCCTACATAACCCGTGCCTACTACCGATATCTTCATTAATTATACTTTTAACCTAAATTACTATAATATGTCAATAAGCTTTTTCTTCACCTTTAAACACATTAATAATGGTTTTCGAAATTATATTTATATCCCAAAGTATTGACCAGTTTTCAACATAAAATATATCATATCTTACACGATTATACATATCTGAATCCTTACCAATATTTCCTCGATAACCACTAACCTGAGCCAAGCCGGTAATACCCGGTTTAACGTTATGTCTTATCATAAATCTCTTAATCTTACCCTTATAAGCTTCCGTATGACTCATCAATAGAGGTCTTGGACCAACCACAGACATTTCTCCAAATAACACATTAAAAAACTGAGGGAGCTCGTCTAAGCTTGTTCTCCTTAAAAACTTACCCATTTTTGTTACTCGTGCATCATTTTTTGATGCTTGTAATGTGTCAGATTGATTATTTATGGCCATAGACCTAAACTTATAACATAAGAATAGTTTAAAATCCAAGCCATATCTATACTGCTTAAAAAAAACAGGACCTCGACTCTCTAACTTAATAAACAATGCAATTATTGGTGTCATCCACGATAAAACAAATAATATGACAACCACTGAAAATATAATATCAAAAGATCTTTTAATCCAATAATTCAATGGATTATCCAGAGGTACTTTAGCTAAAGAAATTACTGGTGTAAGATGATAATAGTCAAGCTTTAAGTTTTTAGAAAAAAGCTCCTTGTCATCTGCAATAAATCTTATGATCTTTCGATTCGTTTGGCAGAACTCAGTTAATTTTTTTATCTGGCTATTTGACAGTTCTTTTATTGAACAGTACACTTCATCAATATTATTATTCATTACATATTGATATGCTTCTTCTATTGTTCCTGTATTATCTTCAATATTTGTATCTCCAAAAAATCCTTGAAACCTATAACCGTACTCAGGTGAATTATTAAAAAAATAAGCCAGCCTTTTTGTGGAATCATTTACGCCAACAATTATTACATATACATTATTACTTCCTGTAATTATTCGATATCGTTTAAAGACTTCAAAGAGAAAAATTCTCCAGATCGTTACTATAAAAAGTAAAGAGGTAAAAAAGCGCAAAATATTTGCTGCAGGAATGAAGTTTTCTTTAATGTAGAAATATGAAAACACCATCAATCCCATCAAAATTGTTTGTTTTACAAAAAGAGATATGATACTAACTATTTTGGTAAATCGATATACTGCATAGGCGGATATTGCTACTGAAAGCAGTATCCAAAATAAAATAACGAACAATACATCAACGGGGTTTTTTGAAAGCAAAAACACTGTTAGTAAGGATACTATCAATAAATCTATACCATATAATAATGGCCTGATAAATCTTGAATATCCTTTGTATTTCATTGTAGAAGCAATAACTTTTTTTGTTAAGAAGTGTTAACATGCAAATCTAGCCAAATAGAAAAAGAATCTATATAATCTCTTTATCTTTTTTCCAATTACTATATAATTCTTCAACTGTTTCTCTAAATTCTTCTTGAAACCTTTCTTTACTAAAACGCTCTGCGTGCTTTCGGATACTATTACTATTAAATTTAGTTTCGTGCTTTTCAAAAAATTCTAATGCTCTAATGATCGAAATTTCTGTTTGTTTCTCAAAATACACACCAGTTTTTTCTTCAAAATCATCTCTTCCAACGTAAATACCTTTTATGGTTTCTAATGCACCACCTTTAGCGAATGCGATTACCGGTATACCACAGGCCTGAGCTTCTACAGGAGCTATCCCAAAGTCCTCGTCTGCAGCAAAGACAAAGGCCTTTGCCTTTTGCAATACCTCCCTTTTCTTATCCCCATCTAAAAATCCTAATAATTGCACATTAGGACCGGAAATTCTCTTTATCTTTTTATACTCTGGTCCATCACCAATAATTACCAGTTTCTTTTTAAAAATATTGAAAACTTTTACGATCAAATCGATTTTTTTATAGGCAACTAATGAAGAGCAGGTAACATAATAGTCCTCTCTTATATTTGAAATCTGAAACTTAGAAACATCTACAGGAGGATAAATTACCTTTGCTTCCTTGTTATATATCTTTTTAATTCTATTGGCTACATATTTTGAATTAGCAATATAAAAATCAGGTCTGTTAGCGGTTATAAAGTCCCAAATTCTAAGTTTGTACAAAAAATATTTGGCAATCATACCCTTAAAACCTTTATCTAGTCCACTTTCATGTAAATATTGATGATATAAATCCCAGGCATACCTAACCGGGGAATGCACATAGCTTATGTGTAATTGATCTGCCCTGGTTAAAACTCCCTTTGCTACACAAGATGATGAAGATATTATAACCTCATATTCATTTAGATCAAATTGTTCTATTGCCAAAGGAAATAGAGGTAAATAATTTCTATACTTCCTTTTTCCAAAAGGTAACTTTTCTATAAATGAAGTTGTTGGCATATGCCCTTTAAAAACCTCTTTGCTCTCCTGTTCATTTAACGTATTTACTAATGTGTAGTGGTCAAATGTTTTCCATATCCCTGTGATTGCTTCAACGCATCTTTCTCCTCCTCTATATTGTGTATACCAATCGTGTATTAGAGCTTTTTTAACCGAGCCTAACATATATGCTTTATTATTAAAGATAAAGTGTAAAAATACCTTGTTTTTAATTTTAAAACCTAATTATCATCTATTTATTGGTATGTACATTAGATTTTAATCCGGATAGCAATAAAATGGAATTGAAAAAACTAAAGAAAATAATACCATCATGTCTATTCAAAATGTTTTCAAACATAAAGCATAAGAGCGCTAAAATCAAAAAAGGCAAATAGAGCTCTGTGCCTTCTGACGATTTCTTTATCCATATACCCATGGAAATCAAAAATAAAATTAGTCCAAGAAAACCCGAAGATAAAAGTAATTGTAAATATTGACTGTGAGAATTAAAGCTAAAAACCTTAAATAAATCTGTATGACCAAATTCAGAGTCGTAACATTTTTGTAGCTCAATATTGTCCTGACCAATTCCATATCCAAGTATTGGTCTTTCTTTAATTTTTTGTAATGCACAATGGTAAATTACGCTTCTTACATTTTCATTTGATATAAGTATATTGGTAATCTCATATTTTCCTTCCGGTATAGCATTTTCATAATTCTGAAGTTCTTCAACTTTGGATTGTATTTTATCTTGAAAGATAAAAGCGAATAAAATTGACCCGAGAAAGGCAAATCCCAGCACAATTTTAAGAGGTATTCTAAGTAATAGTGTAATACAATAAAAAACAGCTATAATAGTTGCAAAAAATGGCATCCTTGCACCTAATAAAAACTGCCAGTATAAGAAATACATCAATACTATAGCAATTACTAGGGATATTAATAGCCTTTTCTTTGATTTGGCAAAGAACCATAGTAATAATAATATCCCCATACCTATCCACATCGATAAATAAGTACCATGTATTTTAGTAAACAACTCTATCTCATTTCTTATCATCCAAGGAGTACATTCCGGGTTTATTATATCCTCAATAAAATAAATATGAAGAAAAGATAAAGATAGTAGTAGAGTAGTAATAAAAAGTTTAAAAATTAATTTTAAGTTACTTAACGAAAACTTGCCATAATTTAAAAATGCAAATGAAAGTAATAAAAGAGGTAACGATCGTACTATGAACTTAGAGGCTAATTTAAAATCATCTACCCATATTAAACTAAAAATGTAGATAATACATAAGGAACTCGTGGATAATAATACTATCATCTTATGTCGATTCCAAGCTTTTCTACCCACTACTATAAAGTGAATCAGACTTACAGCTGCAATCGAAATCACAATAACTGTTTGTATACCTCTAGGTAATATCGGAAAAGAGGCTAACACACAAACTAAATAAAGGAATAATCGATCAAAATATTTTAGAAATATGATTTTCAATCCTCTGAATTTAAAATAGTATAATGTTCATCAGCTGCTTTTTTCCAGCTAAAGCACTTAATTTGCTCATAACCTTTATTGATCAATTTCCTTCTAAGGCTTTCATCATTAAGAAGTTTGTGAATCATATCCCTTAACTCCTTATAATTAGTAGGGTCAAAATAAATAACGGCGTCTCCACCTACTTCCGGTAAGCTGGTCTTATTTGAACTGAGTGTAGGAACACCACTAGCCAATGCTTCAAGGATTGGAAGACCAAAACCTTCGTACAATGAAGGAAACACAAACAAACTAGCGTTTATATAGATATAGGGTACAAGCTTATCCTCAATTTCACCTGTGAAATGAATTCTGTTGGTTAAGTGGTTGTTTTCTATAAAATCGAACACTTCTTCATCACCTGTAATAAACCCGTCTTTTTTTCCTAAAATCACGACTTTATATTCACTCTTTATATTATCCTTTAGATGAAAGTATGCCTTTAACAGTGTTATTAGGTTTTTATGAGGTTTAATATTACCTACAAAGAGGATATATCTGATTGGTAGAGGAATACTTTGCACGTCATTTTCATGCTCTAAAAACATTTGATTAACACCACTTCTTATTACACTAATCTTCTTTGGAGAGACTTTAAAATACTTTATGATTTCTGACTTAGAAAACTCAGAAACGGTTATGATTTGGTCGCTTCGCTCAAGCGTATTTTTGTAAAGTATTTTTGCCCAAAGCCTTTTAAAAAAAGAAAAGTACTGAGGATTGGCAATATGGTTTATATCGTGAATAGTTGCTACTCTTCTCTTGGCTCTAATTGGAAAAATAGGTGTATTGAAATGAGGTGACCAAAACATGTCACACTTAGACACTTTAAAAGGAAATAAAAACTGTTCCTTAATAGAATATATATCACTTTTGAAAGTGATCACTTTAACCCTTTTATACCACACAAAGTCAGATAACTCATCAGGATCTCCTAAGACACTGACATCCGAAAATCTGTCAAGAATATAAGGAAAGATATTCTTGATATAGGTTCCAATACCAGAATTATGAATCAATCTGAGATCCGCTACCAACTTCGTCATAACTTGTACTTGATAAAACAAGGGCTAATAATACCCAAGGATACATAAAATGAATCTGAACCCCAAATAAAAATAAAACTATAAATCCCAATAATAATTCCGGGCTTCCCCTGACGTTTCTAACTTTGAGAAATATAACTCCCATTATCAAAAAAAACAGTGTAAGGCCCATTAAACCATTATCCACTAGAATATCGATTATACCACCATATCCATGAGCATCAATATTTCGAATATCTTCCGGTGGTAAAGGAAAAAAACCTCGATATTCCTTATTATTACGTAACAATGGATAATTACCTGTGCCAATTCCTAAAATAGGATTTTCCATTATCATCTTTGGTGCTATAAAAAAGCCGGATACCCTACCTAAAATTAAATTTCGATCTCTAGGTCTTTCCAGAACTGCACGCCTTACCCTCTCAAATTCGTCAACATACATCTTGTTGATGTTTATGAACAGGTAAATAAATACAATAGAAGCAATAGCAATTAAGGGTAAAAGAAAGCGCTTCAATTTGTAGACTGCAAACCGAAAATTTTCAATTGCCAACCAAACCAGACAACCAAAAATTCCTGCTTTGGATTGTGCCATGAAAGTAATCACAATAAACAAAAAAACTCTTACTACAATTCGTTTAGAAATGTTTGGAATCCATCTACATAGAATAAAGAAAAAGCTCAGCATTAAACCCAGTGGTCCTCCTTCTGCATAATAACCCCTTAAGCGAGTCGCATAACTATACACCAACCTGGTATCATTCATTGAAATAATTCCGAAAATGACTAATACATAAACAAGAACGAAAATTAAGGTGATAGCAAGATTGATATCTATGAAAAGATTTATATAATATTCAAACTCACGTGTTTTTTTCAAAGACCTAAAATACAGATAGCATATATTACATAAAATCAAGCAAGTAACAATTTCCAGATAACGACTTAAGGTTATCCAATAAGGTCTCTTAAAAAACGAAGGGACCGTGTAATTAAACTCTAAACCATAGGTTGTAACTAAGGAAATCAAAGCCATCAGACTAAAGAAAACAAATAAATAAATGATGTATTTATTCAATCTCCATAAAAAAACTAAAGGAGTTATTGCTAATAGGAGTAGTTCTGCAATTTTAACATAGCCAATTTTGAGATCCGTAAATTGGACACAAAATGTTATGAATAAAAGAACCCCTATATTAAATATTACATTTTTGCTTTTCAACTGTACATTCTTCTTTGTCTGACCTTTACTTTTTAATTTGATTATTTACTGCTCTATTTTAAGAATAATAGATCATCTGATTTACCCTTATTATAGAGATCATCCAAGAGATCCATTAATTCATGAGTAGACGTACTAATATCAATCTCCCTTTTTAGGGTGTTAAATTTAACTATAGTAAAATTATGAATAATT
>NZVW01000010.1 GCA_002697475.1 Aquimarina sp. | reverse complement strand
TTTGAATTACCGAAATAGTACAGCTAATTTTAAGCAGCATATTAAAATAAAACATAAGAAAGGCAATTATATTATTTTCAGATGTGCTACGAACGATGAATTGCCTGTTAATATTCAATCAGACACTCAGTTACTTTTTTTCTTTGAAGTCAGGCTTCAGCCAGAACAAAACATCGTAAAGGATAATTTCTATTACAGAGAAACCGCTGAGATGACTTCGACAGGAAGTTGGTTTGTCGATTTTCGTAATAGAAAAAGTTATTGGGACTTTGAAACTAAAAAAATTCTGGGATATCCAGAAGATTATATACCTTCATTAAAAAAATCAGCGGAATATTATACTGAGGAGTATCAACAGCTTGCTGCAGATCTGTTTTTTAATTGTGCTGTTTTAGGAAAACCTTTCCAGACAGAAATCAAAATGCTTACAAAAGACAGCAAAGAACTTTGGGTGCGAGCCATTGGTAAACCTGTATACAATGATCAAGATGAAATCATTGGAATTAGAGGAGTTTTTCAGGATATTGACCAGATAAAGAAAAAGGAAATACAGCTTCAGCAATCTATAGACGTAATTACTTCTCAAAACTCAAGACTATTTAACTTTGCCTATATAGTCTCTCATAACTTGAGATCTCATACAAGTAACCTTTCTTTATTGGTAGAACTAATCGACAGAATAAAAGAGCCTGATCAACGACAAGAACTAATTGATCAGCTAAAGGATATTTCTCACAATCTAAATACGACTATTACCCATTTAAATGAAGTAGTGACCATTCAAACGAATAAACAACAAAAGGAACGTATACGGTTTGAAGAAATTTTTAAATTAGTTACTACTGCCATAGGGCAATTAATAAAAATAAATAACGCCTCTATTACTTATGATTTTAATGATTGTCCTGAGATTGAATATATACCTGCTTATTTAGAGAGTATATTGCTCAACCTTATTACCAATGCCATTAAATATAAGCATCCGTCAAGAAATCCTAAGATCAATATCAAAACATTTATTGAGGATAATCAAAAATGCCTTGTTGTATCTGATAACGGGGTGGGATTTGATATGGAAAACGTAAAAAACAAAATCTTTGGGATGTATAAAACCTTTCATGATCATAAAGACGCAGTTGGCATTGGCCTATTTATGACAAAGAATCAGATAGAATCCCTTAACGGGTCTATTGAAGTAAACAGCACTCCAAATATTGGTACTACTTTTACAGTCAAATTTTAATAAATAAGGAGCGTAAATCGCTCCTTATTTTGTGTTTTTAATTAAGGTTATACCTGAGAAACTCTTAGTGTATTAACCATTCCTTTATCAGAAACCGGCATAGCCGCAAGATTAATAAGCATATCTCCTTTCTGTACAAAACCTCTATCGATTGCTAAATTATTTACATCTTCAACTGTCTCATCAGTTGAAACATACTTGTCATAGTAAAATGCTTTAACACCCCATAACAAACTAAGTTGACATAGAATTCGCTTATTACTTGTAAATACTAGAATATGTGCATCTGGTCTCCAGGCTGAAATCTGAAAAGCCGTATAACCACTGTTTGTTAAAGTACAAATGGCCTTTGCATCAATTTCATTAGCCATTAAGGCTGCATGATAACATATAGATTTTGTGATAAATCTATTAGTTCTGACATGAGGAGGATTTTGCGGTACACTTATCAATTCTGATGATTCAACGCTTTTAATCACCTTAGACATGGTTTCAATAACCTGAACAGGATATTTACCCACAGAAGTCTCTCCAGAAAGCATAACTGCATCAGCTCCATCCATCACAGAATTGGCTACATCATTAACCTCTGCTCTGGTAGGCGTTAGACTGTCAATCATGGTCTCCATCATCTGTGTAGCAATAATTACAGGTATTCTAGCCATTTTGGCCTTCCAAACCAGCTTTTTCTGTATTAAAGGAACCTCTTGTGCAGGTATTTCTACCCCAAGATCTCCCCTTGCTACCATCAAACCATCACAATAAGCTACAATCTTATCAATATTTTCAACACCTTCTGGCTTTTCTATCTTGGCAATTATAGGAATCTTATGTTCACTATTCTCTTTGATAAGATCCTGCAATTCCATTAAGTCCTTTGCATGTCTAACAAAAGATAAAGCAATCCAATCTACACTTTGCTGGCAAGCAAAAATTGCATCTTTAATGTCCTTTTCTGTAAGTGCAGGAAGAGAAATATTGGTGTTAGGAAGATTCACTCCTTTTTTTGATTTTAGCGGACCTCCTTGAATAACTCTGGCTCTAACAGTATCCTTTTTATTAGTTGAAATCACTTCGAAGATCAATTTTCCATCATCCAGTAAAATTCTTTCACCAGCATTAACATCTTTAGGAAAAGTATCGTAGTTCATATAAACCCGATCACTACTACCTTCAAATGGAGCTCCTGTAACAAAATCCAATTCGTCTCCTTTATTGACAACAACATCTCCCTTCATCACTCCAACTCTCAATTTAGGTCCTTGCAAGTCGGCCAATATTGCAGCATTATAACCATATTCATCGCTAAGGGATCTTATCATTTTTATCCGCTCCTCCACATCCTTATAATCCGCATGGGAGAAGTTAATCCTAAAAACATTAGCTCCCGCATCCATCATATCCTTTAATGTTTCTTTACTGCTTGTTGCAGGTCCCAGTGTGGCAACTATTTTAGTTTTTTTACGTTTAGGCATTATTCAAATATTAAGTTGTTCTTTGATTTAAGTTTTGTATAATCCACAGCATATGCAGTTACAATCTGTGTTATACCTTGTAATCGGGAAAGGAAATTTTTTGTAAAAATCTGGTCTGTTTCTGACGTTATTTTAAGAAAAAAATCTACTGACTTATATTCAGGAATAAGATACTTAGCTATTGTTCTTTTTTCAACTGTATTAAAAAGATTAAAAGCATCGTTTGGGCCTATTTGTTGCTCAACTCTAAAAACATTAGTTATTAAATTATAAGTATTGTACCTGAACTCATCTTCATACTTATACAGTTGAAAACTGGCGATGGTATCTTGAAAATTAAATAATACATCATCTTCAGTTCGCGCCAGTTTAATGCCTAAATATTTATTAATTAAAAAAGCAAGTCTGTATGGCGGTAAAGAACAATGTATAGCAATTAATTCATAATCTTCATCATCAAAAGAGTCCAAAACTAAACGCTGAACGGCCATTATTTTGAATATATTTTCCGATTTCAAGTGGAATATACAAATAAAAAACACTTATGTCTTTAAATAATTATAAAGATATTAAGCGAAAACGATTGAGTTAATTTTTTATAAAAATATTAGGCTAAAAAATACGTAATTAAGGAATTAAAGACGGTTTCTTAAAAGATATCTTAGTAATTTATCTTAGACTGTAAAGCAAAATAAGCTCTCCTTGAAGCTTTTTCTTCTGCCTTTTTTTTAGAGGTTGCCCTGGCCTTTGCTATCACTTTTTCATCAATCCAAAGCTTAACTGCAAAATGTTTTATTTCATCCTTACCTGTGTCTTCATAAACCTCGTATTCAAAGTTTTTCTTCTCTTTTTGACACCATTCGATAAGCAAGCTTTTATAGCTTATAATTTGACCCTCCAGACTTTCAATATCTACATATGGGTTAATAACAGCCTCTTTTATAAACCTTTCACAATAGACAAAGCCTCTATCAAGGTAGATAGCTCCAATTAATGCTTCAAATAAATTACCATGAATATTAACGCCAAATTGGGATTTAGGAATATTGGTTTTGACAAGATCAATAAGTCGAAGATCTTTTCCTAGTTCATTGAGGTGCTTTCTACTAACTACTTTAGCTCTCATTTTGGTCAGGTACCCTTCATTACCTTCTGGCACTTCATTAAAAAGATGAGCTGCAATTACACTACTCAGCATGGCATCGCCGAGAAACTCCAGCCTTTCGTAGTTTATAGCATTACCCTGTTTATCTTTTAAATTCATAGACCTATGGGTAAAAGCCTTTTCGTAATGCTTAATGTTCTTAGGCTTAAACCCTGTGATCTTTTGAATTTCCATAAAAAAATTCCCGTTCTTCTCAGAGCGGGAATTTAATATGTTACGAATAACACTCATTATTCGTCTAATTTTTTGAATAATACACAAGCATTATGACCTCCGAAACCAAAGGTATTACTCATAGCGTATTTAATTTCACGCTTTTGAGCCTTGTTTAAAGTTAAATTCAATGATGGATCTATGTTCTCATCAACCGTAGTATGGTTGATCGTAGGTGGAACTAAACTGTGTTTCATCGCTAGTATTGAAGCAATGGCCTCAATAGCTCCGGCTGCACCCAGTAAGTGACCAGTCATAGACTTCGTAGAATTTATATTGATTTTTGATGTATGGTCTCCAAAAACTTTGCTGATTGCCTTCAATTCAGCTACATCTCCTAATGGTGTGGAGGTTCCGTGCGTGTTTATGGCATCAACTTGCTCTGGAGAAACACCAGCATCTTTTAAACAATTTAACATAACCCTTTCGACACCGATTCCATCAGGATGCGGAGCGGTCATGTGATAAGCATCACTTGACATTCCTCCTCCTACGACTTCGGCATAGATTTTAGCACCTCGTGCTTTAGCATGCTCGTACTCCTCTAAAATTAGAGCTCCCGCACCCTCTCCTAGTACAAAACCATCTCTGGTAGCATCAAAAGGTCTGGATGCCGTTTCAGGGCTTTCATTTCTCGTGGATAATGCGTGCATAGCATTGAAACCTCCCATACCAGCAATTGTTACCGCTGCTTCACTACCTCCGGTCACAATGACATCACAATGCCCTAACCTTATATAGTTTAATGCATCGATCATTGCATTAGCAGATGATGCACAAGCGGAAACCGTAGTATAATTAGGTCCCATAAAACCATTTCTGATAGAAATATGACCTGGTGCTATATCAGCAATCATTTTAGGAATAAAGAAAGGATTGAAACGTGGAGTACCATCTCCATTTGCATAGCCTATTACTTCTTCCTGAAATGTTTCTAAACCACCAATACCAGCACCCCAGATGACACCTACTCTGAACTTGTCTACTTTTTCTAAATCCAGAGCAGCATCTTTTATTGCCTCCTCTGATGAAATAATAGCATATTGAGCAAACTTATCTAGTTTTCTGGCTTCTTTTCTATCAAAAAAATCTGTCGGGTTATAATCTTTGACTTCGCAAGCAAAGTTAGTCTTGAATTTTTCGGTATCGAAATATGTAATAGGAGCACAACCGCTTTTGCCGTTTGCCAATCCATTCCAATATTCTTCAATGTTATTACCTATTGGTGTCAATGCACCAAGCCCTGTGACTACAACTCGCTTTAAGCCCATATAATCTCGTGAAGTTATTACTTTGCGTCTTCGATGTAAGATATTGCTTGACCTACAGTAGCAATATTTTCTGCTTGATCGTCTGGAATCTGAATATCAAATTCTTTTTCAAACTCCATAATTAATTCAACAGTGTCTAGTGAATCAGCGCCTAGATCGTTTGTGAAGCTCGCTTCATTTACTACCTCGTTCTCGTCTACTCCTAATTTGTCAACGATAATCGCTTTAACTCTTGATGCAATGTCTGACATAATGTTTAATTTTAATTTTTAATTTAGGTGGCAAAAATAAAAAACTTTATTTTAAAACCCCATAATCCCTAAAAAATGTGTTTGTATTTTTCAAATATAGGGAAGTATATAGGTTTTTACTACGTAAAAATTAACAATTATTATTTTTTTTGCATTTAAATTGACAGCCAATCATACACAACTATGAAAAAAATTATCATTTTCGCATCAGGATCAGGGACAAACGCAGAAAATATTATCAAATATTTTCAGGAACGAAAAAATGCAATTGTCACTCATGTGTTTTCTAATAAGCTAGGAGCTAAAGTTCTTCAGCGGGCTCACAATCTAAAGGTAAAGGCATTACATTTTGATCGAGAATCCTTTTATGAAACTAATGAAGTCTTAAATATTTTGAAAGATGCCAACCCTGATATCATAGTACTAGCAGGATTTTTATGGATGTTTCCTAAAAAAATCATTGATGCTTTTCCTAACAAAGTAATTAATATACACCCCGCTTTATTACCCAAATATGGTGGTAAGGGTATGTATGGAAGTAATGTGCACAGAGCTGTCATAGAAAATAAAGAAAAAGAAAGTGGTATAACAATTCACTATGTGAATGAAAAATATGATGAAGGAGCGGTAATATTTCAGGCCAGGACTACCATAGAAGATCATTTTGATGAAGAAGATTTAGCTAAAGCTATTCATCAATTAGAATATACGCATTTCCCGGTAGTAATCGAGAAGGTTTTGCAGTTAAGAGAAAATATTTAGAAAGTCTATTTATGTAAACTATAAATTTATATCCACCAATGCCAACTGAGATTAAGGATATAGGGTTTCTTAAAAAAAATTAGTGAATCCATTTATGGCAAAAAAAGAAAAGTTTTATGTAGTATGGGAAGGTAATCGCCCAGGAATATATCTAAAATGGGATGATTGTAAGGCTGCGGTTAAAGGATATTCAGGGGCTAAGTATAAATCTTTTGAAAATTTTGAAGAGGCTAAAAAAGCTTACAATGGTAATTATAATGATTATAAGGGCAAACCTAAATCAAAAAAGACTTTATCCAGCGCTGAGCTCGAAAAAATAGGTGAACCAAATTTATATTCTATCGCTGTTGACGCTGCATCAAGTGGTAATCCAGGCAAGATGGAATATAGAGGAGTGGATACGCAAACAGGCAAGCAACTATTTCATCAGGGACCCTTTCAGCAAGGCACCAATAATATTGGGGAATTTCTTGCTCTAGTCCATGGATTAGCTTATTTAAAGAAAAAAAATAGTGATCGCGTGATCTATTCCGATTCAAAAATTGCTATTGGCTGGGTTAAAAAGAAAGAATGTAAAACCAATCTTAAGAAAACCTCAAAAAATGCTGCCTTATTTGATCTCATAGAAAGAGCGACAGTATGGCTAAAACAAAACAGTTATACTACTAAAATTGTAAAGTGGGAAACTAAAGCCTGGGGAGAGATTCCGGCAGATTTTGGCAGAAAATAAAACACCCCGGCAATACTTGCCAGGGTGTGTATTTATTAAGAAACTATTTTTAGCTTCCACATCTTCCCAGATTTCTCCAGCCAGTTGATGTTCTTTCATAAAGTGAACCTTGGTAGGTAACCTTCTCTCCTACTGCATAGGATCTTCCACTAACATATTCTTGCACTCCATCGCAAATATCACTCGAAATTGTACCACAAGCACCTAGATTTCTCCAACCTGTTGAAGTTCTTTCATACAGTTGTCCTTGATAAGTCACCTTATCTCCTACGGCATAAGAAGCTCCACTAACATAAGGAGCTACCCCATCACAGATATCTCCACCACCTGTATCACCAGGATAAACAGTTGCTATAAAAGATTTATCTGTGGCTGATAATACATTGTTATATCCTACAGAAAATCCATCCAAGGTATGCTCTGCCGGAATAGGATAATGCATTATAGATTGAGGATCATAGGCACTATAGTTAGAAACGCTAGCCTCATATCTTCTAAAAAGGTTATTATCAACCTGAGCCTGAGACCAATAATTTGGTGCTCCCGCATAATATGCATATACAGCATCTTTATCCCAGTTAATACCAGCAACAGGGTTTTGATGTTCATGAATCAAGCCTAAAGCATGACCAAACTCGTGTATCGTAGTTCTGCTAAATTCGGCATCACTGGTATTGTTGTTAAACCATCCAAAATGCATACTGGGTGAGTAGCTATTAGAGTCAGTACCTAAATACGACCAGGATCCTCCGTCATTAGCATATTGCCCTTCTCTAAAAGAAATTTTAATATTTGCACTACTGCTGGAGGAAACAAATTCAAACTTAAGATTTGCATAGCTTTCCCATTGTTTAGCATATTGCTTAACTTTAGATTGCACAAAGCTGTTTCCATTTAAAAATTTCACCCGGATAGTTTGACCAGGATTCCATTGTTTAGATTTTAATGTGGCTGCTTTAGAAAAATCATTACCATCAAGGTCCCATTTTTCAATACACACTTTAAGATCTTTGGAAAAATCCTGTTGAGAAGATTCAAAATTCTCAATAGGCTCCTTTTCACAGCTTATAAAAATAAGCGAACATAATACCCCTATTAAAAGGGCATTCAAATTGAATTTTTTCATAATAGTTTAGAGTTTGTATTAAGTTGAGTGTATAACTATTCAATTATGAATTTAGTATACAAATCTTAAATTTTTATGAAAAAAAGCTTCTGAATCCTATTAAAATTAAGACTTGTTGTACAATTATAACAAGGTATTAGACAGCATAAAGTGAAGTTCGCAGAAAACTTATGATACAAAAAAACTGTATTTAACTCCATTAATTTAATATCTCAACTACTTAAAACTAAAACGTATATTTGCAAAAAAATTAGAAGGCCATTTTATGAGCAAATTATTGATTGTTGGTACCGTAGCATTTGATGCTATTCAAACACCTTTCGGAAAAACAGATAAAATATTAGGAGGAGCAGCAACTTATATAGGATTGTCTGCTTCAAATTTTAACATACCCTCTGCCATAGTTTCTGTTGTGGGAGAAGATTTTCCTGAGGAATATCTTAAAATGCTAAAAGATAAAAACATAGATACCTCTGCTATAGAAGTAGTAAAAGGTGGTAAAACATTTTTTTGGAGCGGAAGATATCACAACGATTTAAATTCAAGAGACTCCTTAGATACTCAATTGAATGTTTTAGCTGATTTTAATCCTGTTGTTCCTGAAAACTATAAGGATGCTGAAATTGTAATGCTCGGAAACTTACATCCACTTGTTCAGCTAAGCGTTTTAGAGCAGATGACCACTAAACCTAAACTAGTGGTGCTCGATACCATGAATTTCTGGATGGAAGAACCTTTTATGAATGACCTTAAAAAGATAATTGCCAAGGTCGATGTAATCACAATCAATGATGAAGAAGCCAGACAGTTAAGTGGAGAGTACTCCTTAGTTAAAGCTGCAAGAGTAATTGAAGAAATGGGACCTAAATATATAGTAATCAAGAAGGGTGAACACGGAGCTTTACTCTTTCATGAAGATCAGATATTCTTTGCACCGGCTTTACCATTAGAAGAAGTTTTTGATCCTACCGGAGCAGGAGATACGTTTGCCGGAGGATTTTCTGGTTATTTAACTAAATCCCAGGACATTTCTTTTGAAAATATGAAGATTGCAATAATTCACGGATCTAATCTTGCCTCATTTTGTGTAGAAAAATTCGGAACTGAGCGTATGGAAAATCTGGATAAAGCTGAAGTCCAGAAGAGATTGCAGGAGTTTAAGGAACTAACTCAATTTGAAATTGAGCTAGCGTAAAGAAAATTATGGCCTTGAATTATTAAATTCAGGGCTTTTTAAATATTGGTTTACAAACACAACAATAAAAGATTACCCTAAATATCATGAGTGACGCGTTAAAACATGAATGTGGAATTGCACTAATAAGACTTCTTAAACCTTTAGAGTATTACAAAGAAAAATATGGCAGTGCTTTTTACGGAGTAAATAAGATGTATTTAATGATGGAAAAACAGCACAATCGCGGTCAGGATGGTGCAGGTTTTGCCAGTGTTAAACTTGATGTTCCTCCGGGACAAAGATATATTAGCAGAGTTCGTTCCAGTCAGTCTCAACCTATTCAGGATATATTTTCTCAGATTAATCAAAGAATAAATAAAGAATTTGAGGATCATCCGGAGTATAGTGAAGATGTACAATTGCAAAAACAGAATATACCTTACATAGGTGAAGTTATATTAGGGCACGTTAGATATGGTACATTTGGAAAAAACAGCGTAGAAAGTGTACATCCTTTTTTAAGACAAAATAACTGGATGCATCGTAACCTTATTGTAGCCGGAAACTTTAATATGACCAATAACGATGTCTTGTTTGACAACTTGGTCAGATTAGGGCAGCACCCTAAAGATAAAGTGGACACGGTTACTGTTATGGAAAAAATAGGCCATTTTTTAGATTCTGAGGTGGCCAAACTCTATAAAAAGTTAAAGAAAGAAGGATATAATAAAATAGATGCCTCTCCTGAAATTGTAGAAAGGCTTAACGTAGCTAAAATTTTAAAAAAATCATCAAAGGATTGGGATGGTGGATATGCTATGGCAGGAATGCTAGGCCATGGTGATGCATTTGTATTAAGGGATCCCGCAGGCATAAGACCAACCTATTACTACAAAGATGATGAAGTTGTTGTTGTTGCTTCAGAAAGACCTGTGATACAAACCGTATTCAATGTTCCGTTTGAAAAAGTAACAGAATTAGAACCGGGTAATGCAATTATCATCAAAAAGAACGGTAATACATCGATAAAACCAATTATTGAACCCTTAGAGCGAAAAGCTTGTTCATTTGAAAGAATATATTTTTCCAGAGGTAGTGATGCAGAAATCTATCAGGAAAGAAAAAATCTGGGTCGTTTGATTATGCCGCAGGTCCTTAAGGAAATTAATAATGACACATTAAATACAGTGTTCTCATTTATCCCTAATACCGCTGAAACTTCTTTTTATGGGATGGTTGAAGCAGCACAGGACGAGCTAAATAAACAAAAAACAGATACTATCTTAAAAGAAAAAACTAATCTAACTAACGAAAGATTATCAGAAATACTATCCTATAAGCTAAGAACAGAAAAGATTGCAATTAAAGATGCTAAATTACGAACTTTTATTACTGAGGATAGTAGTAGAGATGATCTTGTTGCTCACGTCTATGATGTTACATATGGCGTAGTTAAATCCAGTGACAATCTGGTGGTTATAGACGATAGTATAGTGAGAGGTACGACGCTTAAAAAGAGTATAATTAAAATGCTCGATCGCCTTAAACCGAAGAAAATAATTATAGTATCCTCCGCACCACAGATAAGATATCCCGATTGCTATGGCATAGACATGGCACGTCTGGAAGGTCTTGTAGCGTTTCAGGCTGCCCTTGAGCTTTTAAAGGACACTAAGCAATATAGCCTGGTAGAAGAAGTCTATCATAAATGCAAGGCGCAGGAAAATCTTGAGGATAAAGATGTCAAAAATTTTGTCAAAGAAATCTATGCCAATTTTACTGATCAGGAAATAAGTGATAAGATTGCAGAGTTATTATCAGACGAAACTGTTAGCGCAGAAGTAAAGATTATATATCAAACTGTAGATAATTTACATAAAGCCTGTCCTAAGAATTTAGGAGACTGGTACTTCACAGGCAATTATCCAACAGTAGGTGGAAACAGGGTTGTAAATAAGGCATTTATAAACTTTTTTGAAGGTAAAGATGAGAGAGCCTATTAAAACCACTTTAAAGACGTTGTTAAAAAGGGTTAATTTGCGTATTTCAACAAGTATTTTGACCTTTCATCTAAAACATTTTTTCACAATGAATTTCCGTCTTATATTAGCAAAGCCATAGCATAAGTAGGTTAAGTTCATGGTAGATTTGGGGCAAAAAAAGGTGGAATTTCCACCTTTTTTTATTTTATAACATTTCCTAATTTATAGAATAAAAAAAGCTGCAAATAAATGCAGCTTCATTATATTATTGAAGGTTTTAATTATTTCCCTTCTTCATATCTTTTAGATACTTCTTCCCAATTAATAACATTAAAAAATGCATCAACATAATCAGGGCGTCTGTTTTGATAATTAAGATAATACGCATGTTCCCAAACATCTAATCCTAAAATTGGTGTTCCACCACAACCTGTATCCGGCATTAAAGGATTATCCTGATTAGGAGTAGAACAAACTTCTACCTTACCTCCATTATGCACACATAACCATGCCCATCCTGATCCAAATCTGGAACCTGCAGCATTTGAAAATTCACTTTTAAAAGCTTCAAATGAACCAAAAGCATCTGTAATAGCATCTAGCAATGCTCCGGTAGGTTTTCCTCCTCCATCAGGAGACATAACTTTCCAGAATAAGCTGTGGTTATAAAAACCACCTCCGTTATTTCTTACTGCCATGTTAGACATATCCAGATTGATCAATATATTTTCGATAGTTTTTCCTTCAAGATCTGTGCCTTTAATAGCGTCGTTCAACTTACTGGTATATCCGGCATGATGCTTATCATGATGGATTTCCATAGTTCTTGCATCTATATGGGGTTCTAACGCATCAAAAGCGTAGTCTAATTTTGGTAACTCAAATGACATATGTGATTTTTTTATGATTAATAAAATAAGATCATCAAATTTAACAATTAGACAGTGTAATCAAAACTTATAAATGTTATAAATTAATTAAAAAGAGTTTTCAATATCTATA
>NZVW01000009.1 GCA_002697475.1 Aquimarina sp. | reverse complement strand
CTTTATTTTGTTCTTTTCATCATATAAGAATTTTGTTAAGTTGCCACTTGTATTTATTTTTTTTACCAAGTCACCATTAATCAATTCAGTTTTTATTTTATAATCTCTTTTGCCCTTCCACTCTCTAGTAGACTTAAAAATTTTGTTTATTCTAATTTCCTTCCTTTCAATTAGATTCTCATTATTATATAGATATTCTATTCTTCTTTTAGATGCTTCTTGCTGAAATCTATAAGTTTTGTGAGAATCTACGATAAGATTTTTTGAAGAATCATACTGTTTTAACCATTCATCCGTGAGCTCATTATTTACATTGTATTTTTTAAAAATTATTTTATCATCAAAATATTCATAATAAGTCTTTATCGTATCTATACTGCCTTTATACCTGAAACCATACTGTATATCTACTTCTCTTTTTATTAAACTATCGCGGAGAAAATCATAAATCTTTTTACTGTTTAGTTTTCCGTGTGATATAATCTTCTCTTCTAAAATATTATTTAATGTATCAAAAATGAAAATATTTTCTTGTTCATTGATACCTCTTTTAACCATTACTCCTAAACTATCTCTTACCCAGAACCTTTTTAAAGCAATTTTTTTGAAGTGTTTATCCGAAAAATTTTGTTGAATATCTTTATGAACCAGATTTAATTTAAAATCTGGTTTTAACACAGTATATTCACTTTTTACTTTAGTTAATGACAATATATTATGTTGTGCATAACTGTGTATTGAAATAGTAATTAAGAAATAAATAATTGATTTTTTGCACATAAATTATTTTAAATTAAGTAATATGAAAAATCTTCAAAGACATTTATTTGATCCAGCATAATTTCCATAGGCTATAATATTATTAACGTTTTGAGGATTTTTTGTAATTTCTTTGTATCTTCTTTTAAATGCTAATAAAGATATATGTGAAGCAGCATAATTTCCATAAGCTTTGATGTTATCGACATTCTCTGGATCATTCAGGATTTCCCTATATTTTTGTTTAAAAATTTTCAAATTGTTATTGGAACCTGCATAATCGCCATAAGCAATTATATTATTTACCACACCAGGATTGGAAGATATTTCTATGAACCGTTTTTTAAATTCCTTAAGTGATTTATCCGAACCCGCATATTTTCCATAAGTCAAACTATTATCTACACTTTCAGGAGAATTGGATATTTCTAAAAATCTTTTCTTGAACTTATTTAGAGATTTATTTGAAGAAGCATAGTCAGCAAATGCATGAATATTATTAACAATTCCTGGATTTTCACGAATATCTTTGTAACGAATACTAAAACATTTAGTTAAGTAAGTGTCGTTAGTATGGCTCGTCTCAGGGCCAGATGAGATGACGCCCAATGTCAAAAGAAGTAAGCTGATAAAAATACAAATGATAGATATTAATTCGTTCATCGTTTTATTGAATTTCTAAATTATTTTTCACCCAATTAGAAATATTTTCTAAATATAAGTACTGATCAGATTCTGTTCTAAAATTATATTTCTGGTTAAGAATAAGATCAAAGATTAATTCTTTAGGATTTTCCATAGGTTCTGAAAATGGATGAACAGAATTAGGATTTCTATTATCTATTAAATAATCACCTGAATTTTTAACCTTCAACATTTTACCTGTTTCAGCATGTTCAATCTCTATATATTCTGAGTTTTCGAGTAGGTTTACTAGGTATTTTTTATTTACATTTTCCATACTTAATTTATAATTTAATTAAACAAAACACCCCATACCCGGAGCCGATCCGGATATGGGGTAACTAGCATGTTTTACGTTGCTTCTAAGATAGAAAATTTAATTTAATATCTCTAGTTTTAATTTTTTGTATTCGACTTCTTGTAAGGGCGTACTTTTCCTCTTAGCCCTTCATGTTCCAAATATTTGTAATAGCTGGCACGCGATACTCCAACCAATTTACAAATCTCTGTAACACTTAGTTTTCCTTCCTTAAAGTAGTATGCACAGAGAGTTGCCTTGTCTTTAGCTCGTTTACTTAAACCGGTAGGAGCTCCTAATACTGCTCCTCTTCTACGAGCGGATTCTAGGCCTGCTTTAGTTCTCTCAATAATAATGTCACGCTCCAATTGTGCCAGTGCTCCAAAAATGTTAATTAGAAAGTTAGAATGAGGAGAGTTGTTCGTAGTATCAATAAAAGGCTCAGTAATGGATTTAAACTTTACTCCTTTTTCTTCAAACTCAGCAACTAGCTTTGTTAGGTGGATAAGACTTCTAACCAGTCTGTCCAGTTTCCATACTACCAGTGTATCACCTTCTCTCATTTTCTTTAAAAGCCTGGAGAGATTCTTCCGCTCTGACCTAACTCCAGATACTTTATCTACATAGATGTTTTTTTCATCAACACCTGCTTTCAACAATGCATCTAATTGTAGATTTATTGATTGCTCTTCAGTGCTTACTCTGGCATACCCAAAAACCATAATGTAAAGTTTTAAAAAGTGTCTAAAGATAGACTTTTAATTTGATACGCCAGATTGAACTTTATTGTACTTTAAAACATATTGGCATTCAAAAGTTCAATTAAACCACCATCATTAATGATTAAAACAATAACTTCAAAGAAGTCAGTGTTTCTATAATCAAGAATTATTCATTCGATCCCTTTAATCTTTTATGAAACATATCAGCTAACCTTATCTCAATAAAACGGATAATCTTATCATCTGGTCTATCACTTTTATACATTTCAAAAATTTTAGATGCCAGACGTTTTTTGAACATCTTAAATTCTTCATTAGGATTTTCGATTTTATCAGGAGTAAGATTCCATTGCTGCAAAGAACTTAGAAGCTTTTTATGGGCTTCATATCTCCTTTCTAAGACAGCCTGTCTTTCTAAATCTTCAGAATTTTTTTCTCCTGCACTATTGATCTTAGCACTTAAAACTGTAAATTCATCTCTTATCTGTCTGTCAATTTCTTTTGCCTCAGAAATAAGCTTGGTATAGGACTCGTATAACTTATCATTATAAAATTCGTTAAAGTCAAAATAGTTATCCAATTCCCTTAAATACTCATAAGCAATTTCTTTATACACCTTTTTATCTTTAGTTTGAGTTTCTATCAACTGCTCTTGTAGCTCATTAAGTCTTCTTTGTTCCCCTCTGACAAGATGTGCGAAACCTTCTTTTTCTGGTAATATGGTTAACTGAGGTGTAATCTCAGTTGGTAATCCGCTGAAATCGTATTTACGATATTTGATTCGCAAAGAGTCATTCTCTTCTTTTGGTTTTTTATCTTTTTTATTAAAATTGATTTTAGGTTTTTTAAGCCCAAATGTATAATTATACCCAAAAGTCGCTGTCAATTCGTTAAGGTCTCCATTACTACCTCCTGTTTTGAATAATTGTATGGCGTTAAGATTGAAATTATGTCTTTCTTTAAGTACGTAAGAGGCTGATGCCCTTAAATTGGTAGCTGTAGAGAGATTAGTTGAACTCTGAGAACTATTGTATCCCGCAGACAATCTTGTATTTAAGGATTTGTCAAAAAAGCCCTTATTTAAGGATAATGTTGGCCCCCAGGTAAAAGCTTCTTCTCTACCAATGGTATTATAAGTTCCGTTAAGTGCTGAATTAATCGAAAAATTCAATTCAGAAAAATCAATGAGATGTGCCAGATTAAGATTATGAAACGTAGAGGCATCCCCAATCCTAACAATACCACCTTGCTCATTGGCTACATCATTTAAGTTGTAATTAACACTTAAATTCTGCCTTGATGTTTTTTTATTAGACAATACGTAATTAAGGTTTACATTGGCGCTTTGAGATAACTGACGATAATCTAAATTTTCGAGTTCCTCATCCAGTAAATCTCCATCATTAATATCATCAAACTGATTGGGTTTTATATTGGTAAAGGTGCTAAAGTTAGAATAAGATCCTGTAATATTCAGTCGCTCAGATAAAGCTAAAGTTGCATTAACAGAACCTACGGTTCTATTGGTGCTATTTGCTTTTAGGTTGTTAAGGTCATCTCTTTGATACCCAATATTAAAAGCCAGAGTCAATTTATCGCCAAAAAAGGTGTTAGAGGCATCTAAGGTTATATTTTCAAAATCATTATTAAAGAAATAGGCTCCCAGAGTTTCATATCCCGGATCAATACGCTCGTATCCTAATCCTACAGCTACTCTGCCGGCGGCATATCCTAACCTTGTTTTAATTGCATTATAGTATTCTGTGGACGCCCGATTGTTATAAAACAAACCCAAAGGAGAAGTTCCCGGATTTTCGATCTCTTCTGCTCTGGTATCTCTGGTTATGGCAGTAGATGCATATTCTGCCTGTAGGGTAAATTTTTTCCCTAACTTGGCTTCTCCGATCAAACTGATCACCAAGTTTTCTTGTGGCAAAACTCCTTTAACCTCTGGGATGGAATCAATAGAGTTCTGATCATCCCTTGCATAGAATCCGATAACCCCTATTTTAAACTTATCTTTCTCTATACCAGTCTTAAGTCCATAACCCATACGTGTATACGAAGGTATCGTTCTGGGATCTTCATTATCATTGATAGCTTTGAGTAACCTACCACTCATGGCACTGATCTTAAATGACCCGGGAGGTGCGAGGTCTACTCCTCCACCAGTAAATTGATGACCATTAAGAGTATATGGAGAAAAGCTCATATTGATATTGCCAATGTGTGCTGTTGCCCATTTGTATTTGGGGTGCAAACTGATTCGATTAAAATCAAAGGGTAACTGATACCCTAAGTTTTCTCCCTGATTAGAGAAACTGTATGAAATGGGTATCGAAAAACTATAAATATTGATATTTAATGCCCCTTGTAAAAAATAAGTATATGGCTCTCTACTATTATTCTGGTTAGAATTATAATACACCCCGCTGGCAGCAACCTGACCACTTATTTTTATTGGTTTACTGGTAGTTATAGTCTCATAGTCCAGTGTTTGAGCAACAGAGGATACTGCTAGTATAAAAAAAATAAAGGCAATACGTATCTTAAACGCTGGGTGCATTTTAAAATCTTTAGGCTTGTATACTAAGTTCTTTTAGACTTGGAAGGTACTTGTAATTAACTGTGTCATCAATAATATTCTATTTATATTAGTTTCCATAAGATACTTTTTGTTTTCCTCTATTTTAATGTTTACTGCTCTACTATCTTCATCAAATTATATTTCTCAATTATCAGAAATAATTTCAAAACCTGTGTAATCAGAAACTTTGACTCCATTTAAATCAGAAGCTAAAATTTTCTTTTTCACTTCTTCCACAATCCTTAAATAGTTAATTACACTCCAAATTATATCATATTTCACTTTCAAAGCTCTTTTTGAAATATCAATACGAATTTTATTTTCAAAAAAAAGCTTATCATACGCTTCAGAATAAGACTCAAAAGAATCAAAAGCGCCCATTTCCTCTTTCACGATTTCTTTGCTCCTTCTTTGAATATATTTATAATGGCTTTTTGTGAAATCTGTATTTTGATGTAATGGGGTAATAATTTGTAATAAAAAATAATTATTACTAATATCTTTTGTTTCCGCGTTAATTAGATTTATCGGATAATAATGGTATTCGGGTAAATTAAAAGATCTTAATAATTTTAATAATTTTTCACTCACTATACATCCATTGTTGGGGGAATTAGCATTTAACGTCAAATCATTTGTCCAATAAATCAAGTCTGCTTTGAAAGGAGTCTCCTTTCGATTTTCTTCTACACTCTGTCCATTTATAAGCACCATATTAATTACATCTTCAGAAGTAAAAAGCAAAGGTTTATCAATATTTAGTGTTTCTGTAATTTTTAGGCGTTCATCCTCCTTATTTGGAAGAACTGCTCTCCATTCCCAATTAGTTTTATCATCAATTCCTAACTCGTAGATCTTCATTTTTTATTTAATTAATTTTTCAAACTCAATAAAATCCCAATAATTAGAAACCTCCACATTTCTCTTAACTGAATTTTCAAGTAATGACTGTTTTAGATTATCTGAAAGGTTTAAGATATCATCATCAATAGCCTCTGCTATTTTTAGGTCTTCCCAATCTGGTCTTTGAGCCTGTATGTCATTCCATAATTTTTCAAAATAATCACCTATTTTTCTTGTATAAGCATCATGCCTACTATGCACGCCTCCTTTTCCATTAATCTTCTTTTCAAGCATGATCAAATTGTCTAAACTAGATTCACCATTAATTTGAAAATGTTTATAACCAACCAATTCATACCATTTCCTAAAAGATTTTAACTTTAATAAATCTACTGGAAAAATATGATGTGACTCAAAAATATTTAATAAGCCGCTATCTTTTAATCTTTTAAAATAGCTGCCCCATGATTCATTTACCTCTTTCCTAAAGGTAATTTCATTTCTTGTAAATGAATAATAATCCTCGGCTTGAGGTATTTTTGGGTCACCTATATCTAAACCTCTCTTATTATTTCTGTTTACATTTCCTGCCTTTTTTACAGCATCACCACCTTTTGGGAACCCTGCTCGATCTAGTGCTTCTGCCAAAGTCCCATCTGATCGTTTACCCATTGCAATAGCATCTAATAACTCGTCTAAATTACTACCTTTTAGACCAAGTCTTGTCATTCCGATTTTTTTCATATAATCAGTATGAGAAGTAGTTCTCCAGTTATCTAAGAACTCATACTGGTGCCCCCCACCGGGATAGGTTTGACCAGCATTGACTCCACTGATTTCAGGTTGAGGACCGATTGCTCCACTACGTGTTTTAATAGGTTGTAGTGCCTGATATTCCCTAACAACAATAACATCTGTTGTTGGGTTCTTCCAGTCTTCCAATACCGCCAGTTCTTGTCTTAGCTCCTCAATAGTAGCTATAGGTTTATTTGAACCAAATCCTCCGGGAGCATCTTGCTTATTTAGGTACTCCACTACGTAGAACTTTTGACCAGGCTCTATAATTATATCTTCTACCTGTGTCCCATTCATATAAGGGGGGCTGTTTTTGCTGCGGATATGTAATTCGTTAATCAACTCTGCTGCTCTTGGCTCTTCTCCTGGTGTGAATTTTGGCCTGAAAATCGGTTCTCCATTGTACTTTTTAATAACCTCAATGGTTTCCTCATAAACTTTACCACTGGCTACTTTAACAGAGGCTTTAAAATCTCCAACTATAGTAGTATAGTTATCCGGTACACTATAAATTTTAATTTCTTTAAGTATACCTTCCGGAGATAATTTCAGGATGGTTTTACCTTCAAAAGAATAAACAAGGAGCTTATTGACAATTTTTTGTTGTAGACCTCCATTCTCTACCAAATTATTAACGATCGTACCAAAGGCTACCGGCATTTTATCATGATAAAACTGAACCGCCATATCTTTTGTAGCCTCATAAAGTTTCCTAAACTCCTGAGATGGATTGCTTATGCCTGCCAGTTTAGTTCTCAGACTACTTTCTAAATCAGAAACCTTCTTAAACAGTTGAGCTTTCGTAGCCGGATTGTTTTTCAACTGGTTCAAAATATCCGGTAATGCAGCGATAAATGCTTTAGTGTCCACAACTACTCCAGACAGTTTTTCTGCTGCAGATAAGGTCATCCCTCTTGTTAAATCAACGAGCTGTCCTGTACCTCTGCGGATTTTTACTAAGCCTTTTGGTAAATTCTGCAGTGCGGAGGGTAGATTGATGATACCCCAGGCCATATTGGCAATCTCCAAGGTATTGCTAAAATCACTACCCAAAGCTGCATCTAACTCATCCTTATAAATAGCTATTGCTGCATCCGTTCCAGCAAAGAATATTTCTGCGCCAGCCGCCATTACCGCAGGTGTTAGCGCTCCTCCAGAACCAGCAATAGCTACTGCAGATAAAACAATGACTACACCATCCATCGTTACCCTTGCCGTAACAGATGCTTGTTCTGAACCTATACTACCATCTAACCAAGCGATGTAAAAGGCTGGTACTGCTATAACATCTCCTTTTTTGAAGGAAGCAAGTGTATTGATCTCAGTATCCTCAACAAATTCAACGAAGATATATTCAAAAGGGTTGAAGTCTTTATTTAGGATTTGAGCACCACCAATTTGTAAATTGACATGAACCTTTCCTGTGCCTTCATTAACCTCTGCCTGTAAGTTATAGGAATTTTGACCATTGGTCTGATTAAAAAAGTTGGCACGACAAATAGGAAGATAGTTGGTGTTTATAGTATTAATGGAAGAGGGTGTAGAAGATAGGTATTTCTGTTCTTCATCCAGATAAGGTTTGTATTTATCAATCTCCCAACCTATTTCCTGTTTTGATAATTCTAATACTTTAGATAAACCAATTACAAAATTCGCAAACCTTTCATTATCTCTGTCAAAAGTTTGTGGCCAGGTTTTGCTTTGTAGCATTTCCCAAACATTCTTAAATAACTGATAATTTCCATTTCCTTTTAAGGCTCCTACGATAGCCTCTGCATCTCCTGGAGTCAGGTCATTAAACATTGTAGAAATTACATCCTCTGTATCTGAGAACCAAAACCAACCCCAATCATCACCTTTTTCAACAGCTCTTTTAATGATCGCTATTCTATCTTCAACATCTCCGAAACCTTCTTTAATTAAAGAAACATAATAATTAATAAATTCAACTTGCAGGTCATTTCCGCTCAAAACACCATCTGCTGTGATTTTATTGAAATATTCATAATCTTTAATACCGTTACCCAGTATACCTCCTTTGTATGTCAAAAAATTATAGATAGTTTGCCGATCTTCGGGTCTTTCAATATTTCTAAAAATATTAACAATCATATTTTCATGAGAGTAGTCTAGAATACTATCGTCCTCAATCGCCCATTTTGCCAGTGCTATCCTGGTATTGATATCGTGTTCTGCATCAAGAATCTTTGTTAATCCTTCATAAAACGAATCTGCATAAGTTCTATAATCATTTTCTGAAGTTTTATCTATGACATTTTTTAAGTGCTTAAGATCATCTTTAGTCAGATATGCATAAATGTCTGTAGCATTTTCAGGAACATTAGCAAACATTCTAAACGTTAACTCTGCTATTCGTAGTCTCTTTATAGCATCTACAAAGAATGGAGCCTGCTTATTATTAAAAGCAACTTCTAAAAGTTCTATGTATACGGCATTATCGCCCATCGCGGCAAAGAACGCTCCTAGAGCGTCGCCAACTTCAATAAAATATTCATCTTTTTGCGGAACCTGACTCCAGGTTAAAAACTGTAAAATATCGTACAGATTTTCATATTTATTATCTGTCAAATAATTATAAAATTGGGAGTCACCGGGATCTAGGTTAAATGTTAAGATTTCCGTTATTGCTTTAGCAATAGGAGTTTTATCCCATTCAAAATCTTTTTCTGCTATTAGCATTACTTCAAGCAAGTATGCTCTTTCTTTTTCTAAATAAGTTCCTTGATCTTGTGTACCGATATACAATAAAGCCCCAATGAAAGATGTATAATTATTACCATCAAAAGGATTTATGGATCGGTCGTCCATCTCCCGCAATAATGTTCTTAACAGCTTATTATTATCCTTTTTGAACTCTGTAAACAGATCAGAATAATTGGTGCTCTGAATATTATGAAGGAGGTATAGAATTACAGCTTCTCCCTTTTCATTTATCGAAGATTCTGCTATTATATTAATTGCCTTTTTAACGTAATTAAAATCAATATCCTTTAATATTACAGCACATAGGTTTCTTACTGCCTTTATAATTGCCTCATCATCACCAGAATTTACTGCGCTTATAAAATCAGATTTCTGGACATTTCCATCTTCTATACTAAGCCCATTACATTTTGAATTGTTGAGTATTGCAGCATATATTTCCCTTAGCACCTCAGAATCTGGCAAGTCTGCTCCAGTTAAATAATTGAACCATGCGTTAACTCGTTTCGTATTTTTATCTCCGGTACTACTTGAAAGGCTTCTAAAATGTGCTTTTAAAATATCTTTATCTATTTCTGCAACTTCAGATCCCTTTTGAGCATTAGACATTGACCACCAAGAAATTGAAGCTTTACCGGATTCACTTTTTTTATCTTTTATAAAAGCGAAGTAATAGTTAGATAAGGCAATTACATTTTTCCCTCCACTTTTATCTAAGGTTTGTTGTAATATCTCGCCTTTTCCTGTACTTGCTTCACCTGATTTCGCAAAGAAGGCTTTTAGGATATCATAAGTATTTGTTGAAGAACTATTTTCTTCTAATGGATTATCAAATGCCTTTTTGTAATATTCTATAAGTTGTGTATTGGAAGCTGATGAAATGTGATAGTTCTCAAAAGGAAAAAAAGGTGCTGGAATAGCTTTTCTTTTATTAGCAATACCATAATAAATTAATGGCTTTTCGAGCAATTGTAATTGCTCATTAACCTCAATCAGTTTCTGATTCAGAATTTCTACATCTAAGGGCTTTACCTCACTATCAATTCCCTCTAAATTAAGTTGGTTTACTAAATAATCATCTATGTTATTTATATCTATATTTTTTTCACCAACGAAATAGATGTACCACTTTTCACTTGGTTGCTGTTTCTCATTGAACGTTATTAAAGAATTTAATTGTTTTGATATACCTAAATTAACTTCTTCAAAAGACACGAATTCCAAATCACGACTTACTGGCTCAGAATTATTTGCGTTAACATTGATTATAAATAGAAATAATAAAAGTATCGTATGTAATGGATTACTATATTTCATATTAAATTTTTATCTCTTTGAATCATTAAAACCTTCCTCCCCACTTTGCTATATCAAGAAACTCACCAGTCTGAATATTCAGGTATTGAATTTCAAAATATTCAGCCCCATCAGATATGATCATTTCTGCACAATCCATATCATCAACTCTCGTCATACCTATATATTTATCTATATAACCTTGTTCTGGCAATTCACCAGTAACCTTACCCCAAAAATTTTTAACCTTTTTCTTGTGAGGAGGTATTACCCAAACAATTCTTTCAGGGGTGGAATACATCTCATTTTTTACACCATTAATCATTTTATCAGATTTAAACTGAGGAGCTTCAACAACAAACTTAATATTACCTTCAGCATCAGTAATTACACAATTTTCAGGATGCTGAAATTTTTTATGATCCCCATAAATAAGAAGCTTCATTTCATTAGGAAGCATAAACTCTCTATCGTCTTTTAATTGCATACTATGGTTCTAAAAAGTTATACTTATAAGTATCTATCAATGATTTTATAGCATTGTCAATTCCTTCTACCAAAACATCTACTATAACATCTTCATTATCATTATTATCTTTAGCTACCTTTAGTAGTTTTGGTAAATCAATTTGAGCTTCCAGCGCCTTCTTAATAAAAAAGCGTATCTCTTTTTTATTTTCCTTATTTAATGCTAGGGCTTTAGCAAAGAAATACAAATGGTATTTTTTTTGAACTTCAAATGTTTCTTTAAACTCCTCCGGAATAGTTTCTATTTCAATTTCTTCCTCAAAATCGAACTCAAACTCGTCTAAATCACTTCCATTATTTTCTATATTATTATTTTCTTGATTTTCATATATACTATCATAGGATGCAACAAGTTCTGATTCTTTTGATCTGTTCTGATTATAATATTTTTCTATGGCTTTTACAATCAGATCAATAATTTCTTCCTTAGCCTGATCTAAAGTATCTGCCAATTCTTCTTGCAATTCATCAATCTGTTCCTGAATATTCTCCTTATCTTCTTCTGTTTGTGCGTCGTTCAATTGATCTTCCAACTCTGAAATTTGTTCCTGTAACTCCTGAGCTTCCTCAAATATTTCTTCTGTAATATCGTCCCTGATTTCGTCCAAAACAGATTCAATATCCTCTCCTGTCAGCTCTCCTTCTCTTAATCGATCTACAATATCCTCAAGAATATCCAAAATACCACCATCCAGTAAATCCACTATGGCATCAATTTCGTCCTGGACATCATCCACTCCTCCCCAATTTTCATCGTAATCGGTAACCACCATTCCTCCGATGAGTTGATAATCGCTATTGATACTTATTTCATTAAAACTCACCTTGATTTTGGTATTTTGTAAGTAGGGTACTGTAATAAATCCCCAACCGCTATACACCCCATTGCTATTCATAGATTGTGTATCAAAAAGGGAAGAATTGTTAGCATCCGTAACCGTAGGTGTCACATTACCGGAACCTACAAATTTTACAGTAACCGGAAAATCCCCGGCGGTAAAGACATCATTAATTACTAATGCCTGTAAAGGCTCCTGATTCGTAATCACCACCTCAGGTGTAATTCCACAGTTGTAGGTAGCCGTATCACTAGCTGCAATCATCGTAGTGAATTCATAGATCTGGGAATAGGTAAAACCCATATTTTCCATACATTGTCCTCCTACCCTGAATTCATATGTAGTACCCGGCTCTAAATTATAGATAGAGGCTCTTTCATTAAAGGCATTGACCTCAAACCAAACGGCATTTTCAACTCCCTTTTTACGATATTGCACACGATATTTTAAGTGATCCTCTCCCTGCCACATCACTTGTTCTGTAGTGGGTGTTGTGCCCTCTGCTAATACAAATGAGGGCTCCGCACAATTACCTGTATAGGTAAAATGATAGATTTCACTGTAACCATCATTTCTAAATACCGAAGTTTCACTGATGCCGTCACTTACTATGGCCCGTACTCTCCACGCATACATCTTATCCGGCAACAAAGATGTTTCTCCCGGACCATATAATAAAGTTGTCGCAAATGTAGTCGTTTGAAATAACGGTCTACTGGCTAAGAAAGCGGCTTGTGGATCCATCTGTGTGTCCCATAATTCTGCCAACGTAAATTCATATTGTACATTGGTGGCATTCAAATGCCTTGGGGTCCATTGAAAAATAATATTTTGAGGTTCTCTTTCCGTTATTACTTCACCTCTATTGGGCAGGTTCAAAAACGGTGGATCATTAAGTACTAAATATGCCGTAGCACAACTTTTTCTTGAAATAACCTGACCAGATAGGTAATCATACACCTCAAAACAAAAACGGTACAATCCCTCAGGTAGTGTTGTATTGTATTGCTGTGGGCTTATACCCACCAAATTTTGTAATGAAAAATAAGCTTGTAGATCGGCATTGGTCAATCGCAAGGGTATTCCTCCATCCAATCTAATTGGATTTGCTCCTACTACTGGATCTGTAGATCGAATGGCTACACCATCATTGCTCTCTATATACAGTCGTAATCCAACCTCTCTATTGGTTTCGTTAACATCAATTAAAAGTAAGTTTACAATCAATCGATCAGGAGAGGCCGTACCATAATCAGATAATTTAAGACTATACGGCGGAATAACCTGAGGAGTGACCTGTACAGGAAATCTTTGCGCCTGTAAGCCAAATGCTCCCATAAAGCTCAATAGTAAAAACTGAACGCAATAGCTGCTTATTTTTTTCAAAATCCGTTGCATCTTACATAATTAGTTCGTTAAGTTAAATTCCGGTCAACGCAACAAGCAATAACCGGAATTCGTATATTCTTAATTATTGTTTTTTGTAGTAATAGCTGTAGCTATTGAAACCACCTTCAGCAGCAGGTTCTTTTATAATTTCTCTTAAAGTTTGATTCTCTATTCTAAAATTCAAACGTTGGTTTTCATCATTAATATCATCACCGTCATAAGCTGCTTCAATTCGGATACTGTTTGGCACTGAGTTATCTTCCCTCCATATCCCTGAGCTTGTCCCAGTTGTGCAAGGATCTGTTTCACTTACTTGCTCATTGAAAGTAAATACGAAAGTGTTATCATCTTCAAACACATAAGCATCCTTAAGCTCACATTCATCCAGCATTACTTCTTCCCCATTTAATTCCAGGCGTTCTAAAACCCATTTACCTCCGGTTAATGTAGCTTCAAATTCCCCCTCTTCATCGTCACAACTAATAATTAGTGATGTGAAAACGGTTAGACAAATGATAAATAAAAATGACTTCTTCATAGTTAAAAAATTTAGGTTATTCATAAATTGTTATATACTTAATTGTGTTATCTACTTTCTTTTTGAACTTTTATATCTACTACGATATAAGAACTTGTCCCATTTGAAATATAGTCTTTAATCTTGATCGCCCCTTTTCTGCCATCCTGAGTTTCAAACAATACAATGCGGGGAATCATATCCCCATTAAAATCCTGTAAGCCTTCAGGAGTTTCATCAATAGTAAGGCTTTGCAGTATAGAATCATTATTCATAGCATCAAAATCAACTACAGATAATGAAGCACTACAATTACACAACTCCTGAGAATTAATAAATTTGGTATGTTGCGCTCCTTCTATTTCAGGAAATGTGGTATCCGATAATCCATCAGGAGACACAAACCGGTTACGTGAAAAATTTTCATTCAGTCCAAAAAAAACAATATCAATACTCGAAGACACTTGCTCATTTACCTCTGCTGCACTATAGACTTCTCTAGTCAAGGTTGAGAAAAAAGCTCCTATACTATTTGAAGTATGAGCGCTATTGATACCCAATTGAATATCCTCATAGATCCGAAGGTTGGTATTCTCCAGAATATTAATGTTCTTTGAAATGGTTTTAGTTTCTTTTCCATTAGTTGCCGTGAGTGTTATGGTTTGAGTACCTATGCTATTAAAAACAATTTCAGGTTCTTCTGCCGTACTTGATGCTATATTCGCTCCCGTAAAAGACCAATTATAGCTTGTAGCACTCACTGAATTATTGACCAATTTTACACTTACAGGTGCTTGGTAATCATCATCTTCAAAAGCGACATCGATCTCAAAATCAGCCTCTAGATAAGGAGCTACCGTAATTGTTTTTTCCAACACCTCGGTTTCCAGTCCATTGGAAGCTTGTAGTGAAATGGTATGTTCTCCTGGTGTACCAAAAACTATTGTACCAGGGTTTTGTAGGGTAGATGAGGAAGGGTTTCCACCTTCAAAAGCCCAGAGAAACTCTGATGCTCCCGTAGTGGAATTCTCAATTACTATAGAAACCGGTGAGAAGTTATCCCCTTGAGGAGTAGCACTAAAATCAATGATCACAGGATCATCAATATTTATAACAATCTCCTTTTCACCCTCTGAACCATCTTCATTTGTTGCATATAATGTAATGGTGTATTCTCCTTTTTCTTCATAACGGATGACACCCGGATTTCGGTCATTGGAAGTGGCTGGAATTGCTCCTTCAAACACCCATTGATATGTTTCTGCCCCTCTGGTTTTATTGATGATTACTACCTGTACCGGTATAGAGAAGTCATCATTAAAAACATCTATATCGAAATCAACAACTACGGGAAGCGCCTCCTCTTTTGTACAAGCCAGACCAAGTAAAAAAAGTACTATGTAGGGTATTTGTTTCATTTCTTTTACATCACATTTTTTATTCTACTACTAACTTACGTATAGCATTGCCACTAGGGGTTTCTACGGATAACAGGTACACCCCTGATGGAAGGTGTCCGGCAGTAAAATCTAACAAATATTCACTATTGCCTTCCGCTTCTTGTTCATTCATAACATCAGAGGTAATTAAATTAATTACCTTTATGTATACATTTGATACTTCTGCCAAAGCAATCTTTACAGAGAAATCGCTTTCAGTAGGATTAGGATATACCAAAAGTTCTTTTATAAAACGCTGCTGTTCATCTTCAGGAACTGCTGTATCAATATTTTTCTCTACTATGATATTCTTTTCATAATCCTGATAACAATCCCCCTGATAGGATCGCATTTGTATAGGATAAACGCCAGGCATATCAAATTGTAAAATCAATTTTTCTTTTTCTTCACTTAATATCGTTATTTCTTCAGGTACTGTCCATACTACCCTATCTCCTATTGGTGTACTAACATTTACCAAAACAACTTCCTGATCGGTGTATGCCTGAGTGGCCAGTAGAAAATCAGCATCGATTTCATCCTCTGAAACGATAACCTTAACCTCATCAGAGGTTATGCATCCTAAAGACGTGGTAATCGTAGCGCGATAGGTTCCCGGTTCTGTTAAAGATACTAATGGTTCGGTACTGCTAAAGCCCGTATCTGATGTCCATACATAAGTAGCACCTGAATCTTCAATACCTATATCCAATGTCAACGCCTGATCCGCACATATTGTTCTATTTTCACCCAATTCTAAAGGAGTAGGTAATGGATCTGTTAATGTAACTTCTTCAAATGCCCTACATCCATTTGCATCTTCAATAGATAAGAGATAAGACCCTTCTCTTAGGTTATTCAAGTTTAAATCGTTTTCACCGGTATTCCATTCATATGCATAGGGAGGTGTCCCGCCTGTAATTTGAATAGTAATACTGCCGTCTTCTCCTTCAAAACAGGTTGGATCATTAGCTTCTAAAACAGTAGTCTGTATTCCTCCGGGCTGATCAATAAAAATACTTCCTTCAGCCCTACATCCTCTGCTATCGGTTACATAAACGATATAAGTACCGGAGATTAATCCCGTAGTGGTGGTAGCCGTACTACCCGTAGACCATTCAATGGTATATGGAGGTGTTCCGCCAGTAATAGCAACCGAAGCCGTTCCGTTATTACCTGTATCACAAGAAATAGGTGTAGCGGATAAAGCAACTTCCAAGAGTAGTGGTTCTTCGAAATAAAATGTGGAGTCGATAGCTCTAATCAATATTTCACTCTCATATATGCCCATAACCTGTCCCATACTGTCCTCGGCATTCAATGCATACCATCCGGCACTTAAGTTTGTGGCGATACTATCATTCTGATTACTGAGCACCTCCCATTCTCCGGCTACGTTTTGCTTTTTCCAGGTATACCTGTATGGCAAACCTGTGGAGAATGGTACTCCTCCTCTGACATGACCTACAATGCCTCCATCACTAAAGGGGTCAAATTCTTCATTAGACTGATTACAGGATATCGGTGTAAATTCTTCTATAGTAGCCTCAATGGGTTCATAAATAGTAAATTCACTATCGATAAATGTACAGCCTTCTTTAGTAGCGGCTATTTCATAATTTTTATCCTGAATGGTTAGGTAATAAGTCCCCGCAGGAATCCCATTTAAGCGTATTCTGAAAGCGTTATCCAATGTAATTTCAGTTTGTGTCTGCGAGTTTAGACTAGTTCCTGAAACATCTACCCAGCTGTAGGTATAGCTAAAATCATCAAAAGAAGTGCCCCCTGTAATCGTAGCTTCAATCCAGGCATCTGGATTACCAATACCTGAAGGACGACTAAACGCTGTATAGGTGACCTCAATAGGGGCTACTGGTTGCTCTACAGTGATGGTGGCCATCGCGTTACATCCTCTGCTATCCGTTACCAATATATCATAATCTCCCTGAACTAATTCTTCAATTCTTTCTGTAGTTTCACCAGTATTCCATAATAGTGTGTAGGGAGGCGTCCCTCCTTCTATCGAGGCTTCCACCCAACCATCACTACCTTCATAACAATACACATCCTGTTTAGTCAAACTAACTTGTAATAATTCAGGTTCTCTAAAAACATAGGTGCTATCTATAGGTCTTACCAGAATATTATTCACATATTCTCCCAATATAATACCATTGGCATCTTCAATGTTTACAGCATACCTCCCGTCACTTAAATTACGTGCAATGCTATCTGTATGAGTAGTCAGTACATCCCAGTTACCTGATGCATTCTGCTTTTTCCACGTATAGACATAGGGCAATCCGGGATTAAAGCGGATTCCTCCTGTGGCATGGGCTATAAGCACTCCATCACTAAAAGGATCTCCGTATTCATTTAATTGATTACAGGAAATAGGGGTGTCTTCTTCAATGACAACCTTTAATGGTTCCGGTTCATCCAACTGGAAACCATTCGTGATCGTACACCCGTCTTTTACAGACGCCGAGGTATGATTCGCATCAGTTATGGTAAGTGTATAATATCCTTTACCAATATTTTGAAGTCTCAATATAAATTCATTGGTATCCGGATCAATGGAAGTAATTACATTTGACTGCCAATCCATACCATCCTGATCTGTCCAAATGAAATTATAACTACCATCAGCATTAGTTGTTCCTCCTGAAATACGAGCTTCAATCCAACCATCCGTAAGCCCGAATGCTGAAGGCTGGTTATACAATGAGGGATAGGTTAAACTTAAAGGAGTTGTTGGCTGTGTAATCTCTATAGTTTCTCTAGCACTACATCCATTCTCATCTTCGACTAAAATTGTATAGTTTCCTTCATAAAGATTATCACGGTCTAAGCTTGAATTGTTGTTGTCATCTAACCAGGTAACGGTATAGCTTCCTGTTCCTCCAGATAGACTAATATGTATAAAACCATCATTTCCTCCATAACAGTACACATCTTGTTTATCAATAGTAAAGGTTATAGGTTCAGGCGCTTGTAAATCATATGTAACATCTGTAGCCTCATCTAACACGTTGTTGACATAAGTTCCTATAATGATGCCATTGGCATCCTCAATATTTACGGCGTATTCTCCCTCAGAAAGATTACTTAATACAGGCTCTCCTTCATTCTTGTCTTTTATAATCTCCCAAACTCCTGAAGTATTCTTCTTTTTCCAAATGTAATAGTAACTTAGTCCTCCATTATCACCCGGTTCTAAAGGAACACCCCCCGTAGCGATCGCTGTTAATTCGCCGTCCTTATCCTTGTCTATATCTGTATTTACCTTATTACAGGATATAGGGTTGGTTTCCTCTATTTGCAGGGTTAATGGGTCAGGATCTTCTAAAGGATAAGAGCTATTCTCTACAAAACAACCTGTGGTATAGGTTGCGGAACTGTAATTCTTATCTCGTACGGTAAGAAAATAAATCCCTTCTCCTACATCTCGTAGTGTAATAAAAAACTGTGGATTGCCTGAACCATCAGTCTCCACTGAAGTATCAATGGTAGTTAATATTGAACCATTTACATCCCTCCAAACATAATTATAGGTGTTATCATCAAATGGCGTCCCTCCAAAAACCCTAACCTTAATTTGTCCATTGGTAAATCCATCTGCAGTAGGATCAAAACTTTCTTCGGTTATGTATTCTATCTGTAATGGGGTATCAGGTGCTCCTATTGTAACCTCCTTTATAATCTCTACTCCCAATTTTATTTCCCCATTGTCATTAAAAGGTTCTTTGGCAACACATTGGTTTCCATCTCTTATTTTTATCTCATACGTGCCTTCGTCGATTCCTACGTCTGGTCGTAGTTCTGTTATGGTTGTATTGGTAGCATTGTTAAATGGGTACCAAGTATTTCCCCAGGACTCTGTCGTTTTCCGAATTAAATATTCATAATTACCCACCCCACCATTTGCTGAAACCACTATTGAACCGTCATCTCCTTGAAAACACTTGACATCACTTCCTTGTGGTTCCCTGCTAAAAGCTACATAAGCTGGTCTATTAATATTAAATATTGCCGTATGCCCGGGACCTTCCGTAAAATAAGGTTCTCCATTATAATTACCAGTAATCAGATCGATCCTGAAACCGTTTATGCCACTAGGAGGTAAGCCTTGTAGACGAATACTATTATTGCCATCCAACGCTACATCTTCATACGAGGTAACAACCTCTCCGCGGGTGCGGTCATAAATCGAAATATTCAGGTTATCCCCCGCTTCTAAAGCCCTATCAAATCTTATGGTGGCTTCCCCATCTTCAGCATCATAACAACTTACCCCAATAGGACTTACAGAAAGGATATGGGGAGCTGATTTTCGTAGTCTATAGGTAATGAAATTAGGAGAATCTGCATAGGTACACGGTTTTACCCGAATATGGATGTCCTTTCCTATGTCGGTTGCCGGCAAAAAAGTATTTGGTGTTACTGCTAAATTACGACTAGGAACTACACTGGGAATAGAATTCCATCGATAACTCACAGGACTTCCATATCTATTAGTCACTTGATACTGCCATTTATATACAGATGAATTACTGTAATACCCGATAGCTCTGGCTTTTAAATCATCATCATAACCTGCAATGTTAGAACCATTATAATCTACTCTAACTAAAGGAGATACACGCCAATTAAACTTCATGGTGTGTTCCACTTCGAACTCTCCCCCATTTCTTTTATAGACTTCATAATAATCTTGATCGCAAGCATCTAAATTTACAGTTCTGGTCTCGTCTTGCTCTATAAATGATCCCTTACCACTACTACACCGTCTCCCATCCCTTTTTTCGTGCGTGTTTACTTGAACCCTCATAGAACGAACGATTCTATTAGGCCAAGACCTAGTAATATTAGGATAGGAAAATGTCCCATCTGGCCAATAACGAATGCCAAAAATAGGATGTGTTACAGGTCCTTCATCTTCAAACCAAATTTGTTCCTGTCCTCCATCCTGGAAATAAACAGTGACCCTGATCACATTGCTGCAAATTGCTTCGTCTCCCCTAATTTGAAATTGAATATTAGTAAGTTCTATCTTAGAGCCCTGACCAAAACTCAGCAAGCTAAAAAGAAAACTTAAACATAGTACTATTCTTTTCCCCATGATTAATATGTTATTGTAATTTTTTCCAATTCTGTAAATTGAGCGTTCCCTGTTATAGCTTTTAACTGATAGATGTATACCGTATTTGGGTTTACACCATTATCAGAAATCGTATTAATTGTTCCCGGAAGTTGTTTCCATAACACCGGTTTTTCTCCTTCTTTATTTTTATAAATGATCAGTTCCCTTACCTGATCTGATGTAATTCGCCAGGATAGATTGATATTTTTAGCTTCTCTATCCACAATACCCCTAAACCCTTTAATAACTTTAACCTTGTCATTTTTCTGTACTGTTATAGTCAGGGGAGTAGATGGTGCTGATTGTAATCCTACCTTATCCTGTGCAAAGACAGCATATCTGTAGGTTATGCCTGTGATAGCAGTTTGATCTCTATAGCTTGCTGTAGTATCACTACTCTTAAAAATCAATTCCCAGCCCTTTTCTACATCTTTGGTCGATTGCCTATACAATTGGTGGTATTGTACATCATCACTAGTACTTCTGATCCACTGTAGCTGCACTCCTTCTTTGTCTACACTATATTTTGAAAAAATAGGAGAGGACGGCGGTACTACATCAGGTTTTAGTACCGCTAATTTTTCTGAATAGTCAGACATATTAAAGCGCTGGTCAACCGCTACAATCTGATAAAAGACTTGACTATTTAAAGATTTCACCTGAACTGTATCTATAAATGAGGTTCTGGAAATAGGTGATATAGTTATCTGTGAAACTTCTTCATTTTCAAGATTACCTCGAAATACACGATAACCCAAAATATCTTTTTCTGTATTCGCAATCCATTGTAATCTTACCACTCCAAGCGTATCGACTACCCCTTGTAGCCCTAAAGGTTTTGATGGAGGAATAGAATCAATTGTTTGTACAAAGGAAGTAAGCGAAGTAGTCTTTTGGTTGTTTTTGCTCAGCGCCACTATTCTGAAATAATTGGAAGGCTCCGGGTTCTTGTAAACTACTTTTCTTGAATTTGCAGATATATCAGAAACTACGGTTGTATAAGGCCCTTTTTCTTGCACAGCCCAGTTCAGTTCAAATCCGATAATATCTTTTTCTACCTTTTCTTCGAAATCCCATTCCAGAACTACCGAACCTTGTTTATCAAAACTATATCTGGATATATGAGGTACATCTTCTAATTTTTTAACCCCCCGGGCACTTATCACTTTAGAAAAAGGACTTACCTCTCCAAAAGGTGTTATACCCTGAACACGATAATAGTATATTTTGTTATTTGCAGGAATTGTATCTACATAAAACATCCGTGTTGATGGCTTATCCGGCTTATCATTTAAATTGACCAGTGGTGTGTCCCCGAGTCGTTTGAAGTTGGTACCATCTTCCGATCGTTCTAAAAAATAAGAGGTAAATACTTTTTTAAACATGGCGTACTCCCAGGTTAGCAAAATACTTTTGTCATCACCTACAGCATATACATCAATAGGCGCTGGCAATTTTTCAATGTTTTCTTGTATTTTTATGCTTACTATTCCTGACTCGATTTTATCTGCTCCTTCTGGAACGTTTATGGTAACCTTATAGAGATACTCGTTGTCTTTTTCGATGGTGTTATCTTCGAGTCCTAACGCTGCCTTTTTTGCACTATAGAAGTCCATATCGGCTGCAAATAGTCCAAAAGAATACCGTTGCTCTATTTCCTTTGATTTATTGATGATTTGTGCTAAGCCACCTTCCATTTGACCTACTTCAAAACGTTCTCCATATAAAGACTGTGCAAGGATGGCTGCATAATCGTTTATTTCAATATCTTTTTCCCATAATTCCAATGGCTCTGGAAAAAGATTTGACTCAGTAATATCTACTTTAATAGGCTTTTCTAAAATTTCACCATTTTTAGCAATGGTAAACCTTTCTATATGATACCCAAATGTATTTCCTTTAATCCAAGCCGATGGTGTTGTCGGTGCCCATCGTAATTTAACGTTTGACCCATCATACCTTACAATTACCTTTACTTCATTCTTAAGCACATCAGCAACCTCTTGTCCATTCATAACCAAAGAACTGAACAATACAATCAAAAATACTCTATAATGTTTTTTGAAATCCATCTATTTCCTAATGGTTAAAGGGTTTTTATAGGTATAATCTGCAGACGTTCCTGAAATCCCGCCAGGAAGTATATAGCGTATTTTTATAGTATAATCTCCATATCTCATAAAATCAAAATCTTCAGAAATTATACTTAACCACTGCGAACCAGGTGTTAATAAACCATTAGCATAATCATTCAATACTCTATCTCTCACATCGAGATAATCCACATAATAAATATCAGTAAGATTATATCTGAACGGGAATCTTGTTGATCTCCAGTTGATATCCACATTATTCTCTAAACTGGTTAAGTAATTGCTCATAATAGGTAAAGCCTTGTTGGGTATATAACCATATTCATTTGCATCCCTTGATAAGGCATAAGAACTACTTTGCACAAATATTCGATATAAAATCGGATTAATATCTTCTTTAAAATACCTATCGTTTAAATCTGATTCTACCAATACCAAAGGTTTGTTTTCTGTATATTTATTTCCTACCAATTCTGACAAATCAAAACCTTCATTAAATTCAATTTTAGAGGAAAGAAAGACTACCGCAGAATTAATTTTTCCCCAATCATCATCAGTTACTTTTAAATCTTTGATTTTATCCTTAAACGTATTATATTGACTAGTTCTAAATCCATAAGATAATCTCTCAATCTCTCCTTCCTTCAAAACATTCTCAGCAGTGTTAGAACGTATCTCCATCGTATTTTCATCCCCAAAGTCCTGTGTTTGAGTAGTCGATGTCGTAGTATTTCCTGAACTATTCTTGGTAGCACTGATAATTGACATTACATAACCAGTTTCCCTTTGTACCCGTGGAAGTGAATAAGAAACTTTATTTTCTGAGGTGTTGTAGTTAAAATCTGCTTCTTTATATTCTCCGGTTTCATCGGTAAACTTTACCCTGCTCTCCCACTGCGAGTTGTCAAATAGATAATCCTGACCTCTTTGTAGTTGTATATAGCCTGAATTGTATTCGTCTCTATAAAAATGCTTTTGGTCTACTACCGGATAGGCGTATTGGATGTTATGCAAAGGTATATAATCCGGTGCTCCTCCCGTGGTAAAGTTCCGTTCTTCCTTTTCCATAGCTTTCTGACCATCGACCATAATGGTTTTGAAAACCCCACTAACACGTTCCTGAAAACTTACCTCAACGCTTACTTTAAGTTTTGTGTCCGGAGGTAAAATGTCATCTGAAATAAAAGTAGCACGATCATTCATTCTTCCCCATTCTAATTCACCCACTATTTCGTTACCGGTCTCATCGGTGATTATAAACTTCTCCAGAATGACCTTATAAGTTTTATCTCCATCATCTTCGGGGATTACGATAGGTTCATTGACGCGCATGGCAAATGCTGCCTGTGGGGCCGCAAAAACATCAATATCCGCATCTCCATCCTTCGGGGTTAAATCAGTTATCATTTTTATACCACCAAGCGGTGATACGTTATCCAATTCACATTCTTTACCCAGAGTAACTTTTAAACGGAAACTACCTTTTACCAATCCTCCTAATAGATCATAATAACCCGCAGCATATCCACGCATCCAAAATGGATTAGGTCCTTTTGCCTGCATCAAGATCGCAGCTCCTCCTTTAATAATTGGAATCTTCTTTCGTATAAAAAACAATTTTATATTTACGCCCAACTCTCCCTGAAGATAGGCATAAGCCTGTCCGTTAGCATACCAACCATTGATCCCTACCTGATCGCCTGTATTTACACATCTTGCTTCACCGTAATCTTTCACCATAATATCAAAACCTACTCCTGCTCTAAATCTGGCATACAATATCAAAAAGTTAATATCTTTATTTTTTGCTGGCCAAATTTTATCCGGTGTATTTTTAGTAATTTTTTCAGCTAAT
>NZVW01000008.1 GCA_002697475.1 Aquimarina sp. | reverse complement strand
TACATCGACTTTACCATTCATTGCCTCAATCTGATTCTTCGTCATAAAAAGACCCAATCCTCTGGAGTCTTCATGTCTATGGAATGTTTTGTACATCCCGAATATCTTGGATCGATGCTTCTTAAGGTCTATCCCTAACCCATTATCCTCTATAGTTAAGACAGTAAATCCTTTCTCCTGATACGAACTCAATCGAATAAAACTATCTCTCTCTTCCGATCTATATCTTATTCCATTGGTTAAAAAATTGAGTATTACACTGTCCAGGTACGCGGCTACACCCATGACGTTAACTTCAGGCGAGACTAAGTTTTCGATCCTGACATTTGCCTTTTTTGCAATTCCAGAGATTCCTTCGGCATTTTTGTCTATATATTTTTTCAATGGCAAACTGACCATCTCATGTTCCTCACTTGTATTAATTATAACTACTTCACTTAAATAGTCTACGGTTTCCTTCAAGTTATATGCAGCACTCATCAATTGTTTATAGTGCTCCTGGAGTTGTTCTTTGGTATCATCAATATTGTAAAGATCCATTAGCATACTAAAATTCACGGCGTGGGATCTTAAATTATGAGAAACTATATGAGCAAAATTCTTTAATCTTGTATTTTGGTTTTTTGTGACCTCCAAAAGTTGGTTTATCTCATTCTGAATATTCTTGATCTCAGAGATGTTAGTTGCAACTCCTAAATAACCTACAATTACGCCGTCTTCTTTAATTGCTGTGAATGTGAGCTGCACGGGGAAACGGGTACCATCTTTTTTGATATAGGTCCATTCTCTGGTTTCCGGTTGCCCTCTTTTTGCCATAGCAACAAAAACATCAAACCCTTCAATATATTCGTCTAATTCTTCAGATAACTCGTCACCCCTTCTGTTAACTTCATCCTTATCATGGATTAAGGCGGGCGTTTCTTTACCGATCAATTCATCCTTAGTATACCCTAGCAAATTTTCAGCACCTTTGTTAAAATCGGTAACTACCCCATCTGTATCTGTCGCGATAATACTTACCTCAGAACTCGCGTCAAAAATTCCAGCTAATTTTTGAACTGTGGACTCAAGTTCTCTTTTAGCCGTTACTCTTTGCGTAATATCTTTTATATGAGTTACGAAATAGAGCGGTTTATCTTCCTCATCGCGGATTAAAGAAACAGAGACAAATGCATAAACTATTCTACCTGTTTTATGCATATATCTTTTTTCTACATGATAAAAAGATATTTTTCCTTCTAAAAGATTATTTATCGCTTTTAAGTCTGCTTGAATATCTTCATGATGTGTCAAATTTTGGAAAGTCCTTGTTCTTAACTCTACTTCATTATAACCTAAAATATTGCATAAAGAATCATTAACTTCTATCCAAGCACCATCTAGCCCTACTATAGCCATACCCATAGCGGCGTTAGTAAAGCTTTCTTTAAACTTTTTCTCAGATAATCTTGTTTTTAATTCTGCTTCCTTTTCCTTGGTTCTATCAGTGGTAAGCATAATCATCCCTCCTATTTGTCCGGGGGATCTATACCAAGGGTGAATTTCCCAACTAATCCATTGTCTTGATCCGTCAGCTCTTACAAAACAATCGTTATCTGAAGTTAGCACCTCCCCGGACAGACAGCGTTGATGTAGCTGTTTCCACTCTCCTGAAATTTCCGGAAAAACTTCATAATGTGATTTCCCTATTAGTGAAGTACCTTTTAAATTATAATCAGACAGCCATTTTTTAGAGTGCGCGATGTATCGCATATCTTTATTTAACATTGCTATCGCACTGGGAGCGTGTTCAATAAAAACTTTTTGAAGTTCTTCCTGTTCTTTTCGTTTTGTGATTTCTTCGTGAGTACCTATGATAATCTCTGCGTCACCTGAACTAGATCTCGTAATAACCTTCCCTTTGTTTAAAACCCATACCCAAGAGCCATTTTTATGTTTCATTCGAACTTCGCATTCAAAAAACTCTTTTTTTCCTTCGACGTGTTCTATAAGCGCTGCGTTAAATATCCTTACATCATCATAATGAAGACTTTGCATCCAGGTTTCTATAGAAACCGGCGTAATCTCGATCAAAGAATATCCAATGGTTTCTGCCCATCGTTCATTAAAGATTGTCTCTCCGGTAAGAATATTCCATTCCCAGGTACCTAAGTTGGTACCTTCTATAAGCTGCTTATATCTCTCATTTTGTTTTTTTAGTAACTCTTTAGTCTTTCTTAGCTTGGTTACATCTATATGAGCACCCAGCATTCTGGTTGCTTTGTCGTTATCGTCCCTGATAGCAAAGCCTCTACATCTTATATATACAGTATGCCCTAACTTATGTTTGTAGCGCACTGTGTGATCATAGGGCTGAGAGGGATCGTTAATGTGCCTTTTTAATATTTCCTGTGAATCTTTTAAATCTTCCTGATCAATAATCGACTGCCAAAATGATGCTCTATGTGGAATTTCATCATAATCATATCCCAGAGTGTTCCAAAACTTAGGACTCATCCATTCGTTATCCGGATTTTCTAAATCCCAAAACCAAATTCCATCAAGGGAAGTTTCCTGAACAAAATCAAAAATTGAAGAATCGTTCTTTACCAGCTCATAAAGCTCGTTTTGGAGATAATTTTCAGGATTATTGGAATCCTGAATAAGTTTAAAGGCACCTGTACGCATCGTAATACATTTTGATTAGGGGAACTTAATGTGAGAATACGTTAGTTATGCAAAGTTACTAAAAATACAATCCCAATGAAGATGTCAAAACACTCTTTTTGTTATGGCAAAACCGTAATTAATCATCGATAAATTTAAAACCAAAAGCAAACATGCTGGCTTTCAGACCAGAATCTCTTTCATACTGATTAAATTTAAGATCAATACTCTTCAAACCGAATTTAAAAATATGGAATTTTGTAAATATATCTGTATAGGTGATTCCAAAACCATATTGATTAGCAGCATATTCAGAAAGATCATAATCCGAAGTGTAATATTCATCTGTAGAGAGATGCTGTTCATATGCAGCAAAATAGTCTGCCGCAGTTTGATTATAAAATCGATATGATGGATAAAGGGTAAATTGATCCGTAATTTTTATCGGTAATTCAATACTGGCTGTATGTGAGTTTATCCCCCAATCATCTGTATAATATCTATAAAATGTACGAAGCACAAAGGTTTCATTAATGTAATAATTCAATCTACCTCCTAAAGCTATTTTTAATCTGCTGTCTGGTAATCTTTCAATATCATCTGCTAATTGAAAATTTTCTATAAAGGAATCCGGAACATCGCTAAAATAAACTCTTTGAAAAGGAGTAGATAGCAAACCATCCTGTAATACAATATCTGCAGCCAATGAGCCTTGTAATCGTTTTGATAATATCTGAGAAAAGGTTAAACCAATCGCATAAGAATTTCTGCCTTCGCTATCAAACTCCGTAAAAGACGGATTATATGCTGCATTGCCCGTTATCGTATTTTGAGTAAAAATTGTTGCCCCGAGTCCAGGTCCTCCCGGTACAAAAGGTCGTAATTCAGTAGGATAAATCGCATTCCAGGTATCGATATAAACGTTTCCTGAGATACCAATTTCAGTGTTTTTTTCATTAAATAATCTTGAATAACTTCCTCCAAACCCTAAAGAAAAATAATCATATTCTGACGATACAGATAATTTACCTGTCCAGATATTATTCCTGTCATCTGAACTGTGACTATAACTCACTGTTCCATTGACCCAAACGTCTGAAGAAGATGCGCCACTACTCTCTACAAAAGGGTCTGCAGGCTGATTGCCATCAAATGGACCTACGTTACTTGAAGATGCAGAGGAGTATGCAGAAACGCTGGTATCAATCGTCAGAACATCATCATCATTCAGAGGAATTGACACTACTATTGTGGGGTTGATGTCCGTTAATTCTTCTGTTCCTATTCCTCCGCTTACAGCAGCATTATTTCCATCCTGAGTATAATAACTTGCTAAAAAATCAATCTCCGTGGTTTCCAGAACACGCTTTTTATAAACTGCCGTGGAGTCTTGAGCCTGTACATAGGATATATACCCTAAAAGACAAACAAGCGTTATTAGTATTTTTTTCATTAATTCAAATGCGTTTTCAATATGTTTGTTGTTAGTTCAAATACAATGAGACTCAAAGCTTAGTATTTCATCCTTAATTTGATTTCAAATTAGTATAAAATCACCATTACACTTTAAATGCGACTTTGGACTTTTAAAACATGGTTTCCATTAATTACAACCGCATCCCCCACCTGTTTTTCCTCCGTTAGCTCCGGCAGCAGCCTCTCTGTAGGATTGGAAATTAGTTTCAAAACGATCAATCTTTTTAATCGCTAAAACCATATCCGGATCATTAATATTTACTTTTTCATATTCTTTTACTGCTACACAAGAGGATAACGAGCTTAAGCATGTGAGCACTATAAATAGGTTTCTGATCATAACTGTTCTATCTTAATATTTTTTGATGTATGAACCTCTCCTTTATCATCAATGATTATACATTCTATTTTAGGTAACTGATTTATTCTGTTAAGACCCACCTCTTTTCCCATCACAAAAATGGACGTTGCCAAGGCATCTGCAAGTTCAGCTTTTGGAGCAAAAACCGTAGCACTTACAATACCAAATGAAGGGTAACCTGTTCTGGGATCAATAATATGAGTATACTTTTTATCGTTAAAAACCACGTATTTTTCATAATTACCAGAGGTTACAACAGCTCCTTCTTTTATAGGCAATAATGCATAAGCCTTAGACTTATCCATAGGATTCGTTATGGCCACCTTCCATTCACTTCCGTCAGGTTGTTTCCCCCAGGTATTCATATCACCTGAAGCGTTTATGATTCCTGCCTCTACTCCTCTTTGAATCAAAAGATCTTTGGCTTTATCAGCAGCATATCCTTTCCCTATAGCTCCAAATCCGATTTTCATTCCTTTAATTTTCAGATAAACCGTTCTTTTATCAGGATCTAAAACCACATTCTTATAACCGACTTTAGATACGGATGCTCTGATGTCAACATCTGAAGGCATTTCTTTCATGCTACCGTCAAACTTCCATATTTTGTCCATGGAGGCATAACTAATATCAAAAGCTCCATCGGTAAGTCTAGAAATCCCTAAAGCGCGCTCAATAAGCTCATAAAGTTCACTGTCAACGACTACTTCTTTAATACCAGCATTTCTATTTACCTCAGATGTTTGAGAATTAGGATCCCAAGACGATATCAACTTTTCTATTCTGGTTATTTCGTCAGCTGCAAGATCAATATAATTTCTTGCCTTCAAAGAATCTTCAGCCACAACTGTGATATCAAAGCGACTTCCCATAAGTTTTAAAGTACGCTTATAAATCTGTTGAGCGCCAACACAATTAGCAGTAAGAAAAGCGATAGAAAATAGTATAAATAATCTTTTCAAAACATTACCCTTTATAGGATGATAATAATTTAATATAATCAGCAGGGGACATTTTCTTATATCCTGTTTCTCCTAAAACCTTACCCTCCTTATCCATTACAATTACAAAAGGAAAGTATCCGTTTTTATTATATTTCTCTGCCAGCATTTCATTTTGCTTTCTTTGTTCGTCCGGTAACTGATTCTTCTTTTTTCTGGGAAAATCAGCCTTAAGCATTACAAAATGATCTTTAGCATATTTCTTAAATTCTTCTGTGCTCCAAATTTCTTTATCCAATTTTATACACGGTGCACACCAGTCTGACCCTTGAAAAACCAAGACTATAGGAAAACCCTTCTTTGAAGCCTGATCCTTCGCTTCATCAAAACTTGTAGTCCAATTCTGTGCATTAAGACTAACTGAACAAACGGTTATTAAAACTATAAAAAATATATTTTTTATCATCTTTTTTAAATTTATAAATAAAACCGGTAATTTATATGCCAGTGGTAAATTTTATAAAATTGATCTTCTTATGTTAAAGAAATCAATCAAAAATAAGACCTAGTCATATCTTTATAAGTAACTTAAGTTACCCTAATAAAAAAGAAGATTTAGGAGGATGGAAAATGCCCGAACTATGTAACTCTGAGTTCAAGTGTTTTTTGAAGGCTGGAGCTTTAAGAAAATAGACTTCTCCAAAACTATAATCAAAATTTAAAAAGCTCTGTATTCCAATAAAAACCAAATGATTTGTATTATGACGTTTAAACGGAAGCTTATCATGATCCGGCTTTTCCTCATCGTGATTTTTGGAGTGCTCTTTTTTTAGCGTTCCATAATGCTTAGACAAAAAGGAACTCATATCATCTCCATATTTTTCCTTATGATATTGGGCATGTGCTATCATCTCATCAATTTCTGCCAAATCCTGAAAGGACACATCTACACTTTGGAAGAAGATTAGCAGGGCGAATAATATGGATACTATTTTTGTAAACATCTGATACGTAAAATAACGTTTTTTATTTTGATTAATTACACATCCAATATTTAATTTAATCTTAAAACTAAACATAAACATTTCTATCAATCATTTTATTTTTACATTTGTCAAAATTTTGAAAGAGTGTACAGAGTTCGTTTTATTCTTTTAACCATTATAATTTTAGCTGCTCAACTGAGCGGCTATTCCAATATTGGTAAGAGCTCATTATATTACACAGATTTTCAGAATTGTACTTCTCAAATAAACAGTTCAATAGAAAATTCTCATGAACAGGATGTGCATTTATATCTAGGTTCAAATGATACTTTCTATGATGAATTTTTAGAAATTGAGGAGGAGGAAGAAGAAAAAAATGAACTTGAAGTAGAGGATAAAAATTTTCATAATTCAGGTTCTCCAATAGTAGCATTTTATCATAATCTTGATTACTTAGTTCAGATTACCAGTATTAGAAAAGACTTTATTTTCTATTCCACTACTCCAAGATTAATCTTATATCAGGTTTACAGAATTTAGACTAATACTTTAGACTTCAATTACTATTGATCAGCTATCATAAGCATTGATCATTATTTCTTGTATTATATTTTGGATATAAAAGCCATTAGGCCATTACTGAATTCTACATACAAGATCTCAATTTTCCCAAACACAGGTTTAACCTAATTATTAAAATATAAATTCTGTAAACATGAATAGAAGAATTGCAGTTGTAGGTTTATTACTTACAGTATTATTTAGTTGTACACATAAGGAAGAAAAACATAGTGAAAATTTAAAATTAACCGTTTCAAACCCACTACAAAAAGACACCCTGATAACCAGAGAATATGTCTGTCAGATCCATGCTTATAGACATATAGAATTAAGAGCTTTAGAACGAGGATATCTTCAAAACATATATGTTGACGAAGGTCAATCTCTTCAAAAAGGTCAGCAGATGTTTAAAATATTACCTAATGTTTATGAAGCTGATCTTAAAAAAAACAAAGCAGAAGCAGAAATTGCTGAGATAGAATATAAAAACACCAAACTACTTGCAGACAGGAATGTAGTGTCTGCCAATGAGCTTGCATTAGCTAAAGCAAAACTAAATAAAGCCAATGCCGAAGTTACTATTGCCCAGACACATTTAGGCTTTACTAATATCAAAGCACCATTTGATGGAATTATGGATCATCTACACGCCAGAGAAGGAAGCCTTCTGGAAGAAGGTGAATTGCTTACTACTATATCAGACAACAGTAAGATGTGGGTATATTTTAATGTTCCGGAAGCAGAATACCTTAATTATGTTCTGGACAAAAAAGGCCAAAAACAATCACAAGTAAAATTAGAGATGGCCAATGGTATGGTTTTTAATCAGGATGGTATTGTAGAAACTATTGAAGGCGAATTCAATCACGAAACCGGAAATATTGAATTCAGAGCAACATTTCAAAATCCGGATAGAATCTTAAGACACGGAGAAACTGGCAATGTTTTAATTAACATTCCTTATAAAAATGCTTTAATTATTCCACAAAAAGCAACTTTTGAGATTTTAGACAAAAAGTATGTATTTGTGATAGATCAGGATAATGTGGTACATCAAAAGCAAATAGAAATTGCTGAAGAGCTACCTCATTTATATGTGATCAAAGATGGATTAAATGGTAAGGATAAAATATTGCTTGAAGGTCTTAGAAAAGTGAAGAATGGTCAAAAGATAGAGATCAATTATCATGACCCCTCTAAAGTTATGGCTAGTCTGGAATTACACGCAGAGTAAATATCTAATCAGACACCTAGAAATGACTAAAGGCGTCTAACATTCTTTTCTGTTTTAGGATATATCCTAAAACACATAACCCATTATGTGGATTAAAATTCTTATACAATGTTTAAAAAATTTATACAACGGCCAGTTTTGGCTATCGTTATATCATTGGTAATTATTTTTATTGGTTTTCTTTCCATAAAAACATTACCGATATCCCAGTTTCCTGAAATTGCACCACCCAGAGTTATTGTTACCATAGCCTATCCCGGGGCCAGCGCAGATGTACTGGTCAAGTCAACACTTATACCGTTAGAAAGAGCTATTAATGGTGTTCAGGGTATGAAATACATCATATCAGATGCCACCAGTGCCGGAGAGGCTACCATACAGGTAATTTTTGAATTAGATACAGATCCGGATAAAGCAGTAGTAAATGTGAAAAACCGTGTTGATCAGGTTTTAAACAGGTTACCTCAATTGGTGCAGCTAGAAGGCGTAGTTGTTTCTAAAGTACAGCCTAGTATGCTCATGTATGTTAACTTATTCAGCAAGGATAAAAACGCGGATGAAAAGTTTCTGTACAATTACGCTAATGTGAATATCATCCCGGAAATTAATCGAATTAAAGGAATTGCCAGCGCCCAAATCTTAGGTAGTAGACAATATGCCATGAGAATTTGGTTGAAGCCAGACCGTATGAGAGCTTATAAAGTTTCTACTGAAGAAGTCATGGAAGCCATTGACGAACAAAGTATTATAGGAAGGCCCGGTAGACTGGGACAAAGTTCTGGTATACAAGCACAATCCTTAGAATATGTACTGATTTATCAGGGAAGACTTAATAAACCGGAACAATATGAGGATATTATCATACGTGCAACCCCTGAAGGAGAGATCCTTAAACTAAAGGATATTGCAACTGTAGAATTAGGGAGTGAATTTTTTGATATCTATTCTAACAAAGATGGTTATCCTTCAGCAGCAATTGTGCTTAAACAAACCTATGGTAGTAACGCCAGCGATGTTATAGAACAGGTAAAGGACAAGATGCTTGAACTTAAGGAAGATTTGCCTCCCGGTATGAACTATGAGATAAGTTATGATGTTTCTAATTTCTTAGATGCTTCTATAGATAAAGTTATACATACTCTGGGAGAAGCATTCATACTGGTTGCTATAGTAGTATTTATTTTTCTTGGAGATTGGAGGTCCACACTTATACCTACTTTAGCTGTTCCTGTATCATTAATCGGGGCTTTCATATTTATAAAAGCTTTTGGATTAACTATTAACCTGATTACGCTTTTTGCTTTGGTTTTAGCTATCGGGGTTGTTGTAGATGACGCTATTGTTGTAGTTGAAGCTGTGCATGCTAAAATGGAAGAAGAGAAGAACTTAACACCCTTTAAAGCTGTTCAGAAAGTACTGGGAGAAATTGGAGGTGCTATTGTAGCCATAACACTGGTTATGACTGCAGTTTTCGTTCCAGTAGCTTTTATGTCAGGCCCTGTAGGTATTTTTTACAGACAGTTTTCAATTACCATGGCATCATCCATTATAATTTCAGGAGTTGTGGCACTTACTCTAACACCTGTATTATGTGCCATACTATTGAAAAACAATCACGGAAAAAAGAAAAAGACACCTATGGATAGGGTGATCGATGCGTTCAATAAAAACTTTGAAAAACTAACGGGGCATTACACAACCTTACTAAATAAGATTGTAGCAAGAAGATTAATTACTTTTTTAATTATTGGAGGTTTTGCGGTTGGAACTTTATTAGTAAATGAGACGCTACCTGCTGGTTTTATTCCCGGAGAGGATCAGGGTATGATTTATGCAATCATTCAAACTCCTCCGGGATCTACTCTTGAAGCTACCAATAAGGTTTCCAGAGAACTACAACAAATAGCTGAAGAGATAGAAGATATTCAATCCGTATCTTCATTAGCCGGGTATGAAATCTTAACTGAAGGTAGAGGGTCTAATGCCGGTACTTGTCTGATCAATTTAAAGGGCTGGTCAGAGCGACATCATTCTGTTCATGAAATTATTGAAGAGTTAGAAGAAAAAACCAAGAACTTTGGTGCTGTTATAGAATATTTTGAACCACCTGCTGTTCCAGGTTATGGTGCTGCAGGAGGAATCGCTATGCGTTTGTTAGATAAATCTAACGAAACAGATTATCAGGAATTTGATGAGATAAATCAGGAATTTATGGAAGCCTTAGGTAAGCGTCCGGAGTTAACCGGATTATTTACTTTTTACGCGGCTAACTACCCTCAATATGAGTTAGAGATAGACAACAAGCTAGCTATGCAAAAAGGTGTTTCTATTGGTAAGGCTATGGAAAACCTTAATATCCTAATTGGTAGTACTTATGAACAAGGTTTTATACGGTTCAATAACTTTTTTAAAGTATATACCCAGGCAGATCCTGAGTACAGGAGATATCCGACTGATATATTGAATTATTATGTTAAAAATGAAGAAGGTGAAATGGTCCCTTATTCAGCCTTCATGAAAATGCATAAACGTCAGGGACCAAATGAGATTACACGATACAATTTATATAATTCTGCTGCGATCCGAGGTGTTCCTGCTAAAGGGTATACAACAGGCGATGCTATAAAAGCCATCGAAGAAGTGGCAGAACAAACTTTACCAAGAGGATACGATATTGCCTGGGAGGGTTTAACCTTCGATGAAGCCAATCGTGGTAATGAAGCTATTGTCATTTTCATTGTAGTACTAATTTTCGTGTATCTGGTTCTCGCAGCTCAATATGAGAGCTTTATCCTGCCCCTGGCCGTTGTACTGTCCTTACCCGCTGGTATTTTTGGTTCCTTCTTTTTACTTAAAGTTTTTGGTCTGGCTAATGATATTTATGCTCAGGTAGGACTTGTAATGTTAGTAGGACTATTAGGTAAGAATGCTGTATTAATTGTTGAATATGCGGTACAGAAACATCAAGAAGGATTATCCATTGCTGAGGCAGCTATAGAAGGTGCTAAGGCCCGTTTCAGACCTATTTTGATGACGTCATTTGCTTTTATTGCAGGACTGATTCCATTGGTTATAGCAACCGGAGCCGGTGCGATCGGAAACCGAACCATTGGTACATCCTCATTAGGAGGCATGTTATTCGGGACCATTTTTGGAGTAATCATTATACCAGGATTATATCTCATATTCGGAAAACTTATTGAAGGAAGAAAACTGATTAAAAATGAACAGCTACATCCATTATCTGAAGACTATAGTTATTATAAAAATGAAGAAACCGATGAAAATGAATAGATACATATACAGTATTAGTTTTGGAATAGCTCTATTACTTACTTCTTGTGGAATACCAAAACTAACGCAGCGAGAGGGAAATATTACATTACCCGGAAATTATAATGAAACAAGCATAGATACTACTAGCGCCTCAATATTAGAGAGAGAGTATTTTTTTAAAGACCCTCAACTTTTAGCATTAATTGATTCAGCTTTGGTAAACAATCAGGAAGTAAATATGCTGTTACAAAGAATTGAAATTGCTAAAAATGAGATTAATATCAGGAAAGGAGAATATTTACCCTTTATCGGACTACAAGCTGGCGCAGATATTGACAAATCAGGAAGTTATACACGTAACGGTTCAATAGAGCGTTCTTTAGAGATTAAACCTGGAGAAGAGTTCCCGGAACCACTACCGAATTTTGGTTTTGGACTAACAGCCTCCTGGGAACTTGATATTTGGAAAAAATTACGAAACGCAAAAAAAGCATCCGTTTTAGAATATCTAGCATCTACGGAAGGTAAAAACTTTCTTGTCACTAATCTGGTGAGGTTTGTGCACCGCCCGCTACCAAGAAAAACAGAATATCGTTTCCCGGTAATCTTTGCCCGCGCACAGCACAATAGGGAGCACAAAATCACTTCCAAACAAGTCGGGTTTGCACCGG
>NZVW01000007.1 GCA_002697475.1 Aquimarina sp. | reverse complement strand
CTCCTTTATCTTCAAACTCAGCAACTAGCTTTGTTAGGTGGATAAGACTTCTAACCAGTCTGTCCAGTTTCCATACTACCAGTGTATCACCTTCTCTCATTTTTTTTAAAAGCCTGGAGAGATTCTTTCGCTCTGACCTGATTCCGGATACTTTGTCTATATAGATGTTTTTTTCATCCACGCCGGCTTTCAATAATGCATCTAATTGTAGATTGATCGATTGCTCTTCAGTACTTACTCTGGCATACCCAAAAACCATAATTTAAAGTTTAAAAAAGTGTCTAAAGATAGACTTTTAATTTGATACGGCAGATTGAACTTTTTGGCACTTTAAAGTTTATTGGCTTTCAAAAGTTCAATTAAATTACCAAATTGATAAACCCATAATATTAAAAAATTAACGGCATCAGAATTTACTAATTCTAATCAAAGATTTTGGAATTATTGAATGTCAAAATACCTAACAGCAAAGAAGGAATAGCTGCAGATCCAACATATGAATATATACCTTTAGAAGAAAGAAAAATATATGACTGGTTATTGCCAGAGATCGTTTCTGAAATTTAGAAATTAGGTCTTGGCTGTTTTAGCGTTGGTAATAGTTGGATCCTCTATGATATTTGATCGGCAGCCGTTACAAGTTGTTTTTTGTAAATTAACTGTCTATTTTTTCATACATTTGAAAAGTCTAATTATCAAATTTTATTTAAAAAATAGTTTTATGCTAAAAAAATTGAAAGTTATAGGTTTTGAGTTATCTAGAAAAGAACTTGGGTCAATTTCCGGAAGCCGCCATTTTACTCATGAAGGCGAAATTTGTAGTGACGGAAAAGAATGTACTACCATAGCTGATTGCACGAATTGTATGGGCTGTTATTGGCATCCAAATGGTGTCTATAAAATTTGTAGATAGTATTTAAATTCATTAGAAATCCCGTCTTATTAAAGATAAAATTATTAGAATAATATATAGAAAAATGGAGATGTTTTTACATCTCCATTTTTCTTCTTCTTTGTGGGTATAATACCCCCTAGGCTTGCCTCATCACTAAAATGTAAACAGTTTAAAAACGAGACACCCGCTGAATGCTCCAAGGTTTGCCCCGAGGATTTTTACTCTAACAGAAAATAGCACTTCAAGACTTGTCTTCAAGAAATTTACTCGGAAAATATGACTTCTTATCATAGTATTCTTCTTGTTTCCCAATTAATTAACATCAAAGTACCTAACAGCAAAGGGGGAATAGTAGCAGGTCCATCATTTGAATATATACCATGAAATGGATAAAGTAAATTAATTCGTTGTTGTACAGTATGTTAATTAACAAAGATGATTTCCTGTATTTTATAATCGCTTTAACACTTTAAGATTATTTTATTATATAATTATGCACTAATAACCATAATTATAGATTTCAAGATGTGCTTATTTTGGGTCTATAATAAAACACACAAATAACCAACTCAAAAAACAATGAATAAACTACTTTTTATAGTCTTTTTCATAGTTTCATTTATTAGTACTGATAATAACATAGAAGCCTCTAGTAAATTTATTACGCGTCAGGGACAAGTAAGCTTTTTTTCCTATACCAATGTTGAAAATATAGAAGCTAAAAACAATCAGGTACTAAGCATTATTGATCTTTCTAAAAATGAAATAGCCATTAGTATGCTAATGAATGCTTTTGTTTTTGAAAAGGCGCTAATGCGCGATCACTTTAATGAAAGCTATATAGAATCTGATCTTTACCCAAAAGCTACCTTCGAAGGAGAAATTATCGGGTTTGACCCAAATACGCAGGAAGATCAGACAAAACTGATTAAAGGCAAAATTACAATTAGGGAAATCACTAAGGATATAGAGGTAAAAGTAAAAATTGACTACAACGAAGGGAAGTATGTCTTTAACGGTAGTTTTGAGCTTGTAGTTCAGGATTTTAAAATTAAAATCCCTCCAATTTTAGCACCTAATATTGCCAAAACAATCTCAGTACAGTTTAAATTTGAATACCAGCCCTATGAGTTATCATAAGTATTTTATTTTTTTAGCACTTTTATACATAAACGGAAGTGTCCTTGCCCAAAGTAGTTTACTGGAAGAATTGGATAAAAACTATGGGGATCATACTGAATATGAAATAGCCACATTTAAGTCTTCAAGAATATTAATGGGGCACTCAACAGAAACTTTAAAGAAAGGACTTCTTGAAGTGGGATCCAGAAGTCGTTTTTGGAATCTTCCGGATATAGAAAGTCAAAGTTTTATAGCAGATAGGATGAGTACCCGGTTTTCTTTGGAGTATGGGATCAATAATCGATTGACTTATGGTATAGGTGGCACAACACTGGATGGAATTTTTGACACATTTTTTAAGTATAAATTAATCAAGCAGGAAAAGGGTGGATTTCCTTTTAATATCACATTACTGCAAAATGGTTCTTTTCAAAGCAGAACTTCTGATATTAATCTATATCAAAGCAATGATTTTGATGATAAACTTTCTTTTACCAGTCAAGTACTAATATCCAGTAAAATAACGCCACAATTCTCTCTACAATTATCGCCAACATATATCCACAGGACTTCCATTAGGTCCGAAGAAGACCCGAACAATCAATTGGCCTTAGGTATAGGTGGTAGATATAAATTAGGAGGACATGTTTCTATCGCAACAGAATATTACCGTGTTTTCAACCCGCTGGAATCTGTTGATACCTATAATGCATTTGCAATTGGTGTCAATTGGGAGTTAAGTGACGTAATGTTACAATTTCAAATGACCAATACACAAAATCTGGAAGAACAAGCATTCATGACACAAACGCTTAACAACTTCAACTTTAATGATGGTAATTTTGTGTTTGGCTTCACAGGTATATTTAACATTCATTTCCATAATGGGTTGAAAAATAGATAGACAGTTATTTACTATACCAAACAAATGTAAATTTTATTTAGGGAAAAGAAATTCAGGATACTCTAAGTTATATGTACTTAGTATTCTAAACTGTTCTGTTATCATTAAGTAGGAATGGAGAGTTTTAGTGCTTATAAATCAACCAGAATAGAGCAATTACAGTACCCAATAACTACAGGTGTACACATTCTTTCCCAACTATTACCTCAAATAAGCCATCTATTACTTTAGAGGATGTTTCTGATTCTTTGTGAATTACTTTTATACTGTGTTTAAGACAAATACATAAAACTTAAGTATAATAAACAAGAATCATTATGAAAAAACTAAGAGAAATTTGGAACAAAATTTTCGGAAAGAAAAAGTCCAATGTACAACCTAATCCAACTAGCAATCAATCCGGGACAACTTCAATAGGGGATGACTCCAATGGACGTCAGGTTGAGATCCCAACAAAAAGACAGTTAGGACAGGGAAGATATAATGTTGAAGGTTTCAATATTAATAATCAACCAGAGATACAGCAAAAACGTCAGCTGGGTCAAGGAAGATATGAAAGTGTACAAGCTAATAATAGAGAATCAATTGATATAGATGCGCTTATAAATCAGCCTTCATCCAGAAAGAGAACTTCCAGTTTACCATCTGTATTGGCAGAATCTAATAAAACTAAAAAGCCTAAGAAGGTAAAGAAAACTAAAAAGGTATAATCACCTAAATTATAAAGTAAGCTTAAATTGCTAATATAAAAGCGAGGTGTTTCTTCATACATCTCGCTTTTATATTTTAAAAGGCTATTTGATTAATAGTAAATCTTAAAAGATTAAGTACTCTATTTTTTACAAAAAAAGCTTATTAAAAAAACTTTCTTGAAAAAGATAGTTCTTTGGTTCTGGTAGATAAGTCTTTTCATCACATCCCCATTTTACTCAGCTAAAATTCTTCCCTTTCACCCCGTTTTTTTTCCCTTTCGCACACATTACTTTGTTCTCAACCCCTTTGCTGACGTTACTTTGCGTCAGAAATCATCAACAAACGTAAAAACAAAAAATATGAAAGCATTTAATTATTTCGGTACAGCGCAGTGGAAAAAAATAAAGTTCTTTTTAAGACAATTACCGGCAGCATGCAGCTATGCCATCCACAGATAAACTTAATTTTTAGTGAACAAGAATATACAATTAACCAGAACCTGAACTCAAGATGAAAGACAGTAAATTCTCCATAGATATGATCTTATTAGTGACTATGCTTTTGTGCATTTGTGTACTCTTCTTAGATATTTATGCATACAACTTTGATTTTTTTCTGAAACATGGTCTACACAATAGTTATGTGAATAAGCTAATTACTAAGTTATACAGATTGGCACCTGTTTTAGAACAATCATATCTGGTTAGAGGAATTATATTACTGGTCTTTTCATTCGCATCTTTTGGTTTTAATGTAAAGAAAAAGCCGGAAACAGATAAAAACTATACGTATTACTACATAGGACTTATTGTTGGAGCATTGCTTTTTGTAACAAGTTCAGAACTGTCTAATGGATTGATTACAAATGTTATTCTTACATCAATAGCAATGACAGGTTATATATGGTCATTTTTTATGATCAGAAGACACTTTGACTATTTCAGTACTAAAGATGAGTTTAATGAAAAAAACTTAATCTTTAAGCAGGAAAAGGGTGTTATGGAGAATGCTTACTCTGTCAACTTTAAGACAGATAACGGTTTTATCAATGTTGTAAACCCTTTTAGAGCCACTATGGTTTTAGGAACTCCCGGTTCCGGAAAGTCATATTCTGTAATTGAAGAATACATACGCCAGCATATTAAAAAACAGTTCACGATGTTGGTATATGACTTTAAATTTCCTTCACTGGCTAAAGAAACACATGCATTTTATCAATTCTACAAAGATAATTACGACATCGAACCAGAGTTTAATGTTATTTCATTAGACGATATCCAGAAATCCTGTTTTGTTAATCCTATAAGCCCTGATTTAATACGTAAAGCAGCAGATGCTATTGAAGCCGCCCAAACTGTTTTATACAATCTTAATAAAGAGTGGATAACTAAGAAGGACTTTTTTGCGCAGTCGGCAATATCCTATTTTGCATCGTGTATTTACTTCCTTAAAATTTATGAAAATGGAAAGTATTGTACGCTACCCCACGCCATAACTCTGGCTTCTTGTTCCGACGAAAAAGTATTTAGGATTTTAGGTTCCTATCCTGAGCTCAAATTTTTTATGACACCTTTTGCAGACGCTTTAGAAAAGGAAGCCTATGAGCAATTATCAGGTCAAACCGCTTCTGCCAGAATACCTTTATCACAATTAGCTACAAAAGAGCTGTTTTGGGTGATGGGTAACAATATATATCCAGAACTTAATGTGCCTTTGAGTATAAATAATCCAGAGAAACCTTGTGTATTAGTGTTAGCCAATTCGCCGTCAACACAAACTACAAACTCTCCGGCATTAGGATTAATTGCTACACAGCTTCTTAAAGAGATTAACACCCAAGGGAAACAACCTTGTTCAGTGATCATTGACGAGTTGCCTACTATGTATTTTATGGGGTTAGATAACCTTATTGCTACGGCAAGATCTAACAAAATATCAACAACAATTGGTATGCAAGACCTGGAGCAATTAAAAAGAGACTATGGTAATGAAGTAGCAGCAACCATTTTCAATATCGTAGGAAATATATTCAGTGGATCTGTACGTAGTGAAACAGCTTCTAAGCTTCAGGAAATATTTGGCAAAAAGAAACAAAAACTGAAAAATATCTCAGTGGATACCAATACTACTTCTTACAGTATTAATGAAAATCTGGAATATGCAATACCGGTTGCAAGCATTTCACAACTGTCGCAAGGTGAGTTTGTAGGAATAGTAGCGGATAATTTTGGAGAAGAAATCAATCGTAAAATATTCAGAGGAAAGATTGAAGTTGATAAGCGACACGATCAAATAAAAGAGCCTATTCCATTAACCATTGATGATGAAAATAATATTGAAGAATTACTGAATGGTAATTTTAATAGGATCGTAGCTGAAATTGACATCCTTATAGATGAGGAGCTTTTTAAAATAGAGCAGGAAAGCATTGAAATGAATGAAGAACCTCAGGATCAAGAAAACTAAAAAAACAAGAACTCTAAAAAACTTAAAAATGAAAATAACAAAATTCAATTTAATACTAATGCTGACCCTATTTCTTGTTACTGATGCCTTTTGCACAGCACAAGAAGATAAAGATCAAGGTGCAACAGAATTACTGAAGTATATACCTTCCTATGTGCCGGTAGCCAGTAAAAGTTTTCAGAATGTATCCTCTACTTTTGGTTACAGAAAACATCCGATTTTACATAAAAGAAAATTCCATTCCGGAATTGATATCGTAGCACCAAAAGGTACTGCAGTTATGGCTACCGCTACAGGTATAGTGGTGAGTTCTAGCTACACAAAAGGATATGGTAATTACATTCTCATAGAGCATACTTCAAGCTTAAAGACATTATACGCACATCTCTGGGTTAATCTTGTCAAAGCCGGTGATGCAGTAGTACAAGGTCAAATCATAGGTTTAGTTGGGGATACCGGTATGACTACAGGGCCACATCTTCATTATGAAGTACATATTAAAGATCAAAAAATAGATCCTTTCATCCTCTGGAGACAAGTTTTAGATCAATATTCACAGCATAAAGTTTAATAGAAATAACCTAAAATATAATGGACAAAAAGAAAAAAACAATAGTGGCCGTAGTGGGAGTTGCTTGTGCCATACTACTAACAGTTACACTAAAAGTATTTGTGTTTTCATCTAAAGATAACAATCCAAGACGAAATCAATTATCGATAAGTACTCCAACAGTAGATGAACACAAGATTGATAGAAAATCAAAATTAGAACAGTATGAGAGGGAGTCCTTTGAGAATATGGAAAAAAGCGATGTTGTAAAGGAACTTGGAAATCTGGAAAATGAAAAGGAAGAAGTTGCCATTGAACAATCAGCTATTGTTGGTGAGGATAAAATCAATGATCAAATTGCAGAAAATGTTGATAATCAATTCACAGGAAGATCCGCAAGAATAAACTCCCCGCAATCACATGAGGCAGCTCAGGTTAATAATGAATTGGAACAACTTATGGCTTTACAGGAACAACTTTTAACTCAGGCTGCCTATGAAGAATCACAAAATGATAATTCAGACATAGAAGAGATTCAGAAACTGATGGAAGCTTATGGTCAAATGGCTAACGCTGGCGCTAATCCTCAGTTCTTAAAAGAAAAGGGATATATAAATGATGAGCTATCACCAGAAAGCCTGGCGGAAACAAATGCTAGTGTAAATGAAAAGTTGGCAGGACATATCCAATCCAGCTTTAAAAATAAATCTTATTTCCACGGTGCAGGATCAGCTTCCCAAAAGGATGATGTATTAGGTCTAATACCTGCAGAAACTGTCGATCAGGGTGTACTAGTTAACGGTAGCACCATAGCTATCAGAACTAAAAAAGAAGTACAGCTTAGGAATCCTGCTGTATTAATTCCTAAAGGATCCATTGTGTATGGTAGTGTCTCTTTTGGGACTAATCGATTACTCATCAATATCAAAAGCTATAGGCATGGCAATACACTTTATCAGTTGAGTTTTAGCATGTTTGATTTTGATGGAGTTGAAGGAATTCATTTAGGTAATCGTACGTGGCCTAAAATCCCTGGTCAAGTAGCAAAGGATGTATATGATTACGCCTATCAAAAGGGAACACAGGCAGCAACCTTTGGCAATAACGATAGTGGAATCCAGATGGATGAAGCCAAGGATATAGCTATTCTTTCTGCTGCTAAAGAAGTGGGTAAGGAAGTATTTGAAAAACGAAGAGTTTTTATGCCTAAGAAGTATCACCTATGGTTTAACATAAATGAAGAGTAAGATGAAAAATGAATCTATAAACAATATTTTTCCGATATACGCAGTAGAGAATGATATTATCATTTCTAAAAACGGAGATATTACTTTAGGGTATAAGCTTCAACTACCTCAAATATATTCTTTAGATAAGGTTAAAATTGACCGTATCAATCAACTGTTTGATAAAATAATAAGGTCTTTACCTGAGAATACGATTATCCAAAAACAGGATTTCTTTTTTGTAGACAAAATAAAAGGGGCTCTAACTAAAGGGGATCAAATGCTATCCCGTAGTGATAATACTTTTTTCTATGAAAAACCAAAACTGAGTCATGAATGCTACCTGTTTATTACTAAAGACTCTAAGAGTAAAATAAGCCTAACCAGCAATACAAAGCTCTACGATAAATATATGGAAGAGGTAAATGACTTTGTAAAGGTTGTAACAGCTTGTATCTCATTTTTAGAAAAAGAAGAGTGTTTTCAAGTAAAATCATTAGACTCTGATATGATTATAGAGGTGCTTGGAAAATATGTTTCTCTATCCCCAGAGGGTCAAACTTCTTTAAATGATATGTTCTTTGATAAAAGATTACAAATAGGTAATAAGATAGCAGAAATGTATGCTATTTCTTCTTATAACCAACTTCCTTTATCCATTGAAACCACACGAAAAAATATTGATTTTTCGACTCAAAAAACAGACTTTCAAATACCATTTATACAACCTATATGTTTAGGAATAGAATGTAATCATATTTATAATCAGGTAATTTACATTGAAAACTCTCAAAAAGTATTTTCAAAGCTAAAAACGAAACTGAATCAGTTTAAAAGTTTAGCAATTCTGTCTAAAGAAAATGAGGTAACCTACGATCAAATTGATCAATTGGTGAATACCGTGATCGAAAACGAATTGCGCTTTGTTTATCAACATTTCAATATTATTCTTTGGGATACTAACGAAGATAAGCTAGAGCTTCATAAAAATCAACTGGAGAATGCCTTTAAAGAATTATCTATTATTCCTTATCAGATCAAGCATTCATTAAAAGATTTGTTTTTGTCTAATATTCCTGGTGCCAGTACTGGAGTTCCTGAAT
>NZVW01000006.1 GCA_002697475.1 Aquimarina sp. | reverse complement strand
TCATCTAATGGAAATTCGAGATTAGCAAATAGCGGTTTCTTAGCCCATTTGGCTACTGCTGAATTAGGTGCTTATGTCTGGTGGCGATATTTTCTAAATAGTACTATGCCTTTTATGGTTAGAAATAAGTTTAAGGTCACTGACAAAATTGAACTGAGGGATTTGAGCTTGCCTTTAATTTTAATTTTTTGTTGTGCTGTATTACAATTTACAGGCTATGAATCGGCAAGTGCAATTCTGGCAGTATTTTTTACGCTGTACTTTGGTGCAAAAATATTCTTGTTTTATGAATTAAGCTCTTTAAATAGTCGAACGGAAAGTTCCTATAACCAAACAGGTCTTTAGGCTTAATTAATTTTAACTTTTTTACCCCTAGAAAATGAGAATTGCAATAATAACTGATAATTATTCTAAGACATCTTCCAAAAAAGGTGTGAGGTTTCAATCTATAGAATATATCTCTAGATCTTTGGAAATGAAGGGTCATCAAGTAGAATTGTTCTGTTGGCTGGAATCGGATTATATTTTAAGGAAAATAGATTCTGAAGAGGTATCCTTAACGAATAATTATCACGACTTAGACAACCATACCTTAAAGGTATTATACGGTTATGATCTGGTACATAACTTCTCGATGAGATTCTTAATGGAATGCGTAGAGCAACAAGTATCCTTGCCGATTGTCACTACTATAACAGAATATTGTTCTGGCAACGAACGCAGAATATTACGGATAGAAGAATCCGATATAAACAACCGATTTGTCTATTCATCGACAGAGTTAGCTATAAAATACAAAGTATTTCCAGACTCATCGAATGTTATTACCGCAGGGATTGATATTGTAGCGTGGCCTTTTAATAATGCTCCGCTTCAGGATTTTCTGTTGTATAATAATGAGATTCATAAGAATTGTGGGGTACAGCAGGCAATTGATGTCGCAAAAAAATGGAACAAGAAACTTATAATATCTGGTAAGATAGGATGTTCAGAATATTTTGAATCTATCGTATTACCTCAACTTGATAAGTTTAAGATAAAATATATCGGAGATCTCAATGATCAAAAACTTAGTCATTATCTCCAAAATGTGATTGGTTTAATTAATACATCGTATAATGATAACGATACAATTCTAACTATAGCTAAATCTTTGGCCAGTGGAACTCCTGTCATTTCAATTAATACAGATATATCAGCTAAGCTTTTAGGGGCTAAGAACGGTATTATCTTAAAGGGGGAGAAAATAATTGAAGAACTACCTGACTTTTCTAGACTTTTAAATATTAGTCGAGAGTCGTGTAGGATGGGAGCACTGGCAAGATTTAATAATATAGATATGCTGAATTCATATACTTTACTGTATCAGGATGTATTAAATAGTAGTTCTGTTAACTTAAAACCGGCATCTTGATATGATAGGATATTTTGCGCACAGTACAGGAACAGAGCATTGTCATTACGCGAAGTTATTTGCTAAATCCAATGTAGTTAAAAGTCTTGTTTTTACAGACTCATATCTTACCTTTCCTGAAGATTTAAAGGTAGTAAGGATCGATGATGATTATGAAAATGACAAAATGTTTGATCCCGGCCATTTCCAATCTCCTGATTTTCTTCGTAATTCACCAGTAGGATTGCCTAATGTAACAAGAAGAAATAGAAAAATTTTGGAGTATTGTGATAACCTGAAACTGAAATGCATGATCATTGATGTCAGTGTTGAAATTGCTGTTCTTTGTAGGGTAAGTTCAATACCTTATGCTTATGTCAGAAGGTCTACTGATATTCAAGATAAAGCTTTACAGGAAATTTATAAAGGGGCTTGTTTTCTTTTAGCTTATTATCCGCAAGAATTAGAACCAGATAATACTCCCGGATGGATTAAGGATAAAACCTTATATCTTGGATTCGTTTGTGAGCCAGAAATCAAATCGCTTTCACCACATAATTTTGACCTCAGTATGGAATATAATTTACTGATTCAGGATAAAGATGGTGCTGATTTACCTATTGATAAAATTGAACTTTTAGCCGATCATCTGTCGGATAAAATTATGATGGTGGTAGGTTCCTCATTTCGTATTTCAAAGAAAAGTAATGTAATATTCTTAAGAAATAGGGATCATCTTGATTCATTGATTAAGAATGCAGAAATAGTTATTTCAAAAGGTTCATTGTCTACCATCTCCACAGTTTTAAAGTATAATAAACCATTACTTTTATTAGAAGAAGCTTCAACTTTTTCTGAAAATTGTTATGACAACTATTATAAAAACTTAGAAAAACATAATCTGGCAACTATATTGAAATTTGAAGATGTTTCTGATTCGTTACAAAAACTTAGAGAAAGTTGGCTGTCTACATTTAAAGAGCATCAGTTCGGATCATTTCAACTTTTGTGGAAAAATCTGGAGCAATTTAATGAAGATATAGAACAATTTGCAATCAATATTCATCAGATCAATCAACAAAATCAAGATTATTTTAATTCTTCTGAATCCAGAAGTGGCACTTTTAAAATTGTTTAATGATGATTAGGGACTTTAGCGTAATATTAAATAGTACCGGCAATAATTCTTTGCTTAACAATGTTCTCTATGGTATAGCTAGAAATACAATTATACCTCAGGAGATTTTATTGATAGCTGAAGACAGATCGTATCCTAAGGATTTAGATCAATGGAATTTACCTATTAAGCTTGTTAAACTTGATGGTAAAAAAAATATTTCTAATTGCAGAAAATTAAATCACGGAGCCAGATTAGCAAGTACTGAACACTTAGTGTTTATGGATGAGTTTAGTGTTCCTTCAAAAATGTTTTTTGAAAATTTAGCAAATCAATATGTTCATACTGTAGGGATAATTCAGCCTACATTTAGATATCTGAGACATAAGATTACTTATCCATGGCACGAGGATCATCTTGAAGCAAATAGTGAATATTTAGATAGAGAAAGTATTATTAATGAGCTTACTATAGAGCCTGATTATGGTAAATTTATAAGTTCATGTTTTTATATTCCTAAACTACAATACTCTGTTTTAAATGGATTTGATGAGACTTATTTTTGTTCTTTTTTTGGATCTATGGATTTTGCACAAAAGGTAAACACTGCACAATGTCCTTTTTATCGTAGTGAAGCTAAGATATATCACCAAAACCAAAGTATGGATAATCCTGTAAAGAACCTGGAACAAATCGTCTACAATTTTCAGCATTTTTATGACAAATGGGGATATTGGCCAAGTACCGGAGAATTAAATCAGCTGGCAGAGTCTGATTTGATTGAATGGAATCCTGAAGCTCAAGAAGCAATAACTATTAAGCCTAAACCAGTTTAAACTATAGATCAATTGACTCTATGGGTGGATGATTATGATCAAACAGGTGCTTTTGTTTCATCATTTTTTTTTCAATGGATAAAGTTTTTGGTTTTATTGAATCGTGTTCAAATAAAATGTACTTTCCTTGAGCATGGATGTTTAAACCGGGGGTTTTATAAACATACAGTTGGTAATAGGGTATTGCCCATATCAACTGTTGTAAACCTTTATTAACTCTTATGAGAATACCTTTTGGCCTTAATTCAATATGTCCATAGGTAGTTTTCGCCTCTTCAATATATTGCCTGAGATTTGGACTTACTTCCTGAATTTTTATTTTTTTCGATTTGACTCCTTTAAGCCTAATTTTCTTTAAAACCGAAAAAGGCTTGCCTATAAATTCATTAAGTTTTTTTGAATCTTTCTTTTTAAGACGATGTGAGTTTATAATCATTGTGATCCAGTTAAGACAGGCATATATGGAATCACTATACTGTTGGTACTCCGGTTAATCTTTTTTCTATTTTTTGTTTTTTCGCAGTAACCCTTTTCATTAACTCCATTAATTCAGGATCTTTATTTTCTTTATAGATTTTATTAATGTCTAAAACTAGTTTTTTTCCTTCTCTTGAGGCAGCAACACGATCACTAGTTGACATATTACTCATCTTTCTGCTTTCAAACTCTAATGCTCTTTCAATTAAATCCATAGCAATTTTTTTGCAATATAAAATTTAGGTTATAGCTGACCATACATTTTAGCTTAGGATTAACAAAAGGATGTAGGAATTTTACATTTTTTAATCAATTTTTTCTGCATATGATGATGGTAATATGCCAATGCTATACTTGGTAGCTATCACAAGTGTAAATTGGGCACCAAAGAATAGGATTAGACAAGAGTATGAAACCCAAAGCAAAATAAGAATGATAGAACCAGCCGCTCCAAATGTACTTCCGGGATCAGCCATTCCAAAGTAAATACCTAATGCAGATTTTCCTAAAGTAAAGAGTACAGCAGTTACAAAAGCTCCTAACCAAACATCTCTCCATTTTATTTTTGCATCAGGAAGATATTTAAATATTAAGGCAAAAAGCACAGTGACCAGTCCTATGGATATGATAAAGTTCAGAACTTGAAGCAGGGCTATTACTACGTCTGGAAAAATACTTTGTAACCAATCAGTAACTGCAGTAATTAAGGCAGTTAGTATTAAAGAGATGAGCAGTAAAAAACCTATAATGAGTATCAGGCCTAAAGAGAAAAAACGATCCCTGATCATTTTTAAAATTTCATTTTTGGGACTGGGTTGTACCTTCCAGATAGTATTGAGAGATTTTTGTAATGAAATGAACATACCTGTAGCACCATATAAAAGAGTAGCAATTCCTATGATAATAGCAAATGTAGATTGATCCGTTTCGGCTGCATTTTTAATTATAGTTTCAATGGTTTCTGCAGATTCTGGACCTAGAACTGTTTGAATCTCTGACATGATACGACTCTTCACCCGACTTTTTTCGTAGAAAATACCAGTTACCTGTATAATTATTATGACAAGAGCGGGGAACGAAAATAATGCGTAGTAGCTCACAGCAGCACTTAGCTGAAATGGTTGATTAGACATCCAACCTTTATAGGTTTTAGTCATTATAGATAAAAAAGATTTTATTCCTATGTTTCGCTTACTCATAATAAGGGGAAGATATTATATGATGCTAAAATTTAGATTTTTAAAAGTAAAAAAGGTGCTTAAATACGAAAAAAGATAACTTGAATCCGTAAAAGAGTTATCCTTTTTAGCATATGCATCAATATGATAAGCCTGTTGAATATACTTTAGATGATTACAATGACAACGATCAAGTTTTTAACCACTAACATTCTAATATTATTTATGTTTTTAACCTCTAATTCAAAGACTTATTCTAAGGTTTTGTATGAAGGGAATAAGGAAATTCCTATGGAAATTTATGAGGAAGTAAAAACTGCCTTATCTTTTTATCCTGAATTGAAAGAAACTTCAATAGATTTTAAAATAAAAAAGTCTCTTAATAAATCTTTCATGAAAGCTCAGCCAAAGTTTCTCAGTATATTCAAAGGAAGAAATAAAAGATCTTATAAAATACTTATCAGTGACAAATTCATCGTTGATGGCTTAACTCTATCACTGATAGATTTACCCAAAGATGTTTTGGTGGGTTGGATTGGTCATGAACTGGGACATATTATGGACTATAAGGAACGTAGTACTTTTAATTTAATCTGGTTTGGTATTAAATATATGATATCAGGGCCTTTCATCAGAAAAGCCGAGTATCTCGCAGACTATCATGCCGTGTCTCATGGTATGGCTGATTTTATTCTTAAGACCAAGCGCTATATTCTTAATCATAGTCAATTGTCTGAGAAATACAAAACCCGTATTAAGAGGTTTTATGTTTCACCTGATAGAGTGCTGAAATTGGTTAATGAGTTAAAATCTAACTAGAAAACCATTAGTTATAACAATCTGTTTCAAAAAATAAATGTGCACCAAATGACAGAATTAGTTCAAAAATCCGAATCCTATATATTTAATCTTTTTAAGGAAGAATTGCCTGGAATATACCTGTATCACAATTATTTACATACTAATAGAGTAGTAGAAAGTGTAGAAGAAATAATTGAGCATACTAAAATGCCAGAGAAAGATAAAGAAGCTGTTCTTATATCAGCTTGGTTTCATGATAGCGGCTATATACATGGTCATGAAAATCACGAAGAAAAATCGGTCAAATATGCAGAAGATTTTCTTAAAAATGAAAATGCTTCCGGAGAGCTCATTGACAAGGTTAGACGTTGTATTTTGGTTACCAAAAATGGAAGTCAACCCTCAGATTTAATTGAGGAAATCATACGTGATGCGGATTCAAGTCATTTAGCAAAGGAATACTACAAAGATGTAAGCGAATTGCTGCGACAAGAATTAAATCTTCAAGGAATTGCCAGCTATAGTGCCAAGGAATGGAGAAATGAAAATGTGAAGCTTTTTACAGAAGAACATCAATTTTATACGGAATACGCTATACATAATTGGTCACCAAAGAAAAACGAGCATCTCATAGATCTTTTAAAGAAGAATAAGAAAGGTAAAAAGAAAAGGAAAAAGGAAGAATTAAAAGCTAAACTTAAGGCAAAGTATAAAAACGAAAGCCCTGAAAGAGGTATCCAAACACTGTATAGAGTTACACTTAGAAATCATATTAAGCTAAGTGATATTGCAGATACAAAGGCTAATATTCTCTTATCAGTTAATGCCATAATTATTTCTCTGGCACTTGCTAATCTGATCCCAAAATTAGATGCTCCATCTAATAAACACTTGCTGTTCCCCAGTTTGATTTTAGTTTTATTTAGTGTCGCTTCAATCATACTTTCGATTATGTCTACGCAACCAAATATAACCGGAGGAAAATTTACCAAAGAGCAGGTGGATAAGAAAAAAGTCAATCTTTTATTCTTTGGGAACTTCTATAAAATGCCTTATGAAAAATATCAGAACGCAATAGATCAGGTAATAGAAGATAAGGAATATGTATATAAAATGCTGACTAAAGATTTATACCTTCTAGGAGTGGTGCTAAAACGGAAATATACATTATTACAGATAACATATATCGTTTTCACCATAGGAATAATTCTATCGGTCATCGCATTTATAATTGCTTTTTGGGGCATGGAATGGGTTGAAGAAGTAAGTAAAACTGAAATTATAAAATAAAAAAATAATGGCTATAATAGGCTCACTTATAAAAGGTGCAATACAAATTAAGGATGCTTTGAGCGGAGAAGTTAATCACCTTGAAGCTCAGGAAAAAGTACTACACCAACTGTTAGATAAAGCAAAAGGAACAGAATTTGGCAAAAAATTCGATTTTGCCTCAATTTTGGAGTCCGATGATATTAAAAAGGATTTTTCACATAGAATACCCTATTATGACTATCATTCAATTTATGAAGAGTGGTGGAGTAAATTATTAGAGGGTAAAGATAATATCACCTGGCCTGGTCATCCTCATTATTTTGCCCTTAGCTCAGGAACAACTGGTAAAAAAAGTAAGAGGATACCTGTTACCGATGATATGATTGAAGCTATTCGTAAAGCTGGTATTAAACAGGTTGAAGCCCTTGCTAATTTTGATTTACCGGCAGATTTTTATGAGAAGAGAATAATGATGTTGGGGAGCTCAACAGATTTAAAGGAAAAAAACGATCATTTAGAAGGAGAAATTAGTGGAATAAGCGCTAGTAACATTCCTTTTTGGTTTGAGGGATACTATAAACCAGGAAAAGAAATTGCACAAATAGATAATTGGGATGATCGGGTAAAGCGAATTGCAGAAGGAGCCAAGGATTGGGATATAGGTGCACTGTCTGGTATACCCTCCTGGATGGAACTGATGTTGCAGGAAGTGATTGCATATAATAAGGTGGATAATATACATGAGATTTGGCCTGATTTACAGGTGTATGCCTCTGGTGGTGTGGCTTTTGAACCTTATAAAAAGAGCTTTAATAGTCTTTTAAAACATCCTATTACAGTAATAGACACCTACTTGGCATCTGAAGGTTTTTTGGCTTATCAGCAAAGACCGGAAACGGATGCAATGCAGTTAATCACGGATAATGGAATTTACTTTGAGTTTGTACCCTTTAAGCCAGAGCATATAAATCAAGATGGTTCAGTTAAGGAAGATGCCCCGAGTATAGATTTATCTAAGGTAAAAACTGGTGAAGATTATGTATTGTTAATTTCTACTGTATCCGGTGCCTGGAGATATGTGATCGGAGATACTATAGAATTTACCGATGTAGAAAGAGCTGAAATTAAAATCACAGGAAGAACAAAATTTTTCTTGAATGTTGTAGGATCACAGCTTTCTGTAAATAAAATGAATGCTGCCTTGAGGGAATTAGAAGAACAATTTGATATCGAAATACCTGAATTCACATTAGCAGCAACCAGAATAGAGGATGAGTTTTATCATCACTGGTATCTGGGAACTACAGGAAACACAAGTGAAGAGGAGTTGTCTGACAAATTGGATCAAGTACTTAAGGATGCCAATAAAAACTATAAAGTAGCAAGAAGTAAAGCTCTAAAAGGAGTCAAAGTATCTAAGGTCGACCCTAAATTGTTTGCGGAGTGGAGTGGCGCTCAGAAGAAAAAGGGAGGACAGGTTAAAATGGAACGCGTTATGTCTGAGGATAAATTTAAGGAGTGGGAGACGTTTATTTCTAAAGAATTGGATACTAGTATTTAGTATTGGATAACAGATATAAAATGATTAAAACAAAACACGTATTTCTTTTAATTTTATGTTTAATTGTATTTGGTTGCGCGACTTATGAACCTATGTATAAGGATCCTTTTGAAGCATCATCTATACCTGTCCAAAAAGGGATAGAAAAATCCTTTTACCTTATAGGTGATGCAGGGTATGCTCAGCCCGGTAAAAGTACACCAGCTCTTCTGGCTTTAGAAAAATATCTCGAAGAAAATCAACAAACGGGTAATTACGCTATTTTTCTGGGAGATAATATTTATCCTGATGGTATGCCTGTTAAAGAGGCAAAGGATAGAGCTATAGCTGAGCATAGATTGGATGTTCAGATTGATGCGGTTAAAAATTTTGATGGGCAAGTTTATTTCATTCCAGGGAATCATGATTGGTACAATGAAGGATTGAAAGGGTTAAAAAGAGAGGAGGATTACTTTGAATCCAGATTAAGGGATAATCAGTTATTTCGTCCTAAGACAGGATGTGCTTTTGAAAGTATAGAGGTGACAGAAAACATCCAGCTTATGATATTCGACTCGCAATGGTTTCTCGAGGATTGGGACAAGCATCCAACTATAAATGATAACTGTCCTGAAATCAAAACCCGCGAAGCTCTGTTTACAGAAATTGAAAGTGAATTCAAGAAAAATCAGAATAAAACTACCGTATTTGTATTACATCATCCTCTGTATACCAATGGTGTACATGGAGGTAAGTTTGCTATTGATAAACATCTCTTTCCTTCTCAAAAGAAAATTCCATTACCTGTCCTGGCTTCTTTGGTACAACTTATAAGAACAAGT
>NZVW01000005.1 GCA_002697475.1 Aquimarina sp. | reverse complement strand
CCAGTGAAGCTAGCTTCACTGGATTAAATTAAATCTTTAAAAACTGTCAACCTATTTTAGGACGACTCACATTAACAGGATTTTAATCGAACAAACCATTAAAGATATCGATTATAAATAGAGTTCTAAGATTGTATTTTTGAGATTTACGTATTGATTTACAGTGTTTTAAAATATTTTCTAGTATCCTTTTTAAAATTTTAGAGCATAAAATTTAAAATGCGATTTTGTAGAGTTACAATTCTGACCTATATTTGTAGCTCGATAAATTACTTGTTTTTCAAAAGTGTTGAGTTATTAACTTTTAGTTCCCGACAAGTAATTAAGTTTGCAGTATTGCATTAGCAAAATTTCCCAGCAAACGATTTATTGATTTTTCCACGAAAGGATTGAAGCACGCTTCAATCCTTTTTTGGTTTATGATCATACATAATTGAATAATCAACAGTAGTTTTTAATTTTTAATTTTTAATTGAATTATAAAATCCTAGTTGCTAATACTATTTCGTTTATTTTTTCTTAGTGGAAAGATTGTAACAATTAAAAAAGGCTTAGCAATTTTGCTAAGCCTTTTTTTGTAGCGAGAACGAGATTTGAACTCGTGACCTCCGGGTTATGAATCCGACGCTCTAACCAACTGAGCTACCTCGCCATCTAGTATTTTTATAACTGTCAAAAACCAACTTGGTTTCCTTTAGCGGGTGCAAATATAAAAACAAAATGTATTGTCGCAAATAAAATCGAAAGATTTAATTTTTTTTTCATAGAGCTTTTAAAGTATGTAATTAATCTATATATTGGCTTTTCAACAAATCAAAAATATGGCAGACAAAAATAAATTTGAACTTGAATTTGTAATACAGTCATCACCGCAGTTATTGTATCAATATATATCTACACCATCCGGACTTTCAGAATGGTTTGCTGACAATGTAAACTCAAGAGGGGAGTTGTTCACTTTCATATGGGACGACTCTGAAGAAGAAGCTAAATTGCTAAGCAGAAAAAGTGGAGAACGTATTAAATTCAGATGGGTGGAGGATGAAGAAGAAGGAGACGATTATTTCTTTGAAATGAGGATTCAGGTAGATGAAATTACAAAGGATGTATCATTAATGATTACAGATTTTTCAGAAGATGATGAGATAGAAGAGAGTAAGATGTTATGGGAAAATTTAATAGGCAATCTTAAACACGTATTAGGTTCTGCTTAAACATTTTTTAATAGTATATTTGCACCCTTATTATTTTCTATAATTTTAAGGGCTTTTTTTATGATTAATCTTAACGGAAAACTACATAAAGACGAAAATGCATTAATCCACATTACCAATAGGGGGTATGCATATGGTGACTCATTATTTGAAACAATTAGGGTTAATCAAGGAAAGATTCTTTTCTGGGAGGATCACTATTTTAGACTAATGGCCTCTATGCGCATTATGCGTATGCAGATTCCTAAGACTTTTACACCAGAGTTTCTGGAAGAAGAAATGATAAAGGTTGTAGAGGTGAATGAACTTCTTGATAAGTCAGTTCGTGTTAAGTTGTCCATACACCGAGTAACCGGAGGTCTATATACTCCTTTGAATAACGAAGTAGAATATACAATACAGGTAGCTGAACTAAAAAGTCCTTTCTACATTCTCAATGATGAAGATTATGAAGTTACTCTGTTTAAGGATCATTATATAGCTAATGATTTATTGTCTACCATAAAAAGTAATAATAAATCAGTTAATGTATTGGCAGGGATATTTGCTAAAGACAATGACTTTGATAATGCTTTGTTATTGAATACCAATAAAATGGTTATTGAGGCTATAAATGGCAATCTCTTTTTAGTAAAAGGAAATACAATAAAAACTCCGCCAATTACTGATGGTTGTCTTAAGGGTATTTTAAGAACGCAGTTACTTAGAATTTTAGAAAAACTTGAAGACTTTACTATAATAGAAGAGTCAATTTCGCCTTTTGAATTACAGAAGGCTGATGAACTTTTTATGACCAATGTTGTTGTAGGGATTCAACCTATCACAAAATATAAGAAAAAGACCTACGATAATAAGGTTTCCAAACGATTGTTAGGTGTTTTAAATTCCAGAGTAAGACTGGGATAAATGAGGGTAAAGGTTGAAATGATTTACAGGAAAATCGTTTAGAGTACTAATTATAACTTGGATTTTCTGGTGCATTTGACCATAACATATATTCTCCACCTAGCTCTAACATTTTTTCTTTCCAGAAAGTATTATAAGATTTTACAAAAATATTCTTTTTGTAGCTATTTTCAACTATAACCCAAGAGCTAGCTTGTAATTCCTGATTCAGTTGATCAGCATCCCATCCGGAGTATCCTAAAAAGAAACGTATCTGGGCTGGAGTAATTTGTCCTTGTTGAATAAGTTTAGAAACCTCTACAAAATCTCCTCCCCAGTAAATACCCTCAGAAATTTCAACGCTATTAGGGATAAGCTCAGGTGCTTTATGTATAAAGTAAAGATTATCCTGTTCCACAGGACCACCATTATAAATTTCGAATTCTTTTTCAATTTCAGGTATTAAATCAGACAGGTAATAATCCAAAGGTTTATTTAGTATAAATCCTATAGAACCTTGTTCCCCATGATCAGCCAAAAGAACTACTGACCTATTAAAAGAAATGTCTCCAATAATAGATGGTTCTGCTACCAATAAATGTCCTTTTGCTGGTTGAAGTGATATCATAAAGATAACATTTAGGTAATTAAAGCTAAATAATTATTTCTAATAATCAAAGTAGTTTTAGCGTTTTTAGTGTTTTTAATACAAAAAAAAACTCCCAAAATAATGGGAGTTTCTTAATATCGTAAACTAACTGATTAGTTAACTGCATCTTGCAGATCAGAACCAGCCTTAAACTTAACAACGTTCTTAGCTGCGATTTTGATAGTTTTTCCTGTTTGTGGGTTTCTACCTTCTCTAGCAGCTCTTTTAGAAACTGACCAAGAACCGAATCCTACTAAAGAAACACGTCCTCCTTTTTTAAGAGTTCCTTCTACGTTTCCTAAAAAAGATTCTAAGGCTTTCTTAGCTGCTGCTTTAGTGATTCCAGCGTCAGCTGCCATTGCATCGATTAATTCTGTTTTGTTCATAATTATGTTTTTAAAATTAATTGTTGGTTAAACCAATCATTTGTTAAACGCTTTACAAATTTATACGGATTTATGATTCGTGCAAGCAATAATGCACCAAATGGCGGGTTTTGTTAATAACTATGTGCGATTGTTAATAAACAATATGGATTTTTGTTAATTTTTTAGACAAATAGTGTTTAATCTCCTCCGTTTTCATCAGGATTTTGTGCCTGATCATAGCATTTAAATTCCGGGAAGGCCATATTTAGTAGACCTTCGCGTCTTTAAAAATGGTATATCCATTTAATAACGAAGTGGAATCCATTGCCTTTTTTCCTGGTAATTGTATTTTTTTGATATTAATATAGCCTCCCTTTACAGCTACTAGTATATCAGACCCCTCTACTTTTACTTTTCCGGTTTCATGATGATGTGTTTCTTCAATAAATTTAGCTTCATATATTTTTATGGTATGTTCTTCATCATTATTCTTAAAGAAACTCCAAGCTGTAGGATAAGGGCTAAGCCCTCTTATTAGGTTTACTGTCGTTTGGGTATCGGCATTCCAATCTATCTTAGTATTATCTTTATTTAGCTTGTAGGCAGTTTTAAAGTTTCCTTTAAAAGGTTGCTCTATCAGGCTTACATTATCTTCTTCAATTTGATTAATGGTCTTAAGTACCAGTTTAGCCCCACTATGCATTAGCTTGTCGTGTAATAAACCAGCATTGTCATCATTTCTAATTTCTACTTTTTCCTGAAGTATTATTTTCCCAGTATCTATTTTATCATCAATAAAAAATGTAGTGATTCCGGTCTTGGATTCCCCATTAATGATCGCCCAGTTTATAGGAGCAGCGCCGCGATATTCTGGCAGTAATGATGCGTGTAGGTTAAATGTTCCATATTTTGGCATATCCCATACAACTTTAGGCAGCATTCTAAATGCAACTACAATTTGTAGATTAGCTTCTAGTGATTTTAAGTCTTCGAGGAAACTTTCGTCTTTTAAATTATTGGGTTGTAGCACTTTTAACCCCTTAGTTGTAGCATATTCTTTTACTGCAGAGGCCTTTAGTTTTCTTCCTCTGCCTGCAGGACGGTCAGGAGCTGTTATTACCCCAACGACATTGTAATTGTTTTCGACAATAGCTTTAAGGGTTTCAACAGCAAACTCTGGAGTGCCCATAAAAACAATTCTTAATTTATTTGACATTTTTTACTATTTCGTAAGTGTTATCGTAATTAATTCTAATGATATTTCTGTGTATCAGTTCCTTTATGACTAAAAGAATATTTTCTTCGTCATACGGAAGTATACTCGTAAGTTCTCTTGAAGATAATCTGGAATTCATAATATGTTTCAGGATATCTTCTTTGACATTTGATTTGTCAACATCGTTTATAGTGTTTTTTGCACAGTTACTACAGATACCACATAAGGTACTATTTTTTTCTCCGAAATAGAGCAAAAGCAATTGACTTTTGCATTCAGAAGAATTCTCTACAAAACTTATGATGGACTTCACTTTTTTTACTTTGGATATGTTCTGTTCCTTAAGGAAATGTTTTATCCGGTTAATTGTTCTATCATCTTCTCTAGGCTGTAAAAAAGTAATCTCAGCATCAGAGATGGAATATTCAAATTCCATCAATTCTTTCTTTTTTAAATCACTTAATACCTCAATAATATCCTTTTCAGCATAGTTTGTCTTGCTGGAAATAAGAGATAAATCAATGGACATGGGGTCATCAAATATACCTCCGTAAGTTCTCAGAATGGCTTTGGTTATATACTCCACTTTTTGATTGGTCTCAATATGGCTTAATAAGCTTCTACTATCAACAGTTACAAAAAGATTCGTCTTTTTCTGAAACTTTTGAAGAAAATGTATTATTGCACTACGATCAAGAAATTGTAACGCATTATATGTTATTAATGTGTTTAAGCCATAAGTAGCACAAAAACTATTAAAATTAAAGGTGTGAATTGATTGCTCGCCCTCACCATAGGGTATCTGAAAGTAATTATTTAGTTTTTTATAAACCAGTTTAACGAAATTACTGTCAGGTAGAGTGTTTATAAATTGATTTCTTAATCTTGTAATATCTTGTTCCTGATAAATTAAAGCATTAAAAGAGGCTTTGCCATCCCTTCCGGATCTTCCGGCTTCCTGAAAATAACTTTCGATACTTTCAGGGATGTCATAATGAATTACAGATCTAACATCTGGTTTGTCAATACCCATACCAAAAGCAGTAGTGGCCACCATAACTCTTATTTCATTTTTCAACCAGTTTTTAAACCTTTTAGATTTCTCCTTATTGTCTACGCCTCCATGATAATAGGAAGCACTAATTCCATAATCATTAAGGTAATTGGCCAGGGAAACAGCTGATTTTCTGTTTCTGACATAGAGTATTGAACTACCTGGATGATCTTTTAAAATTTCTAATAACTTATAATTCTTGTCTGCTACCTTAAAAGTATTATAGCTTAAGTTAGAACGATAAAAAGAGCTTTTAAAAACTTTTGGGTTGAACAAGTCCAGCTCTTGAATGATATCATCCAATACTTCTTTTGTAGCAGATGCTGTAAGAGCAATCAAAGGAATGGCAGGATTAATCTCTCGCAGGATCTTTATTTTTTTATACGAAGGTCGAAAGTCATTACCCCATTGAGAAATACAATGAGCTTCGTCTACTGCTACAAAACTAATCTTCATTTGTTTAATCCGCTCCTGAACGAGCTCTTGCTGCAGACGTTCTGGAGATATGTATAAGAACTTATAGTTTCCATGTATACAATTATCCAGTAATGTATCTATCTCAGAAAAATGTAATCCACTTGTTAGCGCAATTGCCTTAATTCCTTTACTTTTTAAGGTAGAAACCTGATCTTCCATCAGTGCAATAAGTGGTGATATGACGATACAAATTCCTTCTTGTAAAAGCGCGGGAATCTGGTAACAAATAGATTTGCCTCCTCCGGTAGGTAAGAGTGCAAGCGTATCATTATTACTGAGCACTTCATTTATGATCTCTTCCTGTAAGGATCTGAAGCTAGTATATCCCCAGTACTCTTTTAATATTTCAACAGGAAGTTTAACTGGCATAATTAAATGTTATTCAGGATAAAGTCGACTCTTTCCTTTACAGTGCCAAAGGGAACAGAAATGCATGTATAGCCAAAGCTACTGTATGTTTCTTCGAGATGTTGATGAATGTCTTTTGCCTGCTCAAAACTTTCGAATCTTTCGGAATCCATAACATAAATATCTTTCCAGGGAGGAAGTATAAATACTTTGTTATACATATGATCGGAACAAGCATCCTTAAAATTCTGGTCTACCGTTTGATCAAAATAATGCATGTATGCCAGCACATCCGGAATTCCACGGTCAAAGAAAAGTAGATTTTCTTTCCTTTGTAAACCGTCTTTGTATTGTGCTATTCTGCCATTAAGGATTTTAAGATTGAAAGCTAATGGATCTTCGACGGATACAATAGGATTGGATTCTATAGTAGTTTTTGACTTGCTATCCTTAGTAAAATCTCTGACAATTTCGTGATAGCAGTGATAGTCTTGTTCTTCTAGGTGTTTAATTATAGAGGTCTTTCCCGTTCCGGGAGCTCCGGTTATCACCAGTTTTTGTTTACTCAACGTGTCTTATTTTAATGCAAATTTCGCAATATTTATCCGAATACGAAAGAGATAGCTCGACCTTAAAGGATTGTTAAATCAATTCGTTTAATATCTTTTTTTAGTAATTTATACCATTATTCAATCGATAATTAATAATCAATCAATCTAAAAACTTACTTCAATGCCAGTGTATAGCATAAAAATTAATGGGGAGTCTCATAGTGTAGAGGCAGATCCGGATACTCCCTTATTATGGGTGTTACGAGATCATCTTAATTTAGTAGGAACTAAGTTTGGGTGTGGGATGGGACAATGTGGTGCCTGTACGATTCATTTGGATGGATCAGCTACCAGAAGCTGTTTACTTAAAGTTTCTATGGTGGATACTATGGAAATTACTACAATAGAAGGCCTGTCTAAGGATGGTACACACCCTGTCCAGCTAGCCTGGAAAGAAATCGATGTACCTCAGTGTGGTTATTGTCAGGCTGGCCAGATCATGTCCGCTTCTGCTTTTTTGGCACAGAATTCCAACCCTTCAAAGACAGATATCAGGGATGCCATGAGTGGTAATCTTTGCAGATGTGCCTCTTATAATAGAATTGAAAAAGCCATAGAAACTGCGGCCAGTAAGATGAGCTAATTCTAATCTATTAATGTCAGGCATTTTAATAATGCGCCAAACAAAATTTTAAAACTCATGGAATCAAATAATAAATTAGTATTTAGCAGAAGGTCCTTTATACGTACTTCAGCCTTAGCCGGAGGAGGTGTTTTGATAGGTTTCAATCTTTTTCAGGCTTGTAAACCTGAAGCAAAACCACCTGTAGATATTTCACAATTGAATTTTAACGACTTTAATGCTTTTATCAAAATAGCAGATAATGGTATGGTGACCATTTTTTCTCCTAATCCTGAAATAGGACAGGGAGTAAAAACTTCAATGCCTATGCTTATCGCAGAAGAGCTTGATGTGCCCTGGGATCATGTGCATGTTGTTCAGGGAGCTCTCGATACTAAAAATTTTACCAGACAGGTGGCGGGTGGAAGCCAATCTATAAGACAAGGTTGGGAACCTCTGAGGCAAACCGGAGCTACTGCTAGACAAATGCTAGTCAATGCTGCAGCTAATAAGTGGGGAGTAGATCCAAAGGATTGTTCTACAAAAGAAGGCTATGTTTTTAATAGTTCAGGAGATAAATTAGGTTACGGAGAATTAGTCAAAGAGGCTTCTGTTCTTGAAGTGCCAGAAGAAGTTTCTTTAAAAAAACCTGAGAATTTTACGATTATAGGCCAGGATGTGCCAAACGTAGATCTAGATAAAATCATAACAGGTCAGCCTTTATTTGGCCTGGACTATAAAGAAGACGGAATGTGGGTAGCTTCTGTATTAAGAGCACCTTCCTTTGGGCTTGTTCTTGATGGTTATGATGATACTGAAGCGAAAAAAGTAAACGGAGTAGAGCAAATTATAGAGTTTAAGAATAGAATAGCGGTATTGGCCAAGGATACATGGACCGCTATGAAAGCTAAAAGCTTGCTGAAGGCAAACTGGAAAGAAGATACAACATTAGAGAGTACTGAATATCATGATGAAAAACTCCTTAATTTATTAAACGGAAAGGAATTTAATACGATGCGTTCTGATGGTGATGTGGAGAAGGCCTTTGCGCAAGCTGATCAAATAGTGGAGAGGGTTTACGAATCTCCTTTCTTGCCTCATAATTGTATGGAGCCCATGAACTTTTTTGCAGATGTTACGGATCAAAAAGTGAGACTGGTTGGACCCATTCAAACTCCTGAAGGAACTGCAAGACAAGTAGCCACTTTATTGGAGCGTGATGTGGAAGATGTTAGTGTTGAAATGACCAGAATGGGAGGAGGGTTTGGTAGAAGGTTGTATGGAGACTTTGCTCAGGAAGCTGCCTTAATTTCAAACCTAACTAAGAAACCTGTAAAAGTCGTCTATACCAGAGAAGATGACATGACTGCAGGAATATATAGACCTGCCATAAAATATAAAAGTGCAGCTTCGATAAAAGATGGAGAAATAACAGGATATCATCTTAAAGAAGCATCAGTAAATTCTAATATGTATGGTTTAATACCTAATTTTTTTCCTGCAGGGGCCATTGAAAATTATAGAGTAGATGTGGCTAAATACAATAGTAATATTACTACGGGAGCCTGGCGGGCGCCCTACACCAATTTCCTGTCCTTTGCTGAACAGAGCTTTTTTGATGAATTAGCAGAGATTCTTAATAAAGACAGCATACAAATGCGTTTAGATTTACTAGAAAAAGTAAAAGGGACTGAAGATGAAAGAATTCAATATTCTCCTGAAAGATTGCAAAATGTGATTAAAGAGGCTGTTGCCAAGTCCGGATATGGAAATGCAGCTGAAGGGGTTTATCAGGGGTTCAGCGCTTATTATTGCCACAATACCCATGTGGCGGAGGTTGCTGATGTGGTAATGGAAAATGATGTTCCGATAGTAAAAAAAGTTACTTGCATAGTAGATTGTGGGATTGTTGTAAATCCACTAGGTGCTAAAAATCAAGTGGAAGGAGGTGTTATCGATGGGATTGGACATGCTATGTATGGTAATTTTATTTTTTCTGATGGAGCTCCAAAAGATAAAAACTTTGATACCTATCACTTGATTCGTATCAACGAAACACCGGTTGTAGAAACTCATTTTATTCAAAATGATTATGCTCCTACAGGTTTAGGAGAACCGACTTTACCTCCGGCAGGTGCAGCAGTTGCTAATGCTATAAAAGCTGCAACAGGTAAGAGATTATATAAGCAACCATTTGTAAATGAATTAAAAGTAAAAGCTCCTCTTGGATAGATGACACACGAGTTTAAAGAGATTATATACCATTATAAATTGGCAAAACAGCAGAATGTACCTGCAGTTTTAGCTACAGTTGTGTATGTGGATGGTTCTTCCTACCGAAGACCAGGTGTAAGAATGTTAATTCTTGAAAATGGTAAAATGGTAGGAGCAGTTAGTGGAGGTTGTGTAGAGAAAGAAGTTAAAAGACAGGCTGATTCAGTATTTAGAACAGGTTTGGCTAAAGTGATGACCTATGATGGTAAATATCGTTTAGGATGCGAAGGGGTTTTATATATTCTTATTGAAAAATTAGAAATTAAAGAAGAGTCTTTGCTTCAGCTTGAAGAATTACTTTCCGAGCGAAAAGAATTTAGTATTACATCTTTTTTTAAGCTCAAAGAACAGGAACACGCATCCTTTGGCTCTGTTATTTTTAGTAAAGAACAAATATTGACGACTCCACTTTTGCTGAGTAATCGTTTTCAGGATGATCAGCCTGATGAAAGCATATTCACTTTTGAAGATGTTATGAAGCCTTGTTTAAAACTTGTCATAGGAGGAGGAGAACACGATGCTGTGGAGCTTTGTAAAATAGCGAGTTTATCGGGATGGGAGGTGGATGTCGTTTTACCACTTTCAAGTCCGCATAGTATACAAGATTTTCCCGGAGCGATGAGGTTAGAAAAAATGGATGCTGATAGTGGTGATTTTAAGTTTTTAGATCATCAAACAGCAATTGTTTTAATGACTCATAACTTTGCCAAGGATTCATTATATCTTAATGCAGTAAGTAAGAATGGCTCTCCTTTTTATATTGGTCTCTTGGGTCCGGCAAAAAGAAGAGAAAAGCTACTGGAGGCAGTGATTGAATATAACCCTGATGTTTCAGAGGTGTTTTTAGAAAAGGTTAATGGTCCTGCTGGTATAAATATAGGAGCTGAAACACCTCAGGAGATAGCTATTTCTATATTAGCAGAAATTTTGGCAATTCATCGTAATCAGAATCCGATGTTTCTTCAGGATAAGAAAGGAGCAATACATGATTTCAGAAACGATATTGCAGTTTCAAATCGAATTTAATCCGCTTAATGCTAGCGCATCTTATATTAGCAGCAGGGAGTTCCAGTAGATTAGGTACTGAGAAACAGCTTTTGCCTTGGAATCATAAATCTTTAATGCAACATGCGGTAGCAGAATCCTTAAAATTAAAAACTGTAAAGACTTTTGTTGTTTTGGGGTTTAACGCTGCTATCATTAGAAAAGAAATTAAAGATAAGGATGTAGTTATTATTGAAAACCAAAATTGGGATAGAGGTATAGGTTCTTCAATTAGTTATGGAATAGAAAATATTAGTAAAAATGCTAATTTTGATGGGGTTTTGATATCTCTTGTGGATCAACCATTATTAGATTGTCATTATCTTCAAAAGATGATTATTTGTTTCCGAAAAGACTTGACAAGACCTGTTGCTACAAAATACAAATTAAAGCTAGGAGTTCCTGCAGTTTTTCCAACATCGTATATTCAGAAACTCATTGGCTTACAAGGGGATGAGGGGGCTAAAAGGATTCTTAATACAGCAGACCTCGTCGAAACGATTGAAGCTGATGGGTTACATATGGATATTGATACCAAGGAAGATTACGAAAAAGTAAAAAATGTAAAGGGTAATTCTAATAACTAAACCGTATCTTTGAACTCACGTTTGAACATATGTTAGTATGGATAATTCAGAAGATTTTTATAAAAAACTAAAAACTCAATTAGAAGAAACCACCAGTTGGCCTTCGCCTTATCTATATAAGTTTATTGTACCCAGTGATAAAACTAAGATTGAACAAATAGAAGGTATTTTTGATAATTTGGGTGCTGTCATAAATACAAAGCAGTCTCGAAACGGTAAATATACCAGTATATCCATAAATGTAAGGATGGATCACCCGGATGCTGTTATAGAAAAATATAAGGAGGTAGGTGATAAGGTAGATGGTGTGATTTCTTTATAGCAAATAAATTAGCCTGTCTAAATAACATTTATTTATTTTTGAGTAACCCGCGAGTAATTTAATTTTATTATTTTGCGTCGATTTACTTGCGGAAGACGCATAATACTTCACTAATTTGATATGAATATAGATAATCTAGAATATAACACGGAGAGGAATAAGCTTATTATACCTGAGTATGGTCGTCATCTACAAAAAATGGTTGACCAGGCTATAGCGATAGAGGATAAAGAGGAAAGAAACAAGGTTGCTAAGGCAATCATTGATGTAATGGGAAACCTGCAGCCACATCTTAGGGATGTTCCTGAATTTCAACATAAACTTTGGGATCAATTGATGATCATCAGTGATTTTAATCTGGATGTTGACACTCCTTTTCCTGTGTTGACAAAGGAAAAGCTTGAAGAAAGACCTGAGCCTTTAGATTATCCTCAGAACCACCCAAAATATCGTTTCTATGGTAATAATATCAAAAGAATGATTGATGTAGCAAAACAATGGGAGGATGGAGATCTTAAAAGTGCTTTGGTGCTTACCATAGCGAACCATATGAAAAAGTGTTACCTAAGTTGGAACAAGGATACGGTGGATGATGAAGTGATTTTTGAGCATTTGTTTGAGCTAAGCAAAGGAGCTATAAATCTTAAAGGAAGAAGTGAAGACTTGACAGACTCTTCAGATTTACTTAAGGGTAAAAAGAAGAGGCACACCAATAAGCGCAATCACAGCCATAGTCACAGAAGCAGAAAAAAAAGAAACTAAAAGACTTTTTAAAGATTTAATAACCGATTAACCACATATAACCACTAGATTTTATATGAGTACTTTTCAGATTGAAGGAGGGCATCAACTTAAAGGAGAGATAACTCCCCAAGGTGCAAAAAATGAAGCTTTGCAGATTCTTTGTGCAGTTTTAATGACTCCTGAAAAAGTTACAATTTCTAATATTCCGGATATAAGAGATGTCAATAAGCTGATTGAAATATTAGGTAATCTGGGTGTTAAAATTCAAAAACTTGCTAAAGGCAAATACTCATTTATCAGTGATGAACTGAATTTAAGTTATCTGGAAAGTGAGCAGTTTAAGAAGGAGGGAAGCTCACTGAGAGGTTCTATTATGATTGTAGGTCCTCTTCTGGGTAGGTTTGGTAAAGGATATATCCCTAAACCTGGTGGTGATAAAATTGGTCGAAGACGACTGGATACTCATTTTGAGGGTTTTATAAATCTTGGTGCAGAATTCAGGTATAATAAAGAAGAACGTTTTTATGGTGTAGAAGCTCCAGAAGGTCTCAAAGGAGCTTACATGCTGCTTGATGAAGCATCTGTTACCGGTACAGCTAATATTGTGATGGCAGCTGCATTGGCTAAGGGTAAGACTACTATTTATAATGCTGCCTGTGAGCCATATCTACAACAACTATGTAAGATGCTTAATTCAATGGGGGCTAAAATCCAGGGAATTGGCTCTAATCTTTTGCATATAGAAGGTGTAAAAGCATTAAAAGGTTGTGAACACAAAATCCTTCCGGATATGATTGAAATAGGTTCCTGGATTGGATTAGCGGCCATGACTAAAAGTGAACTAACGATAAAAAATGTTAGTTGGGATAATTTAGGTTTGATTCCCGATACCTTTAGAAAGCTTGGAATTACTCTAGAGAAAGTAGGGGATGATATATTTATTCCAGAACATAAGGATGGTTATCAGATAGAAAGTTTTATTGATGGTTCGTTAATGACCATTGCAGATGCTCCTTGGCCAGGTTTTACACCAGATCTTCTAAGTATTGTTTTAGTTGTTGCCACACAAGCAAAAGGAGAGGTGATGGTGCATCAAAAAATGTTTGAAAGCAGATTGTTCTTCGTAGATAAGTTAATTGATATGGGGGCAAAAATCATTCTTTGTGACCCTCATAGGGCTACTATAATAGGTCATGGATTTAAATCCAAACTAAAGGCTACTACAATGACATCTCCGGATATTAGAGCTGGTATCTCATTATTAATAGCGGCTTTAAGTGCAAAAGGAACGTCTACTATTCATAATATCGAACAGATTGATAGAGGTTATGAAAATATTGATGAGCGTCTAAGAGCTGTGGGAGCTAAGATCATTAGAGTAGATTAATTATAATTTAGTAGTTCTTACTTAGTACTTTTAAGAATACAGAGTATCTAATATAACTACAGAGAGCTAGACTCTATATAAGGAATGGTGAAATAAAAGGTAGACCCTACCT
>NZVW01000004.1 GCA_002697475.1 Aquimarina sp. | reverse complement strand
CATATAAATTAAATACTAATCGATATCTGTCAGGAAGCTCTTGGATGAGCTTTAATAGAAAGTCTAATGAAATTTCATCCTCAATAATATCAACTTCAGTGTCTTCAATTAAATCTTCATTAACAATGTCAAATACTTTTTGTTTACGGTATCTCTGGAGAGCTGTATTTATAGTTACTCTTTTTAACCAGCCTTCAAAAGATCCTTTTGCCTTATACTGAGTGATTTTTTCGAAGATGGTAATAAAGGAATCCTGAAGGGTGTCCTCTGCAGAAGCATAATCATTACAATACTTAAGACATATCGAAAATAATTTACCGGAGTACAACTTATATAATTGCTCCTGTGCTTTGCTTTCCTGCTTTTTGCATCTTTTTATGAGTTGATCGATACTCACTCAGTTAATTTGATATTTAATTTATTGATTTACGGGCACTTCTACAGTTATAAATTGATTTTCACCTTGTTCATTTCTTCCATTCCAAAACCGAAACGTATATGAACTTTCATTTCCTACAAAAAAATCGAAAGTAGCATCAATGAGATCAAGCTGTTCAAGATCCTGACAATCCACACGGTCTAAAACCACGTTTACTACTGATACTGTTCGTTCATTACCTATCCTGTCATACTCATACCCGGAAAAACTATGGCAGTCGGATGGCCTGTAATAAGAGGTGGTAATAGTATATGTTTCTCCACTATTGAATTGTGACGGAATATCAACTGCTTCAATAGGAATGAGCTCATAATAAAAAGGGATGTTATCATTATTGTCATCCAGACAAGACGAAAACCCTAATACTATCAGTATCAATAAAAAGGCTATTCGTTTCATTATAAATTAAAATTTCGGGGGTTAATATATCATAATCTATTATAGTAGATGATTCATTAACGTAGAGGTTGCGTAAAAGGTATAAAAAAATCCTGTCTAAAGGACAGGATTTTAAATGTTTAGTTCTAACAAGTTATTATTCGTTAATGATTTTGATAGCCTCTTTAATTTTACCTTCCAGCTCTTCCATAAGCTCAGGGTTATCATTAAGCAGCGTTTTAACAGCATCACGCCCCTGACCAAGTTTAGTGTCTTCGTAGCTGAACCAAGAACCACTCTTTTTGACAATTTCGTAATTAACCCCTATATCAATAATTTCTCCGGTCTTAGAGATTCCTTCTCCATACATGATATCGAATTCTGCAGTTCTAAAAGGAGGAGCAACTTTATTTTTAACCACTTTGACACGAGTCTTATTTCCCGTAGCTTCACTGCTGCTATCCTTGATTTGTGCAGACCTTCTAATGTCTAATCTTACAGATGCATAAAACTTTAAAGCATTTCCACCGGTAGTAGTTTCAGGATTACCGAACATAACTCCGATTTTTTCTCTTAACTGGTTAATGAATATTACCGTACAATTTGTTTTGCTTATAGTACTGGTCAACTTACGTAATGCCTGAGACATTAACCTAGCGTGTAATCCCATTTTAGAATCACCCATTTCGCCCTCTATTTCACTTTTAGGCGTCAAAGCGGCTACGGAGTCAATAACAATTATATCAATTGCACCTGATCGTATAAGGTTATCCGCAATTTCCAGTGCTTGTTCACCGTGGTCTGGCTGAGATATAATCAGGTTGTCAATATCTACTCCTAATTTTTGAGCATAAAACCTGTCAAACGCATGTTCTGCATCTATAAATGCCGCTATACCTCCGGCTTTTTGAGCTTCTGCAATAGCGTGTAAAGTAAGTGTAGTTTTACCTGATGATTCAGGTCCGTATATTTCTATAATTCTACCTCTGGGATAACCTCCTACGCCAAGAGCCAGGTCAAGACCTAATGACCCTGTAGATATTACGTCTACTTCCTGTACTGCACTATCTCCCATCTTCATTACGGTGCCTTTACCGTAGGCTTTATCAAGTTTGTCTAAGGTAAGTTTAAGCGCTTTTAATTTTGCATCTTTTTCCGTACTCATTTCTTCTTTAAATCTTTGTTGATATATCGTAAATAATGTTTGCTAAAGTAGTATTTCTTTTTCAGAGTTACCACTAAGATTCTGAATTGATTATTAACAAAAGTGATGATCAAAAACCTGATAGGCAAATTCTGTTTTCAGAAAAAAATAAATTTTAAACGCAACCAAATTTGAATAGTTGTATCTACAGGGAAAAGCAAACAAGAACAAAAACCAGAAGAAGGGATAGTATGAAATTTCTTAAAAGAGTCATAGTAAATAACCCTGATTCATGTGCAGGTACTTCAGTAAGTAACTGCATCGTTGAAGGTGGCTAGCTTCGTTAAAATAATTTGATTTATAAAAATAAGTTAAAGTTATTATTAACGAATTAGCCCAAAAAATGCTTTAGGATCGTCCTAAAGCATTTTTTTATGCACAGAGATGGTATAATTGTATAAAGGTTTGCTACATTCCTAACGGATTAGTAGCTTTGCACTTTAATTTCTTTAAACTTAAAATTGTAGGTATAGCATGCAACTGTATAACAAATTAAGTGCTAAAGAAAGAGAAGCATTAATTGAGGAAGCCGGTCTTGATCGGCTTACGCTATCTTTCTATCAATACGCACACATCGGTAATCCCGAAATTTTCAGAAATCATTTATTTATCCATTGGAATGAATTAGACGTTTTAGGACGTATCTATGTAGCTAAAGAGGGGATCAATGCTCAACTTTCTGTTCCTGCTCCAAATTTTTTAAAATTTAAGGAGCATATGGATAGCATATCGTTCCTCGAAGGAATACGTCTCAATATTGCAAGAGAACAGGATGACAAATCATTCTTAAAGCTTAAGATAAAGGTCAGAGATAAAATTCTTGCTGATGGATTAAATGATGAAACCTTCGATGTTACAAATAAGGGTCAGCACGTAGATGCGGAGATGTTTAATGCACTAATAGAGGATCCGGATACTGTTTTAGTGGACATGCGTAATCATTATGAAAGTGAGATAGGGCATTTTAAAAATGCAGTAACACCTGATGTAGATACTTTTAGGGACTCACTGGATATTATTGAAGAGGATCTTAAAAATCATAAAGAAGATAAAAAATTAGTAATGTACTGTACTGGTGGAATTCGATGCGAAAAGGCCAGTGCATATTATAAGCATAAGGGATTTAAAAACGTATATCAACTTGAAGGAGGTATAATTGAATATGCCCGTCAGGTAGAAGAAAAAGGTCTCGAAAATAAGTTTTTAGGTAAGAATTTTGTCTTTGATCATCGTAGAGCTGAAAAAATTAGTGATGATATTATTTCTAATTGTCACCAATGTGGTAAACCTTGTGATACCCATGTAAATTGCGCTAATGAGGCTTGTCACTTATTGTTCATACAATGTGAAGAGTGTAAAGAGAAAATGGAAAACTGTTGTTCTACAGATTGTCTTGAGATAAGCAGGCTGCCTTACGAGGAGCAGAAAGCACTGAGAAGAGGACAGCACAACAGTAACAAAATTTTTAAAAAAGGAAGATCAGAAGCTTTGATATACAAAAAATGACAGGAAAACGTTCAATATCCTATGGAGTATTATATTTTCATAGTATATTTAGCGATTAAGATGCTATAAAATTAGCAAGTGTAGAATCGTATTTGCTGTTGTGTAAACAATAGGCAAATTTCAATATAAGGCAATGTATGGGCTGTAGTAGTTGTTCTTCCGGTAAAGACGGACAACCAAAAGGATGTAAAAATAATGGAACCTGTGGTACCGATGGATGTAATAAGTTAACCGTTTTTGATTGGTTATCAAATATGTCCTTACCTGGGGGAGTTGCTCCTTTTGCTTGTGTGGAAGTAAGATTTAAGAATGGAAGGAAAGCCTTTTTCAAAAATACTGAAAACTTATCTTTAAGTATAGGTGACGTGGTAGCTACTGAAGCTACGCCAGGTCATGATGTGGGTATAGTATCACTTACCGGGGAGTTGGTGAGGATACAGATGAAAAAGAAAAAGGTAGATGTTGATAGTGAAGAAGTAAAGAAAATTTATAGAAAGGCTTCACAAAAAGATATCGATATTTGGCAAAGAGCCAGAGATAAAGAAGAAGCTATGAAGGTAAGGGCGAGAGAGATTGCTATCCGTCTTAAGCTTCAGATGAAAATATCAGATATCGAGTTTCAGGGAGATGGTTCCAAAGCAACTTTTTATTATACAGCAGAAGAGCGGGTAGATTTTAGACAACTAATCAAAGACTACGCTCAGGAGTTTAATATTCGTATCGAAATGCGCCAGGTGGGCTTCAGACAGGAAGCCGCCAGACTTGGTGGTATCGGATCTTGTGGTAGAGAACTTTGCTGTTCCACCTGGTTAACAGATTTTAGATCGGTAAACACCAGTGCTGCCAGATATCAACAACTTTCATTAAATCCTCAGAAACTGGCTGGTCAATGTGGCAAGCTAAAATGTTGTTTGAATTACGAACTGGATTCTTATGTAGATGCGCTCAAAGAATTTCCTAAAACAGATGTAAAATTGCAAACAGAAAAAGGCGTAGCAGTTTGCCAAAAAATAGACATATTTAAAGGTCTTTTATGGTATGCCTATGAAGGAGAATGGATGCATTGGCATAAAATTTCTGTACAGGATGCCAAAGAAATTATCGAAGCTAATAATAGTAATGAAAAGGTAGCCAGCCTGGAGGAATACGCTTCAGAATTAATGGAAGATACTAAAGTTGATTTTGAAAACGTTGTAGGTCAGGATAGTTTAACACGTTTTGATACTAAACCGAAGCGCAACAGAAATCGAAAAAAGAATAGAACTAAGAAAACTACGGCTAAAGCTGGTAATACAACTGAGGCTAAACCTAAGGAGAGTAAACGTCAAAATAGTTCCTCAAATCAACGAAAGAAAAGAAACAACAATAACAATAGAGGGAAAAGACCGAAAAATTCACAGAACAAGAATGAGAAACCTTAATGTAATTGTTTTACTACTTGTTTTCATGGGCCTTCAATCGTGCGATGGCAACAGAGTATATGATTCTTATCAAACGGTTTCTAAAAGCTGGGAGAAAAATGAAATTGTGGAGTTTGAATTACCCCAACTAGATTCTGTGGTTCCCTACAATTTATACATCAATGTAAGGCATACTAATGATTATCCTTACAGTAATCTGTTTTTGATTGGCTCTATAAAATTTCCTAATGGTAAAATAATAACGGATACGTTAGAGTATGAAATGGCTAAATCTGATGGTGAATGGTTAGGCACGGGATTCTCTGATATAAAAGAAAATAAACTTTGGTATAAAGAAAATGTTCGATTTGTTGAGGATGGAACTTATAAAGTAACCATCCAGCACGCGATGAGAAAAAACGGAGAGGTTTCCGGGGTTAATTCTTTAGAGGGGATTACGGACATTGGCTTTAGAATAGAAAATGGTAGCAAACCTGAACAATAATGGCAAAGACATCATCTAAATCTACTACAAAAAATAAAAATAGCGAATCCATTAATGTGCTTAAATACATTAAGTGGTTCTGGATACTATTTGCTACCGGTATTTTTCTGGTAGTTTTCGTTTTTCTTTTAGCAAGTTGGGGTGCTTTTGGTGAGATGCCAACTTTTGAGGAGTTGGAAAATCCAAAAAATGATCTGGCAACACAGATCATTTCTTCTGATGGAGTACAAATAGGTACTTTTTTCAAAGAAAATAGAACCCCAGTATTATTTGACGACTTACCGGATCACTTAGTAGAAGCTTTAATTGCTACTGAAGATGCCAGATATTACGAACATTCAGGAATTGATGCCAGAGGAACTTTAAGAGCAGTTGCTTTTTTAGGTAAAAGAGGAGGTGCTAGTACGGTAACACAGCAATTAGCTAGACAATTGTTCGTAGGTGTACGTTCAAGTAATATTTTTGAAGCTATAACACAAAAAATTAAAGAATGGGTAATCGCTACCAGACTGGAAAGACAATATACTAAGGAGGAAATCATAGCCATGTATCTTAACAAATATGATTTTGTTAACCAGGCAATAGGTATCGGTTCGGCTTCAAGAATTTATTTCAATAGAGCTAATCCAAAAGGGTTAAAAATAGAAGAAGCCGCAGTATTGGTTGGTATGCTGCAGAATGCTTCTTTGTATAACCCTAGAAGAAGACCTGAATTAGTCGAGAATAGAAGAAATACTGTTTTAGCTCAAATGGCTAAGTATGGTTATTTAAGTGAAAAACAAAAGGACAGTCTACAAGCTATACCTTTAAAATTAGATTACAATCCTGAGGATCATGACGACGGTATTGCTACATATTTTAGACAGTACGTAAGAGAATGGGTTACGAATTGGGCAAAGGAAAATCCTAAAGGGAAAAATGAAGAAGGAGAAGATGAATATTACGATATTTATAGCGATGGATTAAAGATCAATGTGACTATTGATTCCAGAATGCAAAAATATGCCGAGGAAGCTGTAAGAGAACATATTTCTAATCTTCAGAAAGAATTCTTTAAACAGGAGAAAGGCAATAAGACATCACCCTTTAGAGATATATCAAAGGAAGAAAAAGAGAGAATCATCAAAAGAGCAATGAGAAACTCAGATCGCTATGATATTTTGAAACGCGAGGGTCTGTCTGATGATGAAATCTATGCGAGTTTTGATAAGAAAACAGAGATGAAAGTTTTCTCCTGGGATGGAGGGTATAAAGATACCATAATGACGCCAAGAGATTCAATTTTATATCATAAAGCCTATCTGAGATCAGGTCTCATGTCTATGGAACCTCAAACAGGCTATGTTAAAGCCTGGGTGGGCGGTGTAGACTATAAGTTCTTTAAATACGATCATGTGAATCAGGGAGCCAGACAGGTAGGTTCAACATTTAAGCCTTTTGTGTATGCTACAGCTATTGATCAGTTAAAGCTTTCACCTTGTGATACTTTACCTATAGCCCAAGTAACTATACCTGCAGGTAAACATGGAGTAACTGAGGATTGGACACCAAAAAATAGTGAAAATGACTATGCGGGTTATTTAAGTTTAAAAGATGCTTTGGCGCAATCTGTAAACACGATTTCAGCCAGATTAATGGATCGTATTGGTCCAGAGACTATTATACGTTTAGCAAAAAAGGCTGGTATTACCTCTGACATTCAACCCGTAGCTTCTATAGCCCTGGGATCTGTAGATCTTAAGCTATCAGAAATGGTAGGGGCATACAGTACGTTTGCTAATCAGGGGATTTATACAAAGCCTGTAACCATTACCAGCATACAGGACAGTAATGGAACTATATTATATCAGTTTGTTCCTGAGACCAGAGATGTTATCAGTAAAGAGGCAGCCTTTGTAACGATCAACTTATTAGAAGGTGTTACGCAATCCGGATCGGGTCGTCGATTAAGAACCGGGCCTAGAGATCGATATGATTTTAAGAATGTAATCACAGGATATCCCTATCTATTTGAAAACCCTATAGCGGGTAAAACCGGAACAACACAAAATCAAAGTGATGGATGGTTTATGGGTATTGTGCCTAATTTATGTACCGGTGTTTGGGTAGGAGGAGAGCAGAGATCCATACACTTCAAATCTACACAATATGGACAAGGTGCAACTATGGCTTTACCGGTATGGGCATTGTATATGAAAAAATGTTATGCGGATAAGGAACTAAAGGTGTCTAAAGATGCATTTGAAGTTCCTGAGACCTTAACTATTCAGATCAATTGTGCGGACTACAAAAAGACTGATGAACAAAATATGGATGTAGATGAAGAGTTTGGATTCTAATCTCCGGAAATCATATACTATTGGTAAATAATCTTATCAGCATTCAAACGTTATAGTCTTCTTTTTTTAGTACTTTTAAGTGCTAAAATTAGAACTTTATGATCCGCAAAACTGTAGAGAGTGTTACTAAAGCACTCGACGGTGTAGAAGATAACATGACCCTTATGCTTGGTGGCTTTGGGTTATGTGGAATTCCTGAAAATGCAATAGCTGAGCTTGTCAAAAGAAATGTAAAAGGGCTAACCTGTATTTCTAATAATGCCGGAGTTGATGATTTCGGTTTGGGGCTATTGCTTCAAAAAAAGCAAATCAAAAAAATGGTATCCTCTTATGTTGGGGAGAATGAGGAATTTGAGCGTCAAATGCTTAGTGGAGAACTGGACGTCGAATTAATTCCTCAGGGGACATTAGCAGAGCGTTGTAGAGCCGCTCAATCTGGTTTTCCGGCTTTTTATACACCTGCAGGCTACGGTACAGAAGTAGCCGAAGGAAAAGAATCAAGAGAGTTTAATGGAAAAATGTATATCCTTGAAAAGGCTTTTGAGGCTGATTTTGCTTTTGTTAAAGCTTGGAAAGGCGATGAAGCAGGGAATCTTATTTTTAAAGGAACCGCTAGAAATTTTAATCCTTGTATGTGTGGAGCCGCTAAGATTACGGTGGCGGAAGTGGAGGAACTGGTTCCGGCTGGAGAGCTTGATCCTAATCAAATTCATATTCCCGGTATTTTTGTACAAAGAATATTTCAGGGAGAGAAATATGAGAAAAGAATAGAACAAAGAACGGTTAGAACTAAATAGCCACAAAGTAGTATTGAATTAAAGACATTTAAAATGCTAGATAAAAACGGAATTGCTAAACGAATTGCGAAGGAATTAAAAGATGGCTATTTTGTAAACCTGGGTATTGGTATCCCCACACTTGTAGCCAATTACATCCCTGAAGGAGTAGAGGTAGAATTTCAGAGTGAAAACGGTGTATTAGGTATGGGTCCTTTCCCTTTTGAAGGAGAGGAAGATCCTGACATCATAAATGCGGGTAAACAAACCATAACTACAATGCCGGGAGCCTCTTTTTTTGATTCTGCAATGAGCTTTAGTATGATTAGAGGTAAGCATGTAGATCTTACCATACTGGGGGCAATGGAAGTTGCTGAGAATGGAGATATAGCTAACTGGAAAATCCCCGGTAAAATGGTTAAAGGAATGGGAGGCGCAATGGATCTTGTAGCTAGTGCAGAAAATATTATTGTAGCCATGATGCATACAAATAGAGAAGGGGAGTCTAAACTACTTAAAAAATGTACACTGCCGCTTACTGGAGTCAATTGCGTAAAAAAGGTGGTTACTAATATGGCAGTTCTTGAAGTGACAGAAAAAGGATTTAAGCTTTTAGAAAGAGCACCGGGTGTTAGTGTAGAGGACATAAAAAATGCAACAGAAGGATATTTAGAGGTTTCAGGAGAGATACCTGAGATGCAATTGTAAAACTCTAATTCTAGATTGAATCTTACGAATACTTTTTTTTGACCTACGAATAATAATTAGCAGCAATTGACGTTTTCCATGCTGTAGTGGATTAACACAATAAATGAAAGAAAAAGACTACAAAAAGTGGTCTTTTTTTGTTTGCTTAGAGTGTTACTTTAAGCCTAAAAATGGAGTGTGTCAAACCAAATGTTAAAATTTTGTGTTTTTTGTCGATTTATTGAGCAGTTAAACGTGGTTTTGAGATTTTTTTTGCATATTAGTGCTCCGTTTAAGAATCCACTTACTTAAGCGAACCAATTAACAAATAATTTAAAGTTTATAACCCCTTTTATTGCCCTATTATGAAAAAACGTATTAATCGTATTCAGAAATCTGTGAAACCCACAATGGAATTGATTTCTAACTGCATGTACTTAGCTAAAAAAGTATTTTTGTTGATGTGATTTTTTGTTGTTAATTAATCGCACTTCCCCCAAGTCGCGATGAATGAAACCTGTTAACCTGCTTTAAGTTTAACAGGTTTTTTTATGGAGTTAATTTAAATGCCTTTTGGAATCGCGCTGATCAGTTTTTGGGTGTATTCTTTTTCAGGGTTGTTATAAACATTATCAGCATCGCCACGCTCTACAATTTTACCTTTATGCATTACCAATAACTGATCTGCCATATATTTCACTACCGCAAGATCATGAGAGATGAAAATATAGGTGAAACCATAATTTTCCTTTAAGTCGTTGAGTAGATTTAAGACCTGCGCCTGGACAGAAATATCTAATGCACTCACGGATTCATCGCATATGATCATTTTTGGCTCTAAAGCAATTGTCCTGGCAATACCAATTCTTTGACGTTGACCTCCACTGAATTCATGAGGGTAACGGTTGTAGTGATCTTTCCCCAAGCCCACATTATGAAGCAGTTCAATAGCTTTATCTTTTCTTTGAATATTATTGGTATACAATTGATGCGCTATCATAGGCTCCATAATTGCGGCTCCTACAGTCATTCTGGGGTTTAATGACGCAAAGGGATCCTGAAATATCAGTTGTATATCTTTTCTTAGTTTTCTTATTTCAGATGAACTTAGTTTTGTTAGGTCTTTTCCTTTGTATAGCACCTTTCCTTTATCAGCGTGTTCTAAATTAAGTATAAGGTTTCCCAGAGTAGATTTACCACATCCGGATTCTCCTACCAGGCCTAAAGTTTCCCCTTCGTAGAGCTTAAAGCTGACTTGATCTACAGCCTTAAAATGTTTTTTTTTGAATAATCCTGAATTGGATATGAATTCTTTTTCAATATTGATTACCTCAAGAATAGGCGGATGGCTATATAATTTTTTATGCTGTTCTTGTCGTTCTTTTTGAGTGATGAGCTCCATTTCTGTTGCTCTTTCATCTAAGACGTCTTGAATAGTGGGTAATCTTCTGGGTCTTTGACCTAACGATGGTTTAGCCTTTAGAAGGGCTTTAGTGTATTCTTGTTTGGGATGATGAAATATGTTTTCTGCGGTATCCTGTTCTATAACTTTTCCCTGATACATCACTGCCACCTGATCGGCAATTTCAGAAACCAGAGCTAAATCATGAGAGATAAACAGTATACTCATCTGATACTCCAGTTGTAAACTTTTAAGAAGTTTAATAATTTCTTTTTGAACCGTAACATCTAGCGCGGTAGTAGGTTCATCTGCTATTAGAATATTTGGCTTACAGGCAATAGCCATGGCTATCATTACACGCTGCTTCTGTCCCCCGCTAAGCTCATGAGGATAAGCTTTGTAAGCTCTATGAATATCCGGTAATTTTACTTTTTCAAAAAGAGATAGTACTTCTCTTTTAGCATCCCTGGCAGAAAGCTTTTTATGCAATTGCAAAATTTCCAAAACTTGTTTACCACATCTCATAGAAGGGTTTAGAGAGCTCATAGGTTCTTGAAATATCATCGAAATTTCATTACCTCTTATAGATTGAAGTTCCTTTTCATGGGCTTCCAACAAATCTTTACCCTCGTATAATACCTTGCCACTTGCGATTTTCGTGGTCTTACCAGGTAATAACCCTAGAATAGATAGGGAAGTAACAGATTTACCACTACCGGACTCCCCCACAACGCCCAAAATTTCGTTTTTCTTTAAATCCAGATCAATATCAAATAAAACCTGCCTTTCAATATTGTCACTGATAAAAGCAAGATTAAGATTTCTAATACTAAGAATGGTGTTGTTCTGCATATTCATAAACTTCTGTAAAGTTAGATAATTAGACAGTCAAACGGTAGTTTTATAAATTTTTTTTGGTTTGATATTTGTTATCTTTACTGCCAAAGAGGCTTATGAGTTTATCTAAACTATCACTGGGTACAAGGATTTTTATTTCCATGACTGTTTTAGTCATACTGGCTTCTATATTGATAGCTACGGTTACCATTTTTCAATATAAAGAAGAATCAGAGGATTATCATAGAGATAGATTAGAACGAAAAGAAGAGCGCATTAAAGTAGCCATGGATAATGTGATCAGAAGTACCACGTATCCTGTTCTTGAAGAAAATATTGT
>NZVW01000003.1 GCA_002697475.1 Aquimarina sp. | reverse complement strand
ACTGGAGCAGGAAAAATTTAATGAAGCGTATACTGTGTTTGAAGAATTAAGAAATTGGCAATCTATTTATAAATATAGAGCAGCTTGGTTTCAAGCTCTGGGTCTATTGAAACAGAAAAGATTTGAAGAGTCTAAAAAAGTATTACTCCAGATACCAGAAGAAGCAGAGGATTATAAAAAGGCTCAAGAATTGTTAAGTAAATTATAGTTTAATAGGAAATGGAGATTCGGTAAAGTAGTGTAGAGTTGTAAAATTCTTTAGTACTTTTGCGCGATGATACTTACAGATACACATACACATATATATAGTGAAGCCTTTGAAGAGGACCAGAATGACATGATGCAACGGGCAATTGATGCCGGAATTAAACGGTTTTTTGTGCCAGCAATTGATTCTGCATATACAAACACAATGTATGATATTGAGTCAAAATATCCTGAAAATGTGTTTTTAATGATGGGGCTTCATCCCACACATGTCAAAGACAATTTTAAGGAAGAGTTGCAACATGTAGAGGAGGAGCTTAGTAAAAGACAACAGACTTCTTCTGATAAAAAGTTCTATGCGGTTGGTGAAATAGGTGTAGACTTATATTGGGATAAAACATTCTTAAAGCAGCAACAGGAAGCTTTTGTATATCAAATACAATTAGCTAAACAATATGATTTGCCTATTGTTATTCATTGTAGGGAGGCGTTTGAAGAGATTTTTGAAATCTTAGAGCAGGAAAAGGATGAAAAGCTATATGGAATTTTTCACTGTTTTACAGGAACCTACGAAGATGCTATCAGAGCTATTAACTTGAATATGAAGTTAGGAATAGGGGGTGTAGTAACCTTTAAGAATGGAAAGATTGATACTTTTTTGAATCAAATAGACCTTAAACATATAGTTTTAGAAACAGATTCGCCTTATTTAGCACCTGTCCCATATAGAGGGAAAAGGAACGAGAGCTCTTATCTTATTAATGTTTTAGATAAATTAGAAAATGTCTATGGAATGGATAGACAAACCATTGCTACAATTACGACTCAAAATTCTAAAGATATTTTTGGGGTTTAAAACGCCTGTAATATTATAATTTTGTTCATTTGCTTTTTAAAAGATCAACACCATGAAAACCGTATCTCCAAATATTCTATTGATATATACCGGTGGTACCATTGGAATGATCAAGGATTTTGAAACCGGAGCTTTGGTTGCATTTAATTTTAACGAATTGCTGCAAAACATTCCAGAATTAAAGCAATTAGATTGTGATATCAGCACGGTTAGTTTTGAAGAGCCTATAGATTCTTCAGATATGGATGTAAGCAGGTGGAAGGAACTTGGTGATATTATCAATGCTAGCTATGATAATTATGACGGGTTTGTTGTATTGCATGGTAGTGACACTATGTCCTATACAGCTTCAGCGATAAGTTTTATGTTTGAAAATCTCACTAAACCTATTATTTTTACAGGTTCTCAATTGCCTATTGGAGATTTAAGAACAGATGCTAAAGAAAATTTAATCACGGCGGTTCAAATTGCAGCCTTACAGGAAAAGGGAAAACCTGTAGTCACTGAGGTAGGCTTGTATTTTGAGTACAAATTGTTGAGAGCTAACAGAACTACAAAAATTAATGCAGAGCATTTTGAAGCTTTTAAGTCTTTTAATTATCCTGCATTGGTCGAATCCGGTGTTCATTTAAAGGTAAATTATCCATTTCTGAGACAAATACATCGAAGAAAAAAGATGGTATATCATACTCATTTCGACAATAATATTGTTGTTGTCAAACTGTTTCCAGGGATTAATAAAGAAATTTTAGAAGCGATAGTATCCTCAAAACATCTCAAAGGAGTGATTTTGGAAACCTATGGGTCTGGAAATACTTCAACAAAAAAATGGTTTATAGATATATTAAAGAATCTCAATAAAAGAGAAGTGCCGGTAATTAATGTAACCCAATGTGCCGGAGGTAGTGTGGAGATGGGTAAATACAGTACCAGTGTGGCACTTCAAAAAGTGGGGGTGATTTCCGGAAAAGACATAACTACTGAAGCCGCAATAGCTAAATTAATGTACTTATTAGGGGAAAAACTACCTATAAAAGTGTTTAAAACTATATATGAGTCATCTATTAGAGGGGAAATGTCAGAAAATTAACGCCTCAAATTTTAGTACTTAACATTTTTTTCGTTATTTGCTCCACCAAAATCGGGAAAACTAGAGAGGTGGCCGAGTGGTCGAAGGCGCACGCCTGGAAAGTGTGTATACGCCAAAAGCGTATCGAGGGTTCGAATCCCTTCCTCTCTGCGATTACTGAAAGTGTTTATTTTCGATTAAAATCCCGAGGAAAACCGGGGAAAAGACTTGAGAATTAACTTTTGGACCAATGTGGATAAAGAGTGGTAGTGTTTCTCTTTCTTTCCGCATTATTATTAAATTTTTATGGATTTTATAATATTTTTTTATCTTTAACACTTTAACTAATTAAAATTAAGAATCAGCGCAATGAAAAGACTATTTTCTATTCTGGCAATCGCAGCAGTAATGGCTTTTGGAAACGTACAAGCAGCTACTGCTCCTGCTCAGGTATTATCGACTAATGTGCAATTATTAATTGCTCCTATAACTACAACAGCTGTACAAGAGGCTGATGACGCTTCTGAGGATTTAACTTTCCATCAGGAATTAAAAAAGCGTTTCATCGAAGGTGGACCTGGGTTTATGGGTATTGTACTTTTATGTTTAATTCTTGGTCTTGCTATCGCAATCGAAAGAATTATCTTCCTTAACCTTTCTACTACTAACACTAAAAAGTTACAGCAAAATGTAGAAGATGCATTAAACAGTGGTGGTATTGAAGCTGCTAAAGAAGTTTGTAGAAATACAAAAGGACCTGTTGCATCTATTTACTATCAAGGTCTTGACCGTGCTGACGAAAGCATAGACGCAGCAGAAAAAGCTGTAGTAGCTTACGGTGGTGTTCAAATGGGACAATTAGAAAAGAACGTATCTTGGGTATCTCTGTTTATCGCTCTTGCTCCGATGCTTGGGTTCATGGGTACGGTAATAGGTATGATCGAGGCATTCGATAAAATTGAAGCTGCTGGAGATATGCAACCATCTCTTGTTGCAGGAGGTATTAAGGTAGCACTTCTTACTACAGTATTTGGACTTATCGTTGCTATTATCCTTCAGATTTTCTATAACTATATTGTAGCTAAAATTGATAGAATCGTTAATGATATGGAAGATGCTTCTATAACATTAATCGATATGTTAGTAGCTTACAAAAACAGAAAATAATAATTCTGAAAATGAATTTAATAATCGACTTGGATTATATAATTCAAACTGAAAAGTTGACTAAGAATTATTAACTGAAACTTAAGTTTCAAATTAAATAAAATATACATGAAAATCTCAAAAATATTAACATACGTAGTTCTTGCCGTAGGAGTACTGGGAGTTGTTCTTTGGTTTTTAATGAGCAGAGGCATCAGTAGTTTAATGGCAGAGAACGGTGTAACTGAAGCTAGAGAACTTCCTTTAGAGGTTGTGGAGCCAGCAGTTAATCCACTTTACTTTTTAACGTGGGCGATATTCATCGTAATTGTTGTGGCTACATTAATCTCTGTATTTACTACAATGGCTAAAAATCCGGGCGGACTAAAAAACACATTAATAGGTGTTGTAGCTTTTCTTATTGTGGTAGGTATTGGATATGTTTTAGCTGATGGTGTTGAAACACCAATGAAAGATGGTGAAGTACTTTCTGCTAATGGATCTAAAATGGTCGGAGCAGGATTATATGCATTTTATTTCCTAACCGCAATTGCAGTAGGAATGATGTTTTTATCCGGAATTAAAAAATTAATAGGTAAATAATATGGCAAGAAGAGCAGCACCAGAAGTGAATGCGGGATCTATGGCGGATATTGCGTTTCTTCTTCTAATATTTTTCCTGGTGACAACCACAATTGAGACGGATAGCGGTATTAGCCGTAAATTACCTCCTCCAATTGATGAGCAACAGGAACCACCAATTCTTAAGGAAAAGAATATTTTCGTTGTTGAGGTAAATAAAAACAACGATCTTTTGGTAGAAGAGGAGCCAATGGAGTTAAAAGATCTTAGAGCTGCGGCAGTTGCCTTTTTAGATAATGGAGGAGGACAAGGTGATGACGCCTGTAATTATTGTCAGGGTCGTAAAGATCCAACTTCTTCAGATAACCCTACTAAGGCGGTTATCTCTTTAAGAAATAATAGAGAGACTTCTTATGCTACATATATCGCTGTGCAGAACGAGTTGGTTGCTGCATACAACGAATTACGTAACAGAGAAGCGCTAAAGCTATACGGAAAGACCTTTAATCAGATGGAGAAAGATCTTAATGATGTTAACTATCCTGGTAACAAAGAAAGATTGAAAGATCAAATTAAGAGAATTCAGGAATTATATCCTGAAAAACTATCTGAGGCAGAACCGAAGAAATAAATTATAACGTAAAATAGATAAATATGTCAAAGTTTAAAAAGAAAAAAAGTGGTGAATTACCAGCTATTTCTACCGCTTCTTTACCAGATATCGTTTTTATGTTATTGTTTTTCTTTATGGTGGCTACGGTAATGAGAGAAAATACGCTGATGATCGAAAATAGATTACCAGTAGCAAATCAGGTTGAAAAACTTGATAAAAAGAATTTGGTAATGTATATCTATGCAGGTAAGCCAAGTTCTCGATACAGTTCCAGTGCAGGTACTCAGGCTAGAATTCAATTAAATGATAAATTTGCAAATATTGAAGATATAGCACCATTTGTACTTGCAGAAAGAGCTGCAAAGAGAGAAGAGGAAATACCATTTTTGATTACTGCCCTAAAAGTAGACGGTGAGACGAATATGGGTCTTGTAGGAGATATTAAAAAAGAATTAAGAGAGGTACAGGCTTTAAAAATCAATTACACTACCAGAATTGGTGATGCATCTGATAATTTAAAGTAACACCTTCCTTATAATTTAATGAAAGGCTACCCAATCGGGTAGCCTTTTTTGTTGCATATTATTTTTTGGCATAAGTATTGTTCTGAATTTTATAACCATCTTTCTAGCCTTCCAAAAATTTAGGTAATTGTAACATACTAGACTGATCTACCGGGAATCTCCCTGAATTCTTTTAGTATCCACAGTTGCTTTATGATTAGTGTAATTAATTATCTAAATTTTATATACTATGAGAAGATCAAGACCTTCCGTAAATGCCGGTTCAATGGCAGACATTGCATTTTTATTGCTCATCTTTTTTTTGATTACCACAACTATTCAATCCGAAGCTGGAATCAATAGAAAATTACCTCCCCCAAAGGATGATATACCTGAAGGGTTTATTCTTAAGCGAAACTTATTGGTAATAGAGTTAAATTCCAAAGACGAAATTATGATTAATGATACGATAAGAAAGCTATCAGAGCTTAAACGTATTGCTATGAATTTTATAGATAATGGTGCTGACTGTAATTATTGTAAAGGTGCTAAGGATGCTCATATGTCAATTCATCCAGATAAGGCAATCATATCGCTGAGAAGCAATAGGGATACTGGTTATGACGCTTATATAAACGTGCAAAATGAGTTAGTGGGAGCGTACAGGCAACTGAGAAATAGAGAGTCTATGAGACTATTTAATATATCATATGATGAACTTAAGCTGCAATACTCGAAAACAGGAGAGATAGCTATTAAAAATAAGCTTAAAACTATTCAGGAGATGTATCCTGAAAAAATATCTGAAGCAGAACTTAAACAATAAAAGACAGGAGAATATGGGAAAATTTAAGCAAGCAGTCGTTAGGGATTTACCGGAAATTTCAACGGCATCATTACCGGACATAGTATTTATGTTATTATTCTTTTTTATGGTTGCAACCGTTATGAGAAAGCATACTGTAATGGTTGAAAACGAACTCCCAGTTGCAGATCAAACGGAAAAACTGGAAAAGAAAGATTTAGTTATGGATATTTACGTGGGCAAACCAAGTTCCAGATATAAAAATATAGGTAACGAGGCAGTTATTCAGTTAAATGATAAGATTGCCACCCTGGAAGATGTTAAACCATTTATTTTAGAACAAAGGGCTGCAACAAGAGAGCAACTGGTCCCTTTTCTGATAACATCGTTAAAAGTTGATAAAACAACAAACATGGGGATTGTTCATGATGTTAAAAAAGAGCTACGAGATGTTCATGCGTTAAAGATTAATTATACAACAAGACAGGGTAATGTGTTAACTAATAATCGTTAATATCTGAAATTTTAAAGGTTATTATTTTATCTCTTGAATTCTCAATGGATAGGTAGTAACCTTTATTATTTTTTTGCTACTTTTTAAAATAAATACATTTATTTTAGTGGGATTATGAGAAACATTCTACTAGTTATACTCTTTTTAGGTTTTGGTATTACTTTTAGTCAGGAAATACAGAAATCTGATTCGCTAACCGTAAAATCAATTGATTCTTTATATAGAGAAGATCAATTTTATTTTGGTTTTACATTTAACCTGCTTCTTAATAAACCATCCGGAGTTGATCAATCAGGATTATCTGGTGGTCTGCATATGGGTTTTATTAGAGATATGCCCATTAATAAGCGTAGAAATGTAGCTATAGGACTGGGAATAGGTTATTCTTTTAATTCTTATGGACAAAGTTTATTTATTGGAGAACGAGATGGGACTAATCAAAGCATATACAGTAGTCTTGATGGAATAGATTATGATAGAAATCGTTTTTCTACACATATTATAGAAGCTCCTTTGGAATTTAGATGGAGAACCTCCACTGCAGATGATCATAAGTTTTATAGAGTTTATGCCGGAGTACGAGTCGGTTATTTGTATCACTTTAAATCTGCATTTGTTGATGGATCCGGTACACTCAATCAAACTGATCTGCCAGAATTAGAAAGGTTGCGGATTGCTGCTACATTGTCGTTTGGGTGGAATACCGTAAACTTCTTTTTTAATTATAATATCAATCCACTGTTTACTGATGACGCTGTCATTGAGAACGGTGAAACAGTAGGACTCAACCCTTTTAAAATTGGATTGATGTTTTACATTTTATAACCAGAGATTTACGAGAGTAAGTTGAGGAATAACACCTATTAGAAATCCTAATATTAATTCTAAATTAGTATGTGCATTCATATGCAGTCGAGAACTGGCAACCAGGCCATTGACAACCATTAATGCTGCAATTAGAAGAGTTAGGTTAATACCAAAATGAATACTCAAAGCAACTGTAAACATAGTTACAGAGGCAATACCTACCATATGCAGACTGGCTTTGATATTAAAAAATATCACAAATATGGCACTCAAAGATGAAAACAACGTTCCCAGGAAAAAGTAGTATAATTCAGGATAGTGGTAGATATCAATAATCAGTTTGATTACTATAATCAAAAGAATAGACTGAAGTAGTAATGGTATTTTTCTTTGTTTAATTTCTCCTAAGTGAGGAGATGATATGGTTCCGGAACTTTTTAAAAAAAAGAACAGCACTATAGGCGTTAATATGGTAATCACTACAAGACCAAAAATCTTAGCGGTTATAACTTCTTCTGGTATATAGCGCGGTGCATTAGCAAAGTAGATTACAGCTCCTGCTAATGGCATCAAAATGGGGTGAAATATGTAAGAAAAACTTTTAAAAAAAAGGTTCATTAAATCTTCTTTCGTAGTCTGGCAACAGGTATATCAAGTTGTTCCCTATATTTAGCTACAGTTCTTCTGGCAATAGGATATCCTTTCTCTTTAAGAATGGAAGCAAGTTTTTCATCTGTTAATGGTTTTTTCTTGTCTTCTTCGCCTATTGTTATTTCCAGTATTTTTTTTATTTCTCGTGTTGAAACCTCTTCACCATCAGTATTGGTCATAGACTCTGAAAAGAAGTCTTTTATGAGCTTGGTTCCATAAGGGGTATCCACATATTTGCTATTGGCAACTCTGGATACAGTACTTACATCCATTCCTATCTCATCTGCAATATCTTTGAGGATCATTGGCTTCAGGTTTCTTTCGTCTCCTGTTAAGAAATAACTCTCTTGATAATGCATTATTGCACTCATGGTTACAAAAAGAGTTTGTTGTCTCTGTTTGACAGCTTCAATAAACCACTTAGCCGCATCAAGCTTTTGTTTGATGAATAGCACAGCATCCTTTTGAGATTTTGACTTGTCTTTACTGACTTTATAGGCCTGTAACATATTGTTGTACTCTCTGGAAACATGGAGTTCAGGAGCATTTCTTCCATTAAGAGAAAGTTCTAGTTCTCCGTCAACAATTCTGATTGTAAAATCAGGGACTACATGCTCTATAATTCTATTGTTTCCCGCGTATGTTCCTCCTGGTTTAGGATTAAGGTGTTCTATTTCTTCAATAGCGTCTTTAAGATCTTCTTCATCGATATCAAATTTAGCTAAAAGCTTGTCGTAATGCTTTTTACTAAAATGATCAAATGATGTTCTGATAATATCTGTAGCCAGTTTTATAGGTATAGTTTTTTCTTTTCGCTCCAGCTGAATAAGCAAACATTCCTGTAAATCCCTGGCCCCAACCCCTGCAGGATCTAATTGATGCACTATTTTAAATACATCTTTAATAACATCTTCAGTAGTATACACATTTTGTGTAAATGCAAGATCATCAAGGATATCAGGTGTCGATCTCCTAATGTAACCACTTTCATCAATACTACCTACAAGAAATTCAGCAATTGCTCTTTGCTCATCATTAAGTCTATACGTATTTAATTGATCCTGTAAATGTTGATGAAAACTTGTTCCTGAAGCGTAAGGCACACTTTTTTCTTCGTCATCAGAACTGTAATTATTGGAGCTTAAACGATAGCTGGGTATTTCATCGTCGCTAAGGTATTCATCAACATTAATATCGGTCTCTATAGATTCAGACCCGTAATCTTCATCAGAGCTTGTGTTATCATATTCGTCATAAGAGTCATAGTCATATTCATCTGCCTGATCTTTCCCGCTATCTAATGCAGGGTTTTCTTCTAACTCTTGCTTTAACTTTTGTTCAAAAGCCTGAGTCGGTAGCTGAATCAGCTTCATTAACTGAATCTGCTGTGGAGATAGTTTCTGAGAAAGTTTAAAGTTTAACTGTTGCTTTAGCATATAAGTGACGATATTCCTACAGCTACAAAAATAAGTAAAAACCTAGTACTTATAAGAGGCTGGTTGGTTAGTTTATTGATAAAAGGTTATTTATTTGTCATAACTTTTTCTTAAAAGTTACAAACTGTTATGTTCGACCTTTACAATAAACGCGCCAAAATGAATATTAAGTATGCAGAGTGTATAAAACTAAGGGACAAAAATTTTGTTTTTAATTGCATAAATTACCAAACCAGTTCTGTTTTTTAGATTCAATTTTTCAAATATTGAATCCCGATATCCCTCTATGGTTTTAGGGCTTAAACACATATCACTGGCGATCTCTTTATACGTTTTTTCTGTACAGGCGTGTTTTATAAATTCCAGCTCACGTTCTTTAAGAGCTACTTTATTTTCTTCTTTAGGGTTAAGCGAGCCTAGAAGTAAATTTGTCACGTTTTTTGTGTGATAAAATCCAGTTTCCTGTACTTCAATAAGTGCGTTTTCAAGTATGCTTTTTTCTGTGTCTTTAAGCAGATATCCTTTAGCTCCGGCTCTTAGCATTTTAAGTATAGTTTTTTCGTCTTCTTCAACGGATAATGCCAATACTTTAACTTGTGGATATTCTTCTTTAAGTACTGCCGTAGTCTCCAGTCCATTCATTATGGGCATGTTAATGTCCATTAGCACCACATCCGGGATGTTCTTAGGATCTTTAAATCGGGTTAATAATTCTTTTCCGTTTTTACAGATGTAGAGTACCTTAAACTTTTCGAACCCATCTACGAGCCCTGATAAAGCCTGGGATAATAGGATATGATCCTCTACTATTACTACTGAGTATTTCATCTTTGTGTGTTTTGATAGTGATGATTATGACCCTATAACATTATGTTTTGGGGCTTTTACTCAGTCATATTCATCAATGAGTTATGTTTATTTACGTTAGCTGCAAATGTTTTTCTTTCTTTTATTATTACAAAATTAAATCAAATTAGTTTCAAGTCCCTAGTTTTGCTAGGGTTCTTCCTCAATAAGGGGTGGTTTGTTTTCTGGTGTTTCTTTATAATAATACACGAGCTTGATAGATGTACCTTTTCCGATTTCAGAATGTAAACCTACTTCGGCACCAATCAGTTTACCTCTGCTTTGAATATTGCCCAGACCAATTCCTTGTTTGGTTTTGGTATTGTTGATATCGAAACCGACGCCATTATCTTCAGCTTTGATAATAATTTTATCTTTACTAAAATTGGCATCTACTATAAGCTTTGAGGCTTTAGAATGTTTAATCGTGTTGGTAAAAAACTCCTGTAATATTCTAAAAATTACAATCTCTTCCTGACCATCAAGAGCTCGAACTTCCTTATTTGCTGTCATGGAGGCTTCGATATACTGTAAGCGATTAAAACGTTCAATCTCTAATCGTATAGCTTCGCTGAGCGAAAGGCTTTTAATGGCGTCCGGGTTAATTAGTTTGGATAAAGAGCGTAATTCAGTTAAGCTTTTTGTTATGGTATCCGTAACTTCCTGGAGTTTATCAGGATGCCCCTGCGCAATACCAATCTGTATTTTTGCCAGTGTAAGGAGTTGACCAATATTGTCGTGTAGCTCCCAACTGATATTGCGCAGGGTTTCCTCTCGTATTTCTATTTGTGTTTCCGCAATAGCTCTTTCAAACTGTTGTTTTGCTTCACGTTGTTGTAGCAACAAAATATTCTTTCGTTTCTGAAAAATCAAAAACAAAAAGATCATAAGTACAATTATGCCGACAAGTATTAAACTTGCAATTAGTATGGCTGTTTCCGGTCGCTCCATATAAATCCAATAATGAAACAGATATTCATCAATATAGTTAGGATAACATTTATCATAAATAAAATGGACAAATCTGTGGTACTTGAATAATAATTTCTAACTATTCTGAATGGAATAATTCCAACATGGTATAGCAAAAGACCTACACTTATCCAGAATAGAAGATTTTTCTTAATATTCAAAACTCTTTCAGAATTAAGTATTTCAATAAAGTAAAATATTACTGACATAATAATAAATGAAGATGCCAGTATGTAAGGAATACTTTGAAATTCTTTTAAATAATTTTCTCTAAAACCATTTAATATAAAAGAGACCAAATAACAAATTAAAAAAACAGATATGTACGCCTTATATTTGGAATTAATCACATACTTACGATATAATGAAAGTAAATAGGTGAAATATATCACGTTAAATATATTATATAGAACAGCATT
>NZVW01000002.1 GCA_002697475.1 Aquimarina sp. | reverse complement strand
TTATGGATCTTTCTACCGGAAAAAATATTCATGAAACAAGAGAGTGGATTATACGTAACTCACCAGTACCTGTAGGTACTGTGCCTATCTATCAGGCATTAGAAAAAGTAAACGGCAAAGCAGAAGACCTTACCTGGGAAATCTATAAAGACACCTTAATTGAACAGGCGGAGCAGGGTGTTGACTATTTTACAATCCACGCAGGAGTTCGTTTAGCGTACGTACCCATGACTGCTAAAAGAGTTACAGGTATTGTATCTCGAGGGGGTTCTATTATGGCTAAGTGGTGTTTGGCACATCATAAAGAGAGTTTCTTGTATACGCATTTTGAAGAGATATGCGAAATTATGAAAGCCTATGACGTGGCATTTTCATTAGGAGATGGATTACGTCCAGGAAGTATCGCTGATGCTAATGACGAAGCCCAGTTTGCAGAACTGGAAACATTAGGAGAACTTACAAAAATTGCCTGGAAGCATGATGTGCAGACTTTTATTGAAGGTCCCGGTCACGTACCTATGCATATGATCAAGGCTAATATGGATAAGCAATTAGAAGCTTGTGGAGAAGCACCTTTCTATACCTTAGGGCCATTAACAACAGATATAGCACCCGGATATGATCATATTACTTCCGGTATCGGAGCGGCAATGATCGGTTGGTACGGAACTTCAATGTTATGCTACGTAACTCCAAAGGAGCATCTTGGGTTACCTAATAAAGAAGACGTAAGAACTGGAGTGATTACCTATAAGTTGGCTGCTCACGCAGCAGATTTGGCGAAAGGACATCCCGGAGCTCAACATAGAGACGACGCACTTAGTAAAGCCAGATTCGAATTTAGATGGGAGGATCAGTTTAATTTATCTCTGGATCCTGAATTGGCAAGATCATATCACGATGAAACCTTACCGGCAGAGGGTGCTAAAATTGCACACTTTTGTAGTATGTGCGGACCTAAATTTTGTTCTATGAAAATTTCTCAGGAAGTACGTGATTATGCAGCAAAAAAGGAACTGGATGAGCAAAATGTACTTCAAGAAGGAATGAAAGAAAAGGCCCAGGAGTTTAAAGATCAGGGTAGCGAAGTATATCTATAGGAGCTCTTTCCCGCTTTTCGCTGTATCTTTTTTAGTGTTTGAACCCTAAAAAAGGATGCCGCTGCAATCGGGGCTACTATCATAAAAAAAGAAAAGACTATGTTGATTGTACTTACTTCAGAAAAAGAAATAGCTAACGAAGCTTCATTAATTAATCAGTTATTTGAAGTTGGCTTGGAACGATTGCATCTTCGTAAGCCTCAATTTACTATGGATGAATACCGTCATCTTTTAGATCAAATTGAATCAAAATATTATAAAAAAATAATGCTTCACGAGTATCAGGCATTAGTGGATGAGTATAAATTAAGAGGCATTCATTTGCAGGAAAAGGCGCGGAAAGATCTGGAAAACACATTAAGCACCTTTGTTAAAGATTGTAAGGAGATCGGTTACAGAGTTTCCAGTTCTTTTCATACTATTGAAGATATTGAGCGTAATAAAAGTTTATTTGAGTATGTATTGCTAAGTCCTGTATTTAATTCAATTTCTAAATCGGGGTATGAAGGTAAAAACTTTGATGTTAGTCATATTGATGAATTTGTTGTAGGTATGGGAGGGATCAATGAAAATAACTTACAAGCCACGTTTGATTTAGGTTATAAAGGAGTGGGGGTTTTAGGAGGAGTCTGGAATACTGTAAGTCCTATTAAAAGTTTCAAACGAATAAAAGACAAGATAGAAAATCTTTCTTTATGTAAAGAAAGGGTTTAACATACTATGACAGTACGACCTTACATAATGACTATAGCCGGATTTGATCCCTCAGGAGGAGCGGGGCTTTTAGCGGATATCAAGACTATAGAAGCTTTGAGATGCTATGGCGTTGCGGTATCTACAGCGAATACGGTTCAAAATGATAACACTTTTTGTAATTGTTACTGGACACCAATAGAAACAATTAAAGAGCAATTAAGGATACTGACGGAGCGTTTTCCAATTAAAGTAGTTAAAATAGGTGTCATTGAGGATTGGGAAAAGCTTAATCAAGTAGTGGATTTTTTATGTAGCTATAATGATCAGATAAAAATTATTTTGGATCCTGTACTGAGTTCCAGCTCCGGATATGATTTTGAAGAATCACCACAGAAAAATAATATGAGGAGTACAGATTTGTTCGAAGAAGTCTTAAACAAAATCTATTTGCTGACACCCAATTATAATGAAATCCAAAAACTGTATCCCCAAAAGAATATTGATGATGCAATTTTGACTATACAGCATAGAACAAACTTGTTGTTAAAGGGAGGTCACAGAGATGATAACATAGGAAAAGATCAACTTTTCACAAAATCAGGTCAGGCATTTATTTTGAACCCAAAAACTTTAAATATTTCTGAAAAGCACGGTAGTGGATGCATTTTGTCATCAGCAATTGCAGCATATATTTCTAAAGGTTTTCCAATTCTGAAGGCTTGTCTTAGAGCAAAACGATTTATAGAGCAGAGATTAAGCTCTAACCCATCATTATTAGCATATTATAACATATAAAGCAGTGATTGAACAACAAAAGATACAATACATATCACAGGGAGCTAAGCCAGAGGATCATTTAACCAATATTCAAAAGGTTTGTGAGGCAGGAATTCGATGGGTTCAACTGAGAATTAAAGACGTAGACTTTGAAACTTATCTTCAAATAGCAAAGGAGAGTAAAAAAATTTGTGAAGCATATTCCGCTGTATTTATTGTTAATGATAATGTCAGTATTGCGAAAGAATCAGAAGCTAATGGAGTTCATCTGGGATTAAGCGATATGAATCCCAAAGATGCCAGATCTATACTGGGAGATCATAGCATTATTGGAGGCACAGCCAACACATTGCAAGATTGCCTGCTACAAGCAGAAAATAAAGTGGATTATATAGGATTAGGACCTTTCAGACATACGGAAACAAAGAAAAACTTGAGCCCTGTTCTGGGTTTAGAAGGTTATAGAAAAATTTTAACTGAATTAAGAGCTTCCGCTTGTCAGATTCCGGTAATTGCTATTGGGGGAATCCTTGAGTCAGATATAAAAAACCTAATGGAGAATTATGTTTCTGGAATTGCTGTATCTAAACTATTGACACAAAACCTGAATCTAAAAACAACAGTAGATTACATTCAAGCATTATTGAAAAAAGCTTAAAAAATGGATACATTAAAAATAGCAGATAAAGAATTTCATTCAAGATTATTTACTGGAACAGGTAAGTTCAGCTCTTCATCAGTGATGGAAGAAGCACTAATGGCTTCAGAAAGTGAATTAGTGACTGTAGCATTAAAAAGAGTGGATATTGATAATACAGATGATGATATCTTGAGGCATTTAAATCATCATCACATCAATCTGTTACCCAATACATCTGGTGTTAGAAATGCTAAAGAGGCAGTTTTTGCAGCACAATTGGCCAGAGAAGCTTTGGAAACCAACTGGATTAAATTAGAGATTCATCCCGACCCTAAATATTTATTACCGGATTCCATAGAAACTTTAAAGGCAGCCGAGGAATTAGTCAAACTAGGTTTTGTTGTAATGCCTTATATACACGCTGACCCTGTTTTATGCAAAAGATTAGAAGAGGTAGGAGTGCAATGTGTAATGCCTCTTGGAGCTCCAATAGGCAGTAATAAAGGATTGAAAACACTAGATTTTTTAGAAATTATAATTGCTCAGAGTAATGTGCCTGTGATTGTAGATGCAGGTATAGGAAGTCCTTCGCATGCAGCTCAGGCAATGGAAATCGGAGCAGATGCGGTTTTAGTGAATACTGCAATTGCAGTATCACAAGATCCTGTAGCCATGGCTGAGGCCTTTAAGCTGTCTGTAAAAGCAGGTAGAATGGCGTACAAAGCAAGGCTGGCTCCAATTCAACATACAGCAGAAGCAAGTAGTCCTCTAACTAGTTTCTTGTCAGAAAGGTAATTTGGTAACAGAAATCAGGTTTCAGGTGAAATTGTTTAGGTAATTATGAGAGATTTTAAGGAGTTAAAAGTTTGGGAAAAAGCTCACGAATTGACATTAAATGTATATAGAGTTACGGAAAACTTTCCCATAGAAGAAAAATTCGGGATAGTATCTCAATTAAGAAGAGCCGTATCTTCAGTTCCGACCAATATTGCAGAGGGTTCAGGCCATAATAGCAATAAAGAATTTGGAAGGTTCTTAAAAATAGCCTCCGCATCAATTTCTGAAGTGGAGTATTTGGTTTTGTTATCAAAGGACCTCAACTTAATTGATAAGGAGATATGGCAAAGTATAACAGATGAAGTTGTTATAATAAGAAAGATGCTCTTTAAACTGGTTAAAGCATTAGATTAAATATAATTCCTAGCATCAATGAAAAAGATAAAATCAGATACCGGATACCAGATACCAGATACCACTTTTAAAAACATATTTAAAACATACAATTGGGATAAAACGCTTGAAGATATCTATTCCAAAAGGGAAGGAGATGTGTTAAAAGCCTTGTCAAATAAGCATAGGTCTATTGAAGATTTTAAAGCTTTAATATCACCTGCTGCTAAGCCTTTTATTGAACACATGGCGCAAATGAGTTCTCAGATTACTAAAAAGCGTTTTGGTAATACGATACAGATGTATGCGCCTATGTATCTTAGCAATGAGTGTCAGAATATCTGTACTTATTGCGGTTTTAGTATGACTAATAAAATACCGCGAAGAACATTAAATGACACAGAAATTCTAAAAGAAGCTGATTTTCTAAAAGACAAGGGGTATGATCATATTCTGTTGGTTACAGGAGAGGCTAACAAGACTGTTGGAGTAGATTATATTGGCAATGCTATTGATTTGATCAGAGACAAGTTTGCCAATATCAGTATGGAAGTACAACCTATGGATCAGACGGATTATGAGTTTCTGAAGTCTAAAGGCTTGTATGCCGTACTTGTCTATCAGGAAACCTACCATCAGGAGGAATATAAAAAACATCATCCCAAAGGAAGAAAATCTAATTTTGATTATAGATTAGAAACACCTGACCGTTTAGGTAGGGCGGGAATTCATAAAATTGGACTTGGTGCACTTTTTGGGTTGGAAGATTGGCGAGCTGATAGTTTTTTTACTGCTTTGCATCTTAAATACCTTCAAAAAACATATTGGAAGACAAAGTATTCCATTTCCTTTCCAAGATTAAGACCACATAGTGGAGGATTGGAACCAAAAGTTGAAATGACAGATAGTGATTTGGTACAATTAATTTGCGCTTACAGGCTTCTGGATGAAGATGTGGAACTCTCTATTTCTACAAGGGAGAGAGAGGTTTTTAGAGACAATATTGTTAATTTAGGCATAACCTCCATAAGTGCAGAGTCAAAAACCAATCCGGGAGGTTATGTCGTAGAACCTTCATCTTTGGAACAATTTGAGATAAGCGATGAGAGATCTACAGAGCAAATAACTGCGATGCTTCAACAAAAAGGACTGGATGTAGTTTGGAAGGATTGGGATAAATCCTGGTTATAAAAGTAATATCTTTGAGCATTATGCTTAGTCAAGAAGAGAAGAATCAATATCACAGGCACATAATTTTAGAAGAATTTGGGCAGAAAGGACAAGAAAAGCTGAAGAAAGCTAAAGTCCTGGTCATTGGAGCCGGTGGCCTGGGATGTCCTGTTTTACAATACCTTACCGCAGCAGGAGTGGGTACTATAGGAATAGTGGACTTTGATGTTGTTGACCAGTCTAATCTTCAAAGACAGGTTTTGTATACTACAGAAGATATAGGCAAGCCTAAAGCTGAGCAGGCTGCTATGAGACTTTCGAATCTAAATCCCTTTGTAAATTTTGAAATACATAATTACAAGTTGAATAAGGATAATGCAGAGCTTTTATTTTCAGCATATGATGTTATTGTAGACGGCAGTGACAATTTCGCTACCAGATATCTGGTTAGTGATGCTTGTGTATTGACAGGAAAACCACTTGTTTTTGGTTCTATATTTAAATTTCAGGGACAGGTTACAGTGTTTAATTATAACAATGGTCCTACATATCGGTGTTTGTTTCCTGAACCCCCGGGACCTGATGAAGTGCCTAATTGTTCTGGGGTTGGTGTCATAGGTGTTCTTCCGGGAATTATTGGTACGCTACAAGCAAACGAAACCATAAAACTTATTACCGGTATAGGTAAAATTCTGGATGGTTCACTCTTATATTTTGATGCGCTCACAATGAGTCAGCAGATTGTCAAATTTTCAAAGAATGAAGATATTCAAATCACAAGACTAGAAGATGATTATGATGTCTTTTGTGGTGTTAGCGATGACAATAGTTCTTTAATAAAAGAGATTCTGGCTGAAGAATTGAAGTCAAACCCAGAAAAGTACACCATCCTTGACGTTAGAACAGAAAGAGAGTTTCAACAGTTTAATATAGGCGGGCTCCATATTCCTCTTGACGAATTAGACGATAGATATCAAGAGATAAACAAGGAACTTCCTATTGTTGTATGTTGTCAGTCAGGAGTGAGAAGTTTAAAAGCAATCAACTTGTTACTTAATTTAAATGTAGGGTTGGAGCTTATAAACCTTAAAAAAGGCCTGGCTTCCTACTAATTTGTCACAATTAATACATTGCCTTGTTTTTGTACTCTGTATGCTTTCAGAAAATAAGGAAGAGTACTATCTTCAGGTTGGCCGGTAATAAGATTATAAATACTACCGTCACTACAGTTACAAGTCGCTTTTTCATTAGAAACACTTAAAGCAGAGCAGCTTTCCAAAGCATGGTTAGGGTCTGTAAGTTCAAAAGCTACAAAAGTTGTATTATTAAGGTTACGAATATACACCCCGTTAATCCCAAAGCCATCAGTTCGTATTTCTGCACTACCCCCCGGAAATTCTAGTTGGTCAAATTCAGGAAGATTTAAGTTAACCTGAAAATTAACCGTTACATTAGGGAGGAAAGGATTTTGAGGTCTGTCATCATCAGAACAGGCAAAAACACAAAGCAATATTATAGAAAACAGGATATTTTTCATAGTTATAAATCTTCAATCTTTTTCAGCAAGCAAATTACGTAAAAATATAAAGGACCATAATTTTTTGCTATATTTGTTACAGGTAAAGTCCCATCGTGATGGGATTTTTTGTATTTATATAAACGATGAAGTTATGAGCAAAGTATCTTACTACACTGCAGAAGGGCTAAAAAAATTAAGAGACGAATTAAATAAATTAAAGGATATTGAGCGTCCTAAAGCCTCGCAAGCTATAGCTGATGCCAGGGATAAAGGAGATTTGAGTGAAAATGCTGAATATGATGCGGCAAAAGAAGCTCAGGGGTTACTGGAAATGAAAATTTCAAAGATGGAAGAGACCTTATCCAATGCCAGATTGATTGATGAGTCTCAACTGGACACTTCTAAGGTTTTAGTGCACTCTACCGTAAAAATAAAGAATCAGATAAATGGTGCAGAGATGAAATATAAGCTTGTTGCACAGAGTGAAGCTGATCTTAAAGCCGGAAAAATATCCGTAGATTCACCTATTGGCAAAGGACTTTTAGGAAAAACCGTAGGCGATGTAGCAGAGATTCAGGTTCCTAACGGAACTATGAAATTTGATATTGTAGAGATTACAAGAGAATAAAAGAATTTTAGAATAATAAAGAAGACCTTTTTTGAGTTTCAGAAAAGGTCTTTTTCATTTTTAATTTTCAATAAAAAAGTTATCTTTCCAACCAGTATAACCAACCAAAAAATTAAATGGCTACCCTTTTTACAAAAATTCTTAATGGAGAAATTCCATCATATAAAGTTGCTGAAGACGAAAACTTTTATGCTTTTTTGGATATTAACCCTAATGCAAAAGGACATACCTTGTGCATCCCCAAAAAAGAAGTAAATAAGATTTTTGATCTGGATGAAGATACCTACATGGGTCTAATGGCTTTTTCTCGAAAAGTAGCCAAAGCTTTAGAAAAAACAGTTGCCTGTAAACGCGTAGGGGTTGCAGTAGTTGGACTTGAAGTGCCTCATGTGCATGTACATCTAATACCTCTGAACGAGATGAAGGAAATGACATTTCAGCATAAAGTGTCTCTTACTGAAAGTGAGTTTAAGGAACTGGCATCTAACATAGCATCAAACTTATAGTGAAATGAGTTCTGAAAAAGCTGACGAATTTAAACTATCCTTAACTTTACGTATTGACTGGAGTGAAATGGACACTTATAACCATGTCAACAATGTAAATTTCATGAAATATATGCAAAGTGCTAGGGTGCAGTTCTGGCAGGTTACAGGTTTGCAGGATATGTATAATAAGACGAAGAAAGGTCCTATGTTAGTATCTACGAAGTGTGACTTTAAGAATCCACTTTTCTTTCCGGGAAATGTAACCATAAAAACCAGAGTGGAATTCATTAAAAACTCCAGTTTTGGGCTGCACCATCAGTTATTTAATGATGACAATGTATTATGTGCAGAAGGACACGATGTTGCTGTATGCTTTGACTTCAATATTGACAAAACCTTTATAATTCCAGAAGATCTTCGTCAGGTGATGAACACGTATTAGATTGACAACAGGTCTGGATTTTTTAAATATAGAATTGCCCCGGCAAGAATAATAAAAAGTATAACAACAATGGTATAAAACAGAGGAGTAAAACTTATTCTTCCTGAAGAAGGTACTACTGTTTTGCGATGGTAATCATAAACCAGTTCTATATCCTTAGTCCATATCGCAGGATAAATATGTGATTTACACTTTAGGCATTCGATCTTGTCTTCTACTTCTTTTAAGGTTCTTCGCATTAAACCTGATTTCAGCTTTTTTTGCTTAAAGGAAATGACCATTCCATCATTAGCATAGCACACAGGACAATTGTTGGTTAAGTTAGCCTCTTTAAGAATTTTATATTCAGCTTTCATGAATAAAAAGATTGGTGTTTAGTTATAACGGGTTAAGCTCTGTTTTGTTATATAGATACTCCAGATTTGCTTAGTGTAATTTGGAATGTCGTACCTTTTCCTAGTTCAGATTTTAGAACTTTAATTTTACCCATATGATATTCTTCGATAATACGTTTAGCTAGAGAAAGTCCTAGTCCCCAGCCCCTTGTTTTAGAGGTGTAACCAGGTTCAAAAATCTTGGCAAATTTACTTTTAGGAATCCCCTTTCCGGTATCCTTAATACGTATAAAAACTCTCTTGGCATCGTCAGTCAGATCAATTTTTAAATCACCTTTACCCTTCATGGCATCGATGGCATTTTTAACCAGATTTTCAATGGTCCAACTATATAACTGAGTGTTAAGACTCACATAAATAGGCTTATCCGGTAGATCTAATGAAAAGTTGATTAGCTTAGAACTTCTGGACTGCAAATAGGTATAGGCATTTTTTGTTTCCTTGACAATATCAGTGTCTTCAAGATGAGGTATGGACCCAATTTTTGAAAACCGTTCTGTGATAACTTTCAATCTTGAAATATCTTTTTCAATTTCCAGTAGATATTCTGGATTGACATTCTCGGCTTTTAAAATTTCGCTCCATCCTACCAGAGAGGATAACGGGGTACCTATTTGATGAGCAGTCTCCTTAGCCATTCCTGCCCATAGCTTATTTTGTTCGCTAATTTTTGAAGTAGTAAAAAAGAAATATACCACGCCAATTAATAAAAATATGATCAAAACTATGGCAATAGGATAGTAGGTGAGTTTTTTAAGAATAGCTGAGTTACCATAATTAAGGTGCTGAATAGTACCTTTTAGATCCAAAATAATTGGCTCATTTTCTGACTGCATTTCTTCCAGATATTCTCTTAAGTCTTCTTCGTCATTAATAATACTTTCCGGGATATTAGAAATATTAGATGGATCAATATTACCCAAAGTATCACGAATAAAGTTATTTTCTGCATCAGTTATTATAATAGGAATGGTTTGATTGGATCCGCTGATCAATATAGATAAATCAAGATAGTCATCCTGAGTACCACTATTCAGTGCTCGATAGGACTGTGCCCAGGTTTGCATCTTGACGCGTTCATCTTCTTTAAGTCGTTGTAAAAACAGCGAAGTGTTCCATAAAACAAGTCCTGTAATAATAACTGCGGCAATAATTATAAAATAACTGGCAAAATTACGCTCATCGGTAAAATTCATATAGCTAAATTACAAGATTGGAATCTAAGATTTAAACGTAAGTATACTAATTTATTGTCTAAAAATATAGATTGGCAATAGATAACTATATTTTTTGAGGTATAAACTTTAATTATCTTTGTTGATCACAAAACATCGTTATGATAAAAATAGATCCTTCAACTACTGAGACCCCAAAATTACACGGAATGTTATTAGGAGCTATTGGTCCCAGACCTATAGCTTTTGCTAGCACCGTAGATAGTAATGGAAATCCTAACCTTTCACCATTCAGTTTTTTTAATGTTTTTAGTGCCAATCCTCCTATTGTTATATTTTCTCCCGCTCGACGAGTACGAGGAAATACTACAAAACATACATTGGATAATGTGTTGGACACAAAGGAAGTAGTGATCAACATTGTTAATTATGATATTGTACAGCAAATGTCTTTGTCCAGTACGGAGTATGATCAGGGAGTAAATGAGTTTATCAAGTCTGGGTTGACGATGGTAGATTCAGAAAAGGTTAGGCCATACCGAGTTGGGGAATCTCCGGTTCAATTGGAATGTAAAGTTAATGAAGTTGTAGCCTTAGGTGATGAAGGAGGAGCTGGTAATCTGGTAATTTGTGAGGTTGTGATGATGCATGTTAAAGAGGAGATACTTGATGAAGACGGAAGTATAGATCAATATAAAATTGATCAGGTGGCTCGTATGGGTGGTAATTGGTATAGTCGAGCTAATATGGGAATGTTTGAGGTGCCAAAACCTTTAAGAACAAAAGGAATAGGTGTGGATAATATACCTGAAAATATTCGGTTAAGTTCAATTTTTACAGGGAATGACTTAGGAAAACTTGGTAATGTTGAAGTAATTCCGGATTCTAATGAAGCGGATATCTTTGTTAATAAAAATGAAGATATAAAAAACCATATCGCTCAAGCTAACCCACTTGAAATTCATAAATTTGCAAAGCAGTATCTTGATAAAGATGATATAGAAACTGCCTGGAAAATATTAGTAGCAAACACGTAATACATTAAGATGGAAGTACAAGGTAAAGTCAAAATGATAGGCGATACACAAACCTTTGGCAACAACGGTTTTAGAAAGAGAGAGATTGTAGTAACCACAGATGAGCAGTATCCACAGCATATATTAGTTGAATTTGTTCAGGACAAAACAGATTTATTGAATAGTTTTCAGGTGGGTCAGGATGTAAAGATTAGTATCAATCTAAGAGGTAGAGAATGGGTTAATCCTCAGGGTGAGACAAAATATTTTAATTCTATTCAGGGATGGAGGATTGAAAGTTTACAACCAGTCGCTCCAACCGCTGCACCTCCAATGCCTCCGGAAGATGCATTTGAACCAGCAACAGATTTTAGTGAAGAAGACCACGACGATCTTCCTTTCTAAAATTTTAGAATTCTGAGTTTTAAAAAACAAAAAAGTCCGGTACTAAGTATCGGACTTTTCATATAATGGTTTTTGATTAACCTTTTAATAAAACTCAAAAAAGCAATGATGAACAAAATTTATCTTAAAAGGTCTTAACAAATATTGCGATTTTTTTGATGAATTCAAACAACTAATTGATATTTAACGTTGTAGCCATATATACTAATAGTTTTGTTTTTTTTAGGTAAACATATCACATTTCCTCCTGTAGATTTTGCAGATGAAGACGGGCTCCTGGCACTGGGAGGCGATCTCTCTGTTGATAGGTTGATATATGCATATCAGCATGGGATATTTCCCTGGTATAACGAAGGTCAGCCAATTTTATGGTTTTGCCCGGATCCGCGCATGGTCCTATTTCCTGAAGAATTGAAGGTGAGTAAAAGTATGTGGCAGATACTTAGAAGTAATATTTTTCAAGTAACTTTCAATCAAGACTTTAAATCAGTCATAGAAAATTGTTCAACCATTTATCGTCCGGGTCAAAACGGAACCTGGATAACAGATGAAATGAAAGAAGCTTACATCGAGCTTTACCATAGTAACATAGCGATGTCAGTTGAGGTTTGGCAAGATGAAGAACTAGTGGGAGGATTATATGGAGTTTGGCTAAAAGACAAACATGTTTTTTGTGGAGAGAGCATGTTTACTAAAGTTAGTAACGCTTCTAAGTTTGGTTTTATAACTTTGGTTGATAAGCTTGTGGAACTAGGAGTTAAGCTTATTGATTGTCAGGTGTACACAGATCATTTGGCAAGCCTGGGAGCTAGAGAAATATCCAGGGATAAATTCTTAAACTATTTAAAATAAGAGGTATGACAATACATGATTTAAGTGCTCAAAGTTCTATTTTGAATCATTTTATAGCTGAGTTAAGAAATATAGATGTTCAAAAAGATAGTATGCGGTTTAGAAGAAATGTAGAGCGTATTGGTGAAATATTAGGATATGAAATGAGTAAGCACTTAAATTATGAGTTCGAAGACATTAAAACACCTTTGGGGATTGCTCCTACTCAACTTCTGTCAGATCAGTTGGTGATTTGCTCTATTTTAAGAGCAGGGTTACCATTACACAATGGTTTGCTTAACTATTTTGATAAGGCTGAAAATGCCTTCATCTCTGCCTTCAGAAAATATACCTCTGAGGATGAATTTGAAATAGAGGTCAAATATATGGCAGCACCACAAATTGATAATAAAGTGATAATACTAGCGGATCCTATGCTGGCAACTGGTCGAACTATTGAAAATACGTTTGAAATTCTTAAACAGAGAGGAAAAGCAAAACAAATACATGTAGTTGCAGTAATTGGATCACAGCAAGGAGTAGATTATATCGCAAATTGTCTTCCTGATAACACACATTTATGGATTGCTGCTATTGATGCAGAACTTAACGACCATAGTTATATAGTGCCTGGATTGGGTGATGCCGGTGATTTAGCCTACGGGATTAAAATGTAACGTGTTAAATATTACGTTTTCTTAAAACTTTCAAAAGAGAGAATAGAGAAACAATTGCCCACACCCCTTCTAAAATAATAAAAGGTATATATTCCAGTAATATAGAAGCACAGCAAGCTAGAGTGGCTCCAATTAAGTTTAGTAATATATAGTAAATATTTGTTGACTCTATAATTCGGATGGTTTGTAAAAAATAAGCCAGTAATATTAAAAACACTCCAAAAAAACCTATCCAATCTACGAAACTCATATTACGCTATACCTGATCATATCTAAAACAATTGACTTCGTGGTCATTTACCATACCAACAGCTTGCATAAATGCATAGATTACAGTAGAACCTACAAACTTAAAACCTCGTTTTTTTAAGTCCTTACTTATCTGATCTGAAACCTCAGTAGTGGCAGGGCATTCCTTGTAGTTATTCCAGCTATTCTTGATCGGTTTTCCATTCACGAAACTCCAGATATAGGTATCAAAGCTTCCAAACTCTTGCTGAAGTGCTATAAAAAGTTTGGCATTGTTTACTGCTGCGTTTACTTTAAGCTTATTTCGTATAATTCCGGGATCCTGAAGTAAGGTGTCTATTTTATGCTGGTCATATTGAGCGACTAAATGATAGTCAAAATTGTCAAAAGCCCTACGAAAGTTATCACGCTTTTTTAAGACTGTAATCCAGCTTAGCCCCGCCTGAAAGGTTTCCAGAATCAGAAACTCAAATAATAATCTTTCGTCATGGAGTGGTACACCCCATTCTTCATCGTGATAAGCTTCATAAATAGGGTCTCCCAGGCACCAGCCACATCTGTGTTTAGTCATTGTGATTATTTTTTAGTTTTAGATATATCGCCCTTAGAACATTAATCAAAAATAAAGGTTGAGAGGCTAAAATTATTATAAATGATAGAAAAAGAATAAGATTTAGTTCATAGGAAAAATATCCTAAGAATTCAGGTAAGATGAGAATAGTAAGATAACCAGCTAAATTTGATACTGTATGAATAATTGTAAGTGTTCCTTTAAGAGGGAAATTGAAGTTGATAAAAATAAAATACAGTAAGCCGCTAGTTATAGTCAATCCTATGAAGAAAATATCAATGACTGATTTTTGCATTACGTAATACGTGTCGTGAATATTTATATCTAAGGTAGTATCATCACCATATCTGATAGCAAAAAATACAATTAGAAGTCCTAAGCTCCAAAAGTATAAATAAGGATAGTATTTTGACATTTTAAACAGCTTCCGTGATTTGTTTTTGAATTATTGCTAAAGATGTGTAATCCTGAAATTGTTTTAGAATCGTATAAGTATCTATCTTATCGATACGATTTCTTTGGTAGAGATTAAAATATCATTTGCAATATCATAAGAATAGTTTTCGGGAGTCTTATGTTCTTCTAAATCATAGTTTACAAGTGCCACTTGTAAAATTGAATTATCCACAAATTCTAAAATCATTTCGACAATATGATTTTCTTTCCTAGTTTTCATTGTGTAATCTACAACAGCATTAAAATCAATAGTTTTCAAAGAAGATTTGTTGATTTCCTTACCTATGTATTGATTCAGAATGAAAGTATTATCACTCTCCAGGATAGAAATATTATTATCAGTGTAAATATTTCCGATTGGTTTATTTTCAATTAGTAAATATTGTCTACTGGAGTCAAATGCAGCTGAAATTGTTCCCTCAGGAAAAGTTAATTCAACCCCTCCATCGACTAACCAAATACCTTCTTTTGTTAATTCAAAAAAATTTTCATTTACTTGATGAAGGGTTATCTTTTGAATAGGACCCGATTTAATAATTTGATCTAAGTTCTCTCTCAAGTTATAAAATTTTAAGATAAAAAAAACAAACCAGATATTTCATTTGGTTGAGGGATAAAGGCTTTTTTCTGTAGTTAAAAATAGTGAATTAATTGAAATGAAAATTCACATAGTCCATTAGATCTCTTGCTAATCTATTGTTAAGAAATATTGAAAGAAAAAGATTGAAGGCTTATTATTATATTTTTGAAGAAAACCGAAAATATAGCACAGCGAATGGTTGTAAGTATTAATTAACTTGCGCGTCTTATGCAATTATAAAGAAGACCTATATTATGGGAACTGTTTCTAAAATTGAAATTATAGAAAAAGCTCTACAAGATTCGTATACCTATGGAGAATACAAAGAACTTGTTGGCAAGTTACTTAATGAAGGCAAATCAACTGGTCCTAATCAATCGGAAGATTTGCTTAACTACAGTATGCTAAATGATCGAAGGATGAAGCGCTGGGATAAAACCGTAAAACTGGAACCACATATTATTGATAAAGTTTCTGGTGCTGTGCTTAACGTTACCTGGTTACTCATTACAGAAGGCTGGTGTGGGGACGCAGCACATGCCTTGCCAGTACTAAATAGGATAGCAGAATTAAATAAAGGTATAGATTTGAAGTTAGTGCTAAGAGATGATCACGAAGAATTGATGCAGCTTTTTTTGACTAATGGATCTAAATCTATTCCTAAACTAATCATTTATGATAATGATAAAAGAGAAGTTTTGCATACCTGGGGCCCAAGACCATCAGAGGCTACGAAGCTAGTGAATGATTACAAGGCAGAACATGGTAGTCTGGATCCTGTATTTAAGCAAGAACTTCAAATGTGGTATAATAAGAATAAAGGCAAAAATATTGCCGACGATATTAGTGAATTGATTTAATGATTATTCGCTATAGTTAAAGAAATAAGTTATCGTACCTTCCTGTTCTTCTAAGGAAGATTTGGAGAATAAGGCTTTACGAGCATATTCCATAGCATTGTCAAATAAACACTCGTTACGTGTTGAAGATCTGCGTTTGTCTACTTTAGTGTCTATTACATAACCGTTACCGTTGACCTCTATTTTCACCACAACTTTACCACTACCGTTACAAGTATATACAGGATTGGGGATTTTACCAACAAGCTTTCGACCATCTAACTTCCAGCTGGATGAGCTGTACATGCTGTTTGGTTTTACTTCTTCCTCTACTTTTTCAGTGGGTTTGAGTTCTTCAATGGCATCTTCGACTTCTTCTTGCGGCTCGTCTTCCGCTTCTGATTCTTCGGCTTCAGTTAGAGATTTTAGCCTTTCCTCAAAATCATCGTGACTCTCAAAATCTTCATTAAAGGCTTTATGGGTACGCTGAGATGCTAAAAGCTCTCTTGCTTCTAATGGATCCTGTTCTTCAGGTTCTTCTTTGGTAAGTTCTTCCATTACCTCTTCAGGAATCTCCATTAGAATTTCAGACTGCTCTTGCCTCTTACTCATCATGTTGATGTTGTATAATCCCATAACAAAGATTCCCATCAACATGCTTGTTATAATCAATGCCTTATGTTTTTCTATAAACTCCATCACGTACTCAATAACTACATTTATACAATATTATTTTACAGGACTTCCACTTTCTCTTTGAGTTGATTTTCAAAGGTTTCTATAGAAAGTCCATCTGCGACATCATAATCACCAATTTTTGTTCTTCTCAGTACAGTAAGATGTCCACCGTTATCCAAAGCTCTGCCAAAATCATGTGCCAGTGACCTGATATATGTTCCTTTACTACAAACTACTCTGAATTCCACATCAGGAAGATTTACTCTTGTGATTTCGAATTCTTTGATTTCAATGGTTCTGGGTTTAATTTCCACAGCTTTACCCTCTCTGGCATATTCATACAATCGCTTCCCATCTTTTTTTAACGCAGAAAAAACGGGAGGATATTGTTCTATTTCCCCTATAAATTGTTTTGTAGTATTTAAAATTGCTTGTTCTGTAATATGATCGATGTCAAAAGTTTGATCTACTTCTGTTTCCAGGTCGTAAGAAGGAGTTGTGGCTCCAAGGGTAATAGTACCGGTGTACTCTTTAATTTGCCCCTGTAATTCCTCTATTTTTTTGGTAAATTTACCTGTGCAGATAATTAATAGCCCTGTGGCTAATGGATCCAAAGTGCCTGCGTGACCCACTTTAATTTTTTTGATTTTAAAAGTTTTTTTGATGAGCCAACGTAGTTTATTAACCGCCTGAAAAGAAGTCCAGTGCAGCGGCTTGTCAATCAAAAGTATCTGACCGTCTTTAAAATCTTGTTCGGTTAACATGGATAGGGGGCGTTTTTTAAGTTAAACCAAAACCGATGGCTATTAAACCAATAAGTATACAATATACGGCAAAATAAGTTAATTTGCTCTTTTTCACTAGTGAAATCATCCACGTGCACGCAAACAATCCTGAAACAAACGCTGCAACAAACCCTACACCTATACTCATACTATGCTCAGAAGAGAAATTTAAATCCCCGCTAAGTAGGTCTTTAGCAATCTTTCCGAAGATTAATGGAATAACCATTAAGAAAGAAAAGCGAGCCGCTTTGGTTTTATCATTTCCCAGTAATACTGAAGTTGAAATAGTAGCCCCACTTCTTGAAATACCCGGTAGCATGGCTAT